>JBFGCM010000027.1:0-35839 GCA_041581135.1 Acidimicrobiia bacterium
GCCGACTTCGGGTTCAGGTTGGTCGTGACCGACACCACGCTCCCGATCACCGGTCAGAACTCCGACAGCCTCGGCGCCATCGGGTTCCTCATGGTGGCACTGGGCCTCGGTGCCGTGGCGCTGACACGTCGACCGGCGCCCAGCGCAGCCGGCAACGGCTCGGGTCCGGGTTGGACGCAGACCGTCAGCCTCGGCGTGTCGCGACGGGCACGCACCGCCGCCGGAGCCGTCGTGGCGCTGGGTGGCCGCTCCGTGGCACTCGCCCATCGGGTTCGGGCCCGCGTGCGGCGTCAACCGCGTCCGGGCCGGGTGTCGATGCTCAGCCTGCTGCTGACCATCGTCGGGCTGATGTTCGTTGCACGGGAGGACTGACCTCAGCCGACCGCAGCCAGCGCCTCTGCGAGGGTGAAACGACCCTCGTAGAGGGCGCGTCCGATGATGGCGCCGGCAAACCCGGCCTTGGCGATGTCCACCAGATCGTCGAGTGAGCCGACACCGCCGGACGCCAGGACGGACACGTCCGGCGCCGCAGACGCCACTTCGGCCATCAGCTCGAGGTCGGGGCCGGCCATGGTGCCGTCGCGGGCGATCCCGGTGACGAACGCATGCCGTATGCCGGCAGCGGCGACGTCGCCGACCACTTCGACGACCGGGCGCCCGTCGCCCTCCCAGCCGGAACCGCTGGCGAGGCCGTCTCTGACGTCTATCGCCACCACGACCCGATCAGTGCCGAGCTGCTCGACCATCTGTGCCAGCACGGAGGGATTCCACACCGCGGCCGTGCCCACGACCACGCGGGCGATCCCGGCGGCCATGGCGGAAGTAGCGGCCTCCACGGTGCGAATGCCGCCACCGAGCTGGACGACGGCGCCGCTGGAACCGAGGGCAGCCCACAGCATGCGATCGGGTTGGCCGTGGCGGGCGCCTTCGAGGTCGACGACGTGGACCAGCCGGGCGCCGGCGTCGGTCCAGCCGCGTACTGCGGCGATGGGATCGGCGGCGTACGCGGTCACCTGGGCGAAATCGCCCTGCCGGAGCCGCACCACCGCGCCTCCCAACACATCGACGGCGGGTACCACGAGGAACCCCGATGGTGCCGGCGGTGTGCTCATGGTGTCTCCAGGCTGTTTGCTCTTGCGTGCAACTGTGCTACTGTGCTAAAACGCTACTAGACCAACACGCCAACTCGCAAGCGGCGACTCTCGACCAAGGATCCAATGACCATCCCCATGGCCGGCGAAGACTGGCGCAGCGACGCCACCACCTCGCTGTTCGACGCCATCCTCGCGCTCCCCGACCGGAGCGCCGCCGAAGCCTTCTTCCGCGACCTCTGCACGCTGCGGGAGCTGGAGGACATGGCGCAACGCTGGGCCGTTGTGCGCCGCCTGGCCAAAGGCAAGCACTACCGCGAGATCGCCGAGGAGCTCGGCGTGTCCACCGCCACGATCACCCGCATCAACCAATGGCTCCAGCACGGCACCGGTGGCTACGTTGCCGCGCTCGAACGTGCCGGAGACGACACATGACCCACGATGCCGCGGCGCCACGCGTGCGTTTGGCGGTCCCGAACAAAGGGCGGCTCGAGGAGCCGACGGCGCGCCTGCTCCATGACGCCGGAATCCAGTTCGAATCCACACTGCGCGCCCTCACCGTGCCGGCACGGAACGTGCCCATCGAGCTGTTGTTCGTCCGCACCGAGGACGTGGTCGAGCTGGTCGACGACGGCGTCGCCGATGTCGGGATCACCGGGCTCGACGTACTCGCCGAGAGCGGGGTCGACCTCGACGTCTTGGTGGAACTCGGATACGGCCATTGCCGACTCGCCGGCGCCGTGCCCAACGACACGCCGTACACGGACCCGTCAGATTTCACCGGCCTCCGGGTCGCCACCTCGCACCCGCAGATCACGAGCCGGTTCTTCGAATCCAAGGGCATCGAGGTGCAGACCATCGCTCTTCGGGGCTCCGTGGAGGTCGCACCCAAGCTGGACGTCGCAGACGCCATCGTCGATCTCGTGTCGTCGGGGAGCACGATGATGGTCAACGGGCTGCGACCCGTGGTCACGTTGCTGGAATCCCAGGCCGTCCTCGTCTCCGGCCGGACGCGAGCAGACGCCGAGGAGACCGTCGCCCAGCTCACCACGATGATCCGGGCCGTCGTGGCCGGGCGGCGCAAGCGGTATCTGCTGCTCAACACCCCTGCCGATCGGGTCGCACAGATCGACGAGCTGATTCCCGGGATCGACGCGCCGTCGGTGGTGCCACTCGCTCATGCCGGCCCGGCGGGTGAGGACATGGTGGCCGTCCACAGCGTGGTCGACGCCGGCGATCTGTGGTCACTGCTTCCCAGACTCTCCCAGGCCGGCGCGTCGGGCATACTGGTACTCCCGATAGAACAGTTGATCCCATGAACATCCGAACGATCCGGCTCGCCGACCTCTACCCCACCGAACGCGCCGCGCTGGTGAGGCGCTCGCCGGTGCCAGACAAAGACGTACGGCGACAGGCGGCCGAGATCGTCGACTCGGTGCGGCGTGAGGGTGAGGCCGCCGTCCATGAAGCGAACCACCGCTTCGGGGGCGGCCTGCCGATGCAGCGTTTCGCCGTGTCGGACACGGACCTCAAGTCCGCATTGGAGTCGCTGCCGCAGGAGCTGCTCACCGCGCTCCATCAGGCCGCCGCCCACATCAAAACCTGCCACGAGGCGCAACGACCGGTCGACACGACCGTCGACGTGGCTCCGGGCGTCACGGTCACCCGCCGCTGGTCACCACTGCGACGCGTCGGGGTGTACGTGCCCGGCGGAAAGGCCGCCTACCCGTCGTCGCTGCTGATGGCGGTCATCCCTGCCATCGTCGCCGGCGTCGAGCAGATCGCCGTCATCAGCCCCGCCGACGACGACGGCGAGGTCTCCGAGGCCGTGCTGGGTGCCGCAGCGTTGCTCGGCATCGAGGAGTTCTACGTCGCCGGCGGCGCCCAGGCGATCGGGGCACTGGCGTACGGAACCGAGCACGTCGAACCGGTCCAGAAGATCGTCGGACCCGGGAACGCATGGGTGACAGCCGCGAAGCTGGCTGTCTTCGGTGACGTTGCGGTGGACCTGCCTGCCGGCCCGTCCGAGGCGTTGATCCTCGCCGACGCCACCGCCGACCCGCGGATCATCGCCGCCGACATGATGTGCCAAGCCGAGCACGGCCCCGACTCCCCCATCGTGCTCGTGACCACCGAACCGGGGCTGGTGCCCCCGGTGATGGACCAGCTGGAGCGGTTGGTGCACGGGCTCACTCGCGAAGGCGTCATCCTGACGGCGCTCGTCGAGCACGGCCTCATCGCCATCGCCGGCTCCATCGACGAGGCCGTCCAGTTCGCCAACGACTTCGCCCCGGAGCACCTCACATTGCACACGGACGATCCGGCCCGTGACGCCGCCCGCATCCCATCGGCCGGCTCGGTGTTCTTGGGCCCATGGGCGCCGGAGTCTGCCGGCGACTACGCCACTGGCGCCAACCACATCCTCCCCACGGGCGGCCTGGCTGCCGCCTACGGGCCGCTGTCGCTCGACGACTTCGGATCATGGCGCCAGGAACAGCACCTCACCAAGGAGGGGCTCTCCACCCTGCGGCCGATCATCACGGCCTTGGCCGACGCCGAGGGGCTCGGCGCCCACCGGCTGAGCGTCGACGTCCGCTTCGAGGATGAGGAGGACGGATGAGCAACGTGGCGCCCCGTGTCGCACGGGTAGAGCGCAAGACGCTCGAGACCGAGGTCCGGCTCGAGCTGACCCTGGACGGAAGTGGCGCGGCCGCGATCAGTACCGGGGTCGGCTTCTACGACCACCTCTTGCAGAGCCTCACCCATCATGGCCTGTTCGACCTCACCGTCGAGACCATCGGCGACCTGGAGGTCGACGAGCACCACACCGTCGAGGACACTGCGCTGGTGCTCGGTCAGGCCTTCGCCGAGGCGCTCGGCGATCGGTCCGGCATCACGCGGTTTGGCACCGCCTCCGTGCCGATGGATGAGGCGCTGGCGACCGTCACCATCGACATCGGCGGCCGGCCGTATGCGGTGATCGACCTGGAGCTGACCGCAGACCGCATCGGCGCCCTCGGCACGCAGATGATCCCGCACGCCCTCGAGGCGTTCGCTCGCACAGCGGGGGCAACGTTGCACGTCACGGCCACCGGTCGCAACGATCACCACGTCGCCGAGGCGGCGTTCAAGGCGCTGGCACTGGCACTGCGGCGGGCGGTGGAAGTGGATCCGCGCCGCGCCGGCATCGCCTCCACGAAGGGAACCTCGTCCTGACGGGTGCGCCGATCGGGGTGGTGGACCACGGTGCCGGGAATCTGGTGTCGATCGCCCAGGGACTCACTGCAGGTGGTGCCCGGGTGAAGATCGTCGAACAGCCCGGCGATCTGGCCGGTGTCGCCGCCCTGGTGCTGCCGGGTGTCGGCGCCACCGGCGCCGCCATGCAGCGGCTCCACGCTCGAGACCTGGTCGGCGCCATCAAGGACTGGCATCTCCCCCTGCTCGGCATCTGTGTGGGACTCCAGCTGTTCTTCGACGAGTCCGAGGAGGACAACGGGCCGTGCCTCGGCATGGTCGCCGGCACCGTCCGCCGGTTGCGCCGGACGCCCCGCCTACCCCACATCGGCTGGAACGACGTGGCCTGGAAGGGGGATCGCGACCCGGTGTTCGCCGGCATCGATGCCGGCACCCCGTTCTACTTCGTGCACTCCTTCGCACCGGACCCGCTGGACGACACAGTGACTGCGGCAACAGTCGACTACGGAGAGCCCTTCGTGGCCGCGGTGCGCTCCGGCAACCTCGTCGGCGTGCAGTTCCACCCCGAGCGCAGCGGCGAGGCAGGGCTCAGACTGCTCGCCAACTTCGTGGCTGAGACGACCCGTGCTGCGTAAGCGAGTCATCCCCTGCCTCGACGTCGCCAATGGCCGAGTGGTGAAGGGAGTGAAGTTCGTCGACTTGGTCGACTCCGGTGATCCCGTGGAACTGGCGGCTCGCTACGCCGCCGAAGGTGCCGACGAGATCGTGTTCCTGGACATCACCGCCTCCCACGAGGAACGCGACATCCTGCTCGACATCGTGCACCGCACCGCCGAGAACGTGTTCGTGCCGCTGACTGTGGGCGGGGGCGTGCGCAGCCCGGACGACATGCGAGCGGTGCTGCGGGCCGGGGCGGACAAGGTGTCGGTGAACACCGCCGCCGTCGAGCAACCCGAGCTGCTCCGGGCCTGCGCAGAGACGTTCGGCTCCCAGTGTGTGGTGCTGGCGATCGACGCCCGGGCGAAGGGCGACGGTTCCTGGGAGGTCTACACCCACGGAGGCCGCACCCCGACCGGTCTGGATGCCGTGGAGTGGGCACGGCGCGGCGTGGAGCTGGGCGCCGGCGAGATCCTGCTCACCTCTATGGACCGCGACGGAACCACCTCCGGCTACGACCTCGATCTGCTCGAGGCCATCTCGGCTGCGGTCACGGTGCCCGTGATCGCCTCGGGAGGTGCCGGCGGTGTCGCCGACTGCGTCGAGGCGCTGCGCCCCGGTCGCGCCGACGCCGTGCTGGCCGCAGGCATGTTCCACCGCGGCGAGCTGGAGATCGACGACCTCAAACAGGGCCTCGAAGCCGCCGGCCTCCCCGTGCGCCGATGAGTGAGTCCGTCTCCCCCACGTTCGGCCCCGACGGCCTGGTGCCGGCCATCGTGCAGGACACCGTGTCCCGGCGGGTGCTGATGGTCGCCTACATGAACCAGGAGTCGCTCGCCGCCACCGAGGCGTCCGGCGAAGTCCACTTCTGGAGCCGATCTCGTGACGAGCTGTGGCGCAAGGGCGCCACGAGCGGCAACACGTTGCGACTGGTGTCGATGCGGCTCGACTGCGACGGCGACGCCATCCTGGTCGAAGCCGTGCCGACCGGTCCGGCGTGCCACACCGGCGCCGTGTCGTGCTTCGACGAAGACGCTGAATCCGACGTCGACGTCGGATTCGGCTGGCTGGAGCAGCTCTGGCGCACCATCGAGGGTCGCCGGGCGGCGCCTGTCGAGTCGTCGTACACCGCCCGATTGATCGCCGGCGGCGTAGCCGCCACCAGCGCCAAGGTGATCGAAGAGGCCGCCGAGGTGGTGGAAGCCGCCGAACTGCACTTCTCGGGCGTCGCCACCGACCGGCGGGTCGCCGAAGAGGCCGCCGACGTGCTGTACCACCTGCTGGTGCTCCTGGCCGAACGCAGCATCGACGCCGGCCTGGTGATCGACGAACTGCTGGGGCGCGCCCCCGGCACGCCGCAGGCCCCCTAGCCTCGGGGCAGTCGAGGAGGAACCCATCGCCGCCATCGAGGTCGTCGACCTCTCGAAGACCTATCGCGTCCCGGTCCGCGAGCCCGGATTGGTGGCGTCGCTGCGCAGCCTCGTCAAGCGCCGTCACCGCGACATCGTGGCCGTGGACGGTATCTCCGTGCGGGTCGACCCGGGCGAGATGGTGGGCTTCCTCGGTCCGAACGGCGCCGGCAAGACCACCACCCTCAAGATCCTCTCCGGTTTGCTCCATCCCGACGGTGGCAAGGTGGATGTCCTGGGGTACGAACCACGGTTGCGCCGCAAGGAGTTCTTGTCACAGATCACGCTGGTGATGGGCAACCGGAACCAGCTCTCATGGGACATCCCCGCCGCGGACTCCTTCGAGCTCAACCGCGCCATCTATCGCATCCCCCGCGCCGAGTTCGAGGCCGCTCGTGACGAATTCGTCGAACTCCTCGACTTGGGCCATCTCCTCGATCAACCGGTACGGAATCTGTCGCTGGGCGAGCGCATGAAGATGGAGCTCGTCGGGGCCCTCCTCCACCGCCCCAAGGTGCTCTTTCTGGACGAGCCCACCATCGGCCTCGATGTGACTGCGCAGCGTCGGCTGCGCTCGTTCATCGCCGACTACAACGCTCGCTTCGGCGCCACCGTGCTGCTCACGAGCCACTACATGGCCGACGTCGTGGCACTCTGCAAGCGGGTAGTGGTCATCCACCACGGCCGGATCCTGTATGACGGCGACCTGCGCGGCCTCGGAGAGCGGTTCGCCCAGCACAAGACGATCACCGTCACCATGGCGGAGGCTCCGCCGGACCTCGGGACGTATGGCATCGAGGTGAGCCGCGAGGGCGGGAAGGCGACCGTCGAGGTGCCGCGCGCCGCCACGTCTGCGGTTGCGGCCCGCCTCCTCACCGACCTGGAGATCCTCGATCTGACCATCGAGGACCCTCCCATCGAAGAGGTCATCGACCGGGTCTTCTCGACCGGTCCGGAAGGCGCAGCCGCCACCATGGGTGAGGCCCTGTGACCAGCCGGACCGCCGAGATGGCACGCCTCTACGTCGGCGTCGGGCGCCAGGCGATCCTGGAGCAATTCCAGTACCGCGTCGCCAACTACTTCTACATGATCGGCATGGTGGCCGAGCCGGTCATCTACTTGGTGGTGTGGTCCACGGTGGTGGAATCCCAGGGCGGCGAGGTGGGCGGATTCACCGCTCCGGACTTTGCCGCCTACTACATCGTGTGGACCCTGGTACGCAACATGAACATCGTGCTCACGCCATTCGCCTGGGAGTGGCGCATCCAACGCGGACAGTTGGCAACCGACCTCCTGCGGCCGATCCATCCGATCCACCACGACCTGGCGTACTTCGCAGGTTGGAAGTTCGTAGTCATCGTCATGTGGCTACCCATCGCCATCGTCTTGACGCTGCTGTTCCGGCCGACGCTCGACCCGACGGTCGGCCAGGTGCTCTTGTTCGTCCCGGCACTCTGGGGTGGGTTCCTCGTCCGGTTCTTCGCGCTGTGGGCGCTCGGTATGGTCACGTTCTGGACGACCCGAGTCCAGGCGATCTTCCAGCTCTACTTCACTGCGGAGTTGCTGCTGTCGGGGTGGCTGGTGCCGCTGTCCCTGATGCCCGAGTGGGTGCAGGACATCGCCGCGTGGCTCCCGTTCAAGTGGGCGTTCCAGTTCCCCATCGAGACCCTGATCGGCCGGCTCTCGACCGATCAGATCGTCGCCGGCTTGGGCATGCAGGTGCTGTGGACCGTCGTCGGCATCGGGGTGGTCGCCATGGTGTGGCGAGTCGGGGTACGCCGCTTCGCCTCGGTGGGTAACTGAGATGGGTGCGCTTCGGCTGGCGTGGGCTCACTTCCGGATCGGCGTGATGAACGAGGTCCAGTACCGAGTGAACTTCTTCGTCCAGGTGTTTCAGTCGACGCTTGCCTTGGCGGTCGGCCTCATCGGACTGTGGCTGGTGTTCAGTCACACCTCCGATCTGGCGGGCTGGTCGCCGGACGAGCTGCTCACCGTGATGGGGGTCCACATCCTGATGGGAGGAGTGGTGCAGACGTTCATCCAGCCAAACATGGGGCGCCTGATGACCGACGTGAGAGAAGGCACGCTCGACTACGCCCTCACGAAGCCGGCTGACTCCCAAGTGCTCGTGAGCGTCCGGGAGGTGCGCATCTGGAGCAGCGTCGACGTGCTCATCGGGGCCATCCTCGTCATCGTCGCCGTGGTGCGGCTCGGCAGCGCCGTGGGGATCTGGGAATCACTCGCCTTCGGCGCCGCCCTCGTGTTGGGTGGCATCCTGATCTACTGCTTCTGGCTCATCATCACCACCGGTGCGTTCAAGGTCATCCGCATGGAGAACGTGCTCGAGCTGTTCAACGGCGTGTACCAAGCCGGGCGCTGGCCGGTCAGCGTCTATCCGGGGTGGTTGCGAGGCACCCTCACGTTTCTCGTCCCGGTGGCATTCGCGGTGACACTGCCGGCCGAGTCGCTCACCGACCGCCTGACGCCGACGTCGTTCGCCATCGGCGTGGCGTTCACCGTCGTGGTCGTCGCGCTGACCAGATGGGTGTGGCGGCTCGGCGTGCGCAGCTACAGCGGTGCCTCGGCGTAGCCGGCACCATCGTTGCCGCATCTGCTCCCTACACTCGCGGTCCCCGGCTCCGGAGGCACCCGCTGCGTCGCCTGCTACCCATGCTGCTCGCCTTGGCGCTCGTCGCCGTGGCCTGTTCCGGCCGAGCGATCGATGTCTCTGCCGTGCCCGAACTGCCCGTCACCGATCCCGACCACATGACGTCGCTGCTGGCCGCGAGCGAACGGCCCGTGGTGCTCAACGTTTGGGCCTCGTGGTGCATCCCGTGCCGTTCCGAGGCGCCGCTGCTGGAGACGGCCAATGACCGCTTCGGTGCCGACGTGGCCTTCGTCGGTGTCAACGTGCGAGACAGCCAGGATGGGGCCCGTGCGTTCATCGCCGAGTTCGGCGACTCCGGGGCGTCGGAACCGATCCAGCACTACTTCGACCGGGCCGGGGACGTGCCGAATGCGCTCGGCGGAGGTGGCGGCGTACCGCTCACCTTCTTCTTCGCGCCCAGCGGCGAGTTGGTGAAGCTCCACCACGGCGTCATCGATGAGCGCACCCTCGCCTTGCAGATCAGCGAGATCCTGGAGCGCTGATGGAGTTCACGCTTCTCGGAGCCGCCGCCGTCGGCGTCGCCGGCCTCTGGGTCGGACTGTGGTGGGAGGCCAAGCGCGGCAATGCCGCCGCCGAGTGCGCCGGCGACCTCTGGGACATGGCCATCGCCGCCATCGTCGCCGGTCTCGTCATCGGCCGCGTGTGGGCACTCGTCGCCGAAGGTGGCAACCCGTTGACCCGGCCCCAGGATCTCATCATCCTCCGCGCCGGGGTCGCCACCGGTCCGGCGGCCGCGGCGGCGCTGGCCACGGCGGCATGGTTGGGTCGGCCGCACGGCATCCGCCTGGTCGCAGATGCGCTCGCGCCGTCTGCGCTCCTGGGACTGGCCGGATGGCACGCCGGCTGTCTGGTGCGCGAGGCGTGCCTGGGCACGGTGTCTGACCTGCCGTGGGCCATGGCTCAAGCCGGGAGCAGCGTCACCCGTCACCCCGTCGCCCTCTACACGGCCGGCATGCTGGCCGTGGCTGCCATCGTCGTCGCCCTGTGGAAGCAGCGTGGCCCATGGCCTGCAGCGGGGGTGATCGGTGGCCTCGGCCTCGCCACCGCCGCTGGAATCCGACTCGTCACCGAACCGCTGCGCGCCTCGCTCGGCTCCGGCCCCACCGCCTGGTACGTCGCCGGGCTGGTGGCCGGCGGCGCGATGATGGCATGGTCGGCGGTCCGGCGGCATAGGCTGGCCTTACACGGCGACCCTCCATAGACTCCTCTCGTGCACCAAGCCCTGATCGAACTCATGGACGTCACGATCCGTATCGGGACGGCGACGATCGTCCGCAACGCCGACTTGACCGTTCATGCCGGTGAGGCCATCGGCGTGTTCGGGCCCAACGGAGCCGGCAAGACCACGCTCCTGCGTGTGCTCGCCACTCTTCGCAGGCCTGTCTCGGGCACGACGCGGGTGCTGGGAGCCGACGTGTCGTCCGCCGATCGCTTCAGGGTCCGTCGCCAGATCGGCCTCATTGGTCACACCCCGGCGCTCTACCCCGAGCTCACCTTGGCCGAGAACACCCGGTTCGCCGCCGACATCTCGGGCCACGACGCCGGCCGGGTACACGAGGTGCTCGCCGCGGTGGGTCTGGCCGGCGCTGCCGAACGACGCGCCGGGCGGTCGTCGCACGGCATGCAACGCCGGGCCGAATTCGCCCGTGTGCTGCTCCAGGCGCCCCGACTGCTGCTCTTGGACGAGCCGTACAACACGCTGGACGAGGAGGCCGCCTCGCTGGTGGACCTGGTGGTGGAGCGCACGTTGACATCGGGCGGCGCTGCCGTCGTGGTCTCGCACGACCGCGATCGGGTCGCCGGCTTGATCGGTCGCAGCACCGAACTGAAGAGCGGGCGGCTGGTATGAGTGCATCGTTGTTTGCGCAGAGTCTCGCCATCGCTCGCCGCGACCTCGTGCGGGAGCTGCGTGCCGGAGAGGTGCTCTGGATCACTGTCCCGTTCGGCGCGATCGCCCTGCTACTGGTGCCGATGGCGGTGGGCACCGACGTTCCCCTGTTGCGTCAGATCGGACCCGGCATGTACTGGGTCGTCGTGCTGCTGTTCGGCATCCTCGTGGCAGTGCGCCGCACCGCAACCGACAACCCTGCCCAGCGTGATTTCTTGGCACTGGCAGGCTTGGATCCGGCGGCCCGGTTCGCCGGACAGGCAATGGCGTCCGGGCTGCTCCTATTCGGCTTCCAGGTGATCGTGGGTATCGTCGCCCTCGCCCTCTACGATCCGGCGCTCGGTGGTTGGCCCTGGCTGCTGGCGATCGTCCCGCTCACTGCCATCGGGCTGGCCTTGCTGGGAACGCTCGCCGCCCACGTCGCTGAGAACCTGGGGGCCGGCTCCGCTCTGGTGCCGCTGCTGGTGGCACCCCTGGCGGTACCGTTGCTGCTCGCCGCCACCGAGGCGCTGGAATCGTTGCAGTCGGGTCGCAGTATCGTGGGCTGGCTCATGTTGATGCTGACCGTGCCGCTGGTGCTGGCGGTCGCCGGAGTGATGACCGCGCGGCCCCTTCAGGAGGCCCAATGACGACGCAACACAAGCACCCCACGACGGCCGAGACCCTCCGGCCGGCGAGATGGCACTGGCTCGACACGGCGGCCGTGGGCACCATCGGCACTGCGCTTGCAGCCGGGTTGCTCGTGCCCGCCGATGTGGTGCAGGGCGAGCTGTCCCGCCTCATGTACGTGCACGTGCCCGCGGCCTGGCTGGCCTACCTGGCGTTCCTCGTGACGCTCGCGGGCTCGGTGGCCTACCTCGTCACCCGGCGCATGCGATGGGATCGGCTTGCGGCGGCGTCGGCCGAAGCGGGCGTGTTTTTCACCGGGTTGACGCTGTTGCTCGGCATGGTGTGGGGCAAGCCGGTGTGGCTGGTGTGGTGGACATGGGAGGCCCGGCTCGTGCTCACGGCCGTCATGTTCTTCGTGTACCTCGGATATCTGGCGTTACGCAGGGTGATCGACGAGCCGGAGCTACGCGCGAAGCGATCCGCCGTGTTCGGCATCCTCGCCGTCGTTCAGATCCCCCTGGTCCACTTCTCGGTGGTTTGGTGGCGAAGCCTCCATCAGCAGGCAACCGTGTTGCGGCCGGACGCCGACCCCCAGATCGATCCGCCACTGTTCGCTGCGCTCATCATGGGGGTGGTGGCCTTCATGGTGGTCTATGCGGCGCTGCTGCGACGCCGGATGCACGTGTCCCGGTTGGAGGCGGCGGTCCGCTCCGTCGACGATGGCGTCAGCGTCGCCGGCGACGCCGTCGTGGCTCCAGGATCTGCAACTGTCGAGGCGGCACCCAGCCGCGCCACGCACCGTGCACCGGCGTTGATCATCCCGTGGATCCTGGTGGCAGCCGCCGCCGTCGTTGCGCCGTTCCTCTGGAACCCGAGTCCGGACAATCAGTGGGCGTGGGTGTCGTTGGGTTACGTCGCCACGTACGCCTCGCTCATCGTCTACGCCAGGTACCTGTGGTACCGGAGCCGAGTCGCGTCCCGGGTCCTCGCAGAATGAACCGCCGCTACCTCTGGTTCGTGATCCCCGCGGTGGGCGTCATCGTCGTGCTGGTGTTCGCCATGACCAGCCTCAACGACCTGTCGATCTTCTACTACGAGCCGACCGAGGTCGTCGGTGGCGTGGTGGATGATCCAGACGAGCGGTTCCGGCTCGGGGGACTCGTCGAGTCAGGCACGGTCGAGACCACCGACGCCGGAGTGAGGTTCCTGGTCACCGACGGGAAGGACAGCATCGCCGTGGTGCATCGCGGCGCCCCCGAGGGTCTGTTCCAGGAGGGGATCGGCGTGGTCGTGGAAGGCACGTGGGACGGCTCCGCCTTCCACAGTGACACGATGATGGTGCGTCACGACGAGCAGTACCGCTCCGACGAGGGCGTCTACGAAACGCCCTAGCAGGGGACACCGTGATGGCGGCGGTCGGCCACGCCGGCATCGCGCCGCCGACTGTCCGGTCGACCACCGCCTCCTCGAGGGCCTCATTGGAGACCATGCTCCTCGGCGGCCGCGTGGAGTCGGTGACGACCGGCAAGGTGCAGCAGGCTCCGACGAATCGCTGACCGCGTGGCGGGTCAGCCGACCGAAAGCAGATGATCGACCGCCGCCCGCAGGGAATCGGCGTCGCGGGGCCCGTACCACTCCTCCACGATGACGTCACCGCCGGTGATGAGGATGGTGTACGGCTGGTAGGGGCTCCCGAAGGGCTCCCACACCGCGTCGTCGTAGCCCCACGTGATGCGCTCGCCGAACAGCTCGGCGGCGCGCTGCGCCGATTTCTCCGGCGAGGATTTGCCGGCGACGGCGAGGAACACGATGTCGTCGGGTGAGTAGTCCTGCGCGACGGCGTCCACAACGGGCAACTCCCGTTTACAGGGCCCTCACCACTCGGCCCAGAAGACGAGGTACACCGGCCGAGTCTCCGCCGACAGCACGAACTCGGTGCCGTCGGCGAGCGTCATGGAGAAGTCCGGCGCCGGGGGCCCGTCGAACGCGGGTTGCGGGGCGACGGTTTCTGCCGGCACGTCGGTAGAGGTGGTGGCCGGCGGTGCTTCGGATGGCTCCTCGATCGGCTCGGTGACCTCCCCACCGGCGGTGGTGTCCGACGCCGTGGCCGGAACGTCCTGCTCGGCGGCGGATTGCGCCGGGGCGGACACGTCATCTGCGGCCGAGCCGCAGGCCGCGGCGACGAGTGCAATGACGAGGAGCAGCAGGAGGCGTCTCACGGGCGAGACGTTACTTGTTGCCGGGGGGTAGGAGAAGGCAAGGGGCACCGAGTTCACAAAGGATTAATCGGTGCTCGACCGCCTGGACATGGCGACCGCCGCCTCGGCGACCGCGCCGGCTTGTCCGGAGTCGATCGACTCGGTGGCCAGCTCCATCCCGGCGGCGAACCCGTCGGCAAGGCCGGCGACCACGATCCCGGCTGAGGCGTTGATCAACGCGATGTCCCGTTTCGGCCCTGGCTCACCAGTGAGAACGGCCCGGGTGATGGCCAGGTTCTCTTCCACCCCGCCACCGCGCAGATCTGCGGCGGAGGCCCGAGGCACCCCGAAGTCCTCGGGGGTGAACTCGGCGTGAGTGATCTCACCGTCCCTGAGGCGATAGATGAAGGAGGGACCGGTGGTCGTCAGTTCGTCGAGTCCATCCTCTCCGTAGAACACGAGCGCCGACTCGGCGCCGAGGCGTGCGAGCACTCCGATCATGCGCTCTGCCATCAATGGATCGGACACCCCGATGGTCATACGGCGGGCCCCGGCCGGGTTGCACAGCGGTCCGAGGAAGTTGAACACCGTGCGCACCTTGAGCTCGCGCCGAACCGGAGCGGCGTGCCGCATCGCCGGGTGGTGGCGGGGGGCGAAGAAGAACCCGAAGCCCGCCTCGCGGATCATCTGAGCGGTCGCCTCGGGCGCGAGTTCCAGATCGAAGCCCATCGCCTCGAGCAGGTCGGCTGAGCCGGTCTGTGAGGAAGCTGCCCGGTTGCCATGCTTGGCGACCTTGGCCCCCGCCCCGGCGGCGATGAAGGCCGCCGTGGTGGAGATGTTGAAGGTGCCGGCTCCGTCTCCGCCGGTGCCGACGATGTCGACGACCGGCACCCCCACGTCGACGCGCACCATCACGTCGCGCATCGCCTCCACGAGGCCGGTCATCTCCTCGGTGGTCTCACCCTTGGAGCGCAGCGCCACGATGAAAGCTGCGGTTTGGGCCGGCGTGGCTCGCCCGCCCATGATCTCCTCCATGGCGCCCCGCGCCTGCGACGCAGAGAGATCGTCACCGGCCATGAGGGGAGCGAGCACGCCATCCCAGGCAAAACCTTCGGTCATGACCGGCCACGCTAGCCCGCGCCGTGGGCGAGCCCGCGACTAGGCCGAACGTTTGATGAACCTCCGTCGTTGCTTGGGTGTCATGCCACCCCAGATGCCGTCACGCAGGCGGGCCTCCACTGCGTAGTCGAGGCACTGCTGGCGGACGGTGCACACGTTGCACAGCGCAACTGCGGGGCGGGGGTCGCCGTCCGGTTCGATGAAGAACAAGTCGGGATCGGCGTCCTTGCAGGCGGCGAACACCACCCACGGACGCTCCTCCGTGATGGGTACTTCGAGAATGTCTGCCATGACCCCCTCCGGGGGCTCGTCATCGTTGTTCGGAGCCGGATGCCCGGCTCGTTGCACCTATGACGTCCCGGACGGCGGAATGGTTCCCTCGCTGGTGACGAGATCCGTCGTCGGTTGGTACGACGACCATGCGAACCAGAAGGTATCGAGGTGCTGGACCTGCTCCATGTGAGCGCCTTCGAGGGGCCCAGAAACGGCCTCCCCGAAGATGTTCCAGGTGCTCGACGTCTCGTTGTCCACGAAGGTGTCGGCCTCCACCCGGAACGTGAGCGCCTGCCCATCGGCCTCAGGCACGTAGACCCGGCTGGACCCCACGACGTCGCCCATGAACACCGACCCGCCGGACAACGCCGATACCTGGCCGCTCTTCCAGAAGATCACCACCGGCGTTTGACCAACGACATCTTCCGTCACAGTCGCCAACCCGCCTTGGAGCACCGCCGTGGTCCACGCCTTGGCCGCGCCGTCCACGGCCACCCCGACCACGCGCTGTTTCGACTGCGCCCTCGGGTCTGTGACACCGTTGAACAGGAAAGGTTCGGTGCCGACGGTGTCGTAGCCCCTGTACGGATTGCGGCCGTAGCGATCTCGGTTGTCCGGACTCAAGATCAGCGCCTCGGGATGGTTGGCCACGACGTCGTCGTAGCTGAGCAATCCGGTGGACACCGGCTGGAGCCGGTCCCCAACCCGCTCACCGACCACGGCCTCACCGGTGTAGTGGAGCCACAGGGTCTCCGTCAGCCGGTCGTACATGATCAGCGCCGAGTTGAAGAGCATCCCGGACACGCCGAACGTAGTGGCCTCACCGTCGACCTCGCGAATGAAGCTGAGGGCGGAGTTGCACAGTGGGCAGTAGGTGACGGCGACCGGATCTCCGCCGATCTCGTCATTCACGATCTCGTGATTCATCAGCACCCGAACCGGATAGGCCCGCACTTCGTCGTTGTGCTCCACCACGACGACCGCTTCCTGGCCCGTCAGCCAGTCCATGGCTTCGGCCAGCGGGACGAATTGCGGAGTGTCGATGGCGGGAATCCCGTCTGGCGCCGGCAACCCGTACAACACCCTGCCGGTGTCGATCAGGGGTTCGGGGAAACGGGGATCGCTGTTCGACAGCCCCTCGGTGTAGGCCACTTCGAGGGCGGTCACGGCGGATGGTGCCGCCGGAGGGGTGTTCCCGCTGACGTCGGCGGTCGAGGTGGTGCCGGCGGAACCCGACTCGGTGTCGGTTTCTGCTCCACTGCCGCCGCAGGCGACGAGCATCAGCAACAGCGCGGCGGCGAAGGCGAGACGGGACGGCTCGAGGGTCACACCCCCTCCAACGCGGTCGACCGCGTTCGCATTCCTCCATACCGCCTGGTCAGCGGGCCCGAACCGGCTACACTCCCCGGGACTCTATGGAGCCCCAGAGGTTGGAGGGGACCTGAATGCTCTACTTCGCATACACCGCACGTATCGCTCCGGAGACGATGGCGGAGGCGGCGCCGGGCGCCGAGTTCCAGTTCATCGCCCACCTGCCCGAGTGGGGCCTTGCCTTCCCCAAGAAGGACCGACATTGGAACGGTGGCCTCCCCACGGTGCAACCGGAGAGCGGCAGCACGGTGTGGGGCGCAGTGTTCAAGGTCCCAGACGACCAGGTGGAGGCACTGAACGCTGCGGAGAGTGGCGAGGGACGGGACGTCACCGAGATCGAAGCCATGGATCGCACCGGGCGGCGGCACGTCGTGACGACCCACGTCATCCAGGTGAAGCGCAACGGTGCGCACAAGCCGTCGGCCGAATACGTCAAGCTCATGCTGGCCGGATCGCGTCACTGGAGCCTGCCGGCGGGTTGGATCGCCGGCCTCGAAGAGCACTTGGAGAACTCCGGCTGACGGCGTGCCGCGCCTGAACTGGGGGGCGGTGGCGGTCGGGGCCATGGCCGGCCTCGCCGGCGGGTTGGTCGGTTTCGTCGTGATCGGCTTCCTCGTGTCGGCCGACAACGACCTGTTGGCGCTCATCTTCTTGTCGTATCTGGCCCAGCTCGGTAGCGGGTACGTCGCAGGCCGGCTGGCACCAGACGAAGCCGTCATGCACGGCGCCGGGGCCGCGATCCTGCTGTACCTGGTGACGACCACCATCAGCTTGGCGATCGTGCCCTCACGGCCGGGAGTCGTCAGTTTGGCCTTCAACGGAACGGTTGCGGCCATATTGGGTACCGCCGGCGGTTCGCTGGCCGACAGTCGACGTCTTCACACCGATTCTGAAGAGGAACCCGGCTGAACCTCCGGCCCCGGTCGGCGGCAGGCCGGAATACCCAGGGCACCGCTATCGTTTCGAGTCACGAGTCGGCTGGGCGATCGCGGCGCCACATGTGTGGCGACGAGGAAAGTCCGGACTCCACAGAGCAGGGTGCTGGGTAACTCCCAGGCGGGGTGACCCGACGGAAAGTGCCACAGAGATCAGACCGCCGATGGCGCGTGACTCTTCGAGTCCCGATGCACAGGCAAGGGTGAAACGGTGGTGTAAGAGACCACCAGCGGCCCGAGTGATCGGACCGGCTGGTAAACCCCACCCGGAGCAAGGTCAAGCAGGAACAGGGTGGCTCGCCCGTCAAGTTCCAGGTGGACCGCTCGAGGGCGTCGGTGACGGCGCCCCTAGAGAGATGATCGCCATGGGCTTCGGCCCTACAGAATCCGGCTTACAGGCCGGCTCGTGCCGTGGAGGCCCTCCTCGTGGGGGCCTCCACCTGTAGGTGGGATCGGCTCGGGTCAGCTCACCGGGCGCAGCGTCGGGCGGGTCGGCGCGGGACGAGTCGGCGCCGTGTGGGTGGTGTTGTACCGGGCCCGCTCGATGGCGAACCGGATCGATCGATACAGCGCCTCGGCGGTGACGTCGCCCTTGACGAGGAAGTCCTGCGCTCCCCGCCGGATGGCCTCGATGGCCACCTCTTCATCCGACGTGCTGGACACCACCACGATGGGAAGCTGCGGTGCCACCTGTCGCAGGGTGTCGAGCCCCTCGAGGCCCGTCGCATCGCTGACCACGAGGTCGAGCAGCACGCAGTCGGGCCGGCGATGTGAAAGCGCGAGGACTGCCGCCTGCACACTGTCGACGTGCGTGTAGATGGGCTCGTTCGTCCACGCGTGCTGCAACATGGCCTGCATCAACCGCACATGGAGCGCGTTGTCCTCGACGAGCAGCAGCTCGAGGCGGTTGGATTCCATGGACGATCCCTCACGGTATTGCGATCAGTCCCATGTGGATCGGCCACCACCCGACCCACCTTGAGGCATGCGTCGCCCACTGCACGGCGGCTCCCCCATGGGGCCTAGGCTGCCGCCACGTCGACAGCGAGGATCCCGTGACCAAGTTCGCCTACTTCTGCGGCCACGAGCAGTTCCAGCCCGAGGAGCTCGTGCGGCATGCCCGGCTCGCCGAGAAAGCCGGGTTCGACTTCCTCGTCATCTCCGAACACTTCCACCCGTGGGTGGACGACCTGGGTGCCAGTGGCTTCGCCTATTCGACGATCGCCGCCATGGCCCAGGCCACGGAACGGGTCGAGCTCGCCACCGGCGTCACCACACCCCTGTGGCGGTTCCACCCGGCGGTGGTCGCCCAAGCGGCGGCCACGATCGACCGCATTTCCGGGGGCCGCTTCCATCTCGGTGTGGGCACGGGCGAGAACATCAACGAGGGCCCGCTGGGCTACCACTTCCCCAAGTATGCGGAGCGGGCGGCGCGAATGCGCGAGGCGCTGGACATCATGCGCCGGTTGCTAGACGGGGAGAAGCTCAGCTACGAAGGCGAGTACTACACGACCGACCGGGCCAAGCTCTACAGCCCGCCCATGGGGCAGGTACCCATCTGGCTGGCGGCAGGAGGACCAAAGTCGTCCGCACTCGCCGCCACCCAGGCCGAGGGCATCATCACCAGCGTCAAAGACCCTGCGGTGACCATCGAACGGGTGATTCAACCTGCGGCCACCGCTGCCGCCGATGCAGGCAAGCCGCCACCCCGCATCCTGGCGACCCGGTGGAGCATCTTCGCTCAGCACGAGGACGAAGCGTGGGAGGCGCTGGGTGCGTGGCGGGGACTACGCGCTCCGGGGCGGCTGGAAGCCGTGGACCCGGCGACGCTGCGGGAACGTGCCGATGCCATGCCGCGGGCCGAGATCCTGGAGCGATACAGCATCGTGCGATCACCCGAGGACTACATCGAGACGTACCGCCCGGTGGTGACCGACGTTGGGGCCGAGATCGTCACGATCCAGACGACCTCGCTCGACCAGGAAGCCACGATCGCCATGCTGGGCCGTGACGTGTTGCCTGCGCTGCGGGAGATCGCCTGATTCGACCGGGCCGGCAGCCTCAGCTCTCCAATGAGCGGAGCAGTGCTTCCGCGTCGGCGCGGAACTCCTCGCCGATGACGTCCCCCGGCATGCGGGCCAGGCCGGCACGTAGCGCCGGCTTCACCTCGCCGTCGACGAGCGATCGCACTGCCGGGTCGGCGGAGCTCAGCTGCGACGTGATGAGGAACTCCAGCGGGCGTACCAGCCCGAGTCCGAACGTGGCGACCGCGTCCACCAGCCACGTTTCGCCGTCCCAGACCACCAGGATCTCGGTTGCGGTCCCGTTGGTGCCGACGGCCACGGCGCCGAACTCGCGACCGTCGGTGGCGAAGAGATCGGCCTCACCCACGGTGAGATCGCCCAAGGCGATGCCGGAGGTGGCCTCGAACCCCTCCGCGAAGGACGCCCAATACGAAGCTGCCAGCGAACCCGACACTCCTTGATCAGCCATGGCGAGCACCTGCTCGCCCGTCAGCGAGTTCTCGGTGCCCACGATGATCGCCAACGAACCGGAGCTGACGGCCGCCGCCGCCTCGTCGTAGGCACCGGCATCCATCGCGTCGAGCCACGTGGTCACGGCAGCCGCCGCCGCGGTGGCATCAGTACGGAGGCTCTGGGTGTCATCGGCCGACTCGTCCGATGAGCTGCACGCCGCAGTGACGAGTGCGATGAGCGTGATGCAGGCGAGGAAGTGTCGCACGGCGGCGGAGGCTAGCGGTTCGGGACCGCCCCGTCCGGTGGCATCAAGGTGACGCCGGCCGTCCGATGGGAGCGTCGACCTGACCGGTTTCGATGAACCGGCGTCGCTTTCCCGGATTGGCGAGGTCCGCCTTGCGATACAGCGCGACCACATAGGCCAGACCGACGGCCTCCTGCACCCAGCGCCACGGGTTACCGAACACGGCTCCGAGATAGCCACCCACATCGCCGCCCGTCGCCGGCGCGAACTCCGTGCCGAGTAGAGGCCAGAACAGCGTTTCCGGGGCACCCCAGAGGAAGTCCAGCAGCAAGTGCACCATGACTCCCACCGCCAGTGCCATCCACCGCCGCCGCGGCCGTCCCCGGCGCGTGGCGACCACGACCACGGTCATCAATGCAAACGAGAACAGGAGCGTGTGGGCGAAGAGTGCCGACGCCTGGAGGTCGGAGAAGAACAGCAGCGCTACTGGCTTGTCGATGAGGTCTGGGAGCAGCGCCCCGAGGGCGAGGAAGCGCAGATCCATCCGCTCGTCACGAAACGCGTATCGCACGATGGCGATGGTGCCGCCGATGTGCCAGAAGAACATGGTGCTCCTGCAGCTACTGCGGCACCAGAATGCGCCGGCAGTGGAGACAGCGGGGCGGATCCGCCTTCTTCACCTCGATCTGCTCGGCCGCGGTCAGCTTGAGATGACAGCCGCCGCACTGATCCTCGGCGAGGCGGCCGATGGCGACCCCTTCCTTGGACCTGCGCAACTCCTCGTACAGCTCCATCAGATCCGGCGGGATCAGCGGCGCGATGTCGGCCTTGCGCGCCTCCTTGCGGGCGATCTCGCTATCGAGGACCTTCCACTTCTCCGCAATGGTCGCCTCGAGATCGGACTCGAATCGGGTGGCATCAGCGACCTCCGCAGTCAACCGGTCCGCCTCCTTCTCGAGGCCCTCCTTGGTCTCCATGAGCTCGAGAACCGACTCTTCTCGCTCCGAGTTCTGGCGCTTGAGCATCGCCACCTCTTTGCGCAGGTGGTCTACCTCGCGGGCACCGATCCCACCGGCGAACAGGCGGTTCTCCTCGGCGTGGAGCTTCTGCTCCCCCAGTTCCAGCTCCCCGCTCTGCTTGTCGAGCTCCAGATCGGTCTGCCGCAGGGTCGCCCGGGTCTCCTCGAGGGAAGCCTGGAGCGCTGCCGTCGTCGCATTCGCACTGCGGTATTCGTCGAGCTCGGGCAGGCCCTGCCGCTGGCTGAGCAACCGATCGATCTCCAAGTCGACCGCCTGCATGTCGAGCAGGTCGGCGAGGCTCTGGAATTCCAGCATCAGGGTCCCTCCCAGGGACTCGGCTCGATTCCCGTCAGATCGACGGCGTCCACTCCGAGATCGGCGGCGATCTCGGAGACGGCAGCGTACAGGCTCGCCACGCCGGGACGTTCTGTCTCGGCATGCCCGGGATCGACCACGGCAAGCCCGGCGGCGACCGCCTCGCGAGCACGGTGGTGGGTGACGTCGCCGGTGATGATGACGTCTGCCAGCGGGGCAGCCGCGGCGATGAACGAGGAACCCGATCCGGGGATGCACGCCACCCGCTCGACCGCCCCGGAGCCGGCGATGCGCACCGTTCCACCCAGCGCCGTCCGTACCAGGTCGGCGATCTCGGCCACCGTGCTCGGAGCGGAGAGGTTGCCAACCCGTCCGATCATCGCCGCCCCGCCCTGGACGTCGTAGACGTCGTACGCAGGCTCCTCGTACGGGTGGGCGGCAACGAGGGCGCCGACCACTCTGTCGCGGGCGGAGGCGGGAGCGACCATCTCGATGCGGAGCTCTTCCACGACGCTGGCGGCGTCGGGACCACCCACCACCGGACGGGTGCCTTCCCCTGCCACGAACGAACCCAGCCCCGGGGTGCGGAAGGCGCAGGCTGAGTAATCCCCGATCGTGCCCGCCCCCGCCGCGGCCATGGCCGCCACCAGCGCGTCCGCAATATCGGCCGGGGCAAAGGTGACCACCTTCACCGAAGCCGCCGGCCACAGCGGGCCGAAGCCGGTCACGTCGTCGAGCCCGAGCGTCCCGGCGAGTGCGTCGGCGCAGCCGCCGGGGGCGACGTCGAACGCAGTGTGCACCACGGCAAGCGCCGTACCGCGACGGACCATTGCATATGCGCGTCCGGCCGCCGACCCGCCGGCGGTGAGCCGGTTGGTCGCCTTGAAGAGCAGAGGGTGGTACGCCACCAACAAGTCCACGGCGGCATCGGTGGCGGCCTCGACGACTCCGGCGGTGACGTCGTGGCACACCGCCACCTTGTGGCAGGAATCGGTGGGGTCACCCAGCTGGAGGCCGACCGGATCCCATCCGGCGGCCTTCGACCAGGCGAGGCGGCGGCTGAGACCGTCGAGCAGGGCGGAGATGGTCACGGAGGCGGATGCTAGACCGCGCCCCTCACCCCCCGAGCATCACCAACTCGACCGAGTTGCCCGGCTCGACGGTGCCGGTCCCCACCGGCACCACTGCAAGGGCATTCGCCCTCGCCATGGCCGAGAGCACGTTGGAGTCCTGGCCTCCGGCGAGGGACACCACGAACCCGTCACCGTCCCATCGGGCCACCACTCGCAGGAACACCACTTTCTCCGGATTCGTCACCACACGCTCGGCCAGCACACCCCGGACCCGAGGCCGCTCCAGCGTCGCCGCCCCCATCATCCGCAGGAGCGCCGGCCGGGCGAACTGCTCGAAGGCGACGATCACGCTCACCGGATTGCCCGGGAGTCCGAAGAAGGGCTTGCCGCCGATCGAACCGAAGGCGAACGGCTTGCCGGGCTGCATGGCCACCTGCCAGAAGTCGACTCCGCCCAGTTCGGAGAGGACCTGCTTGACCAGGTCGTACTCGCCCATCGAGACGCCGCCGCTGGTGATGATGCAGTCGCCGCCGGCTGCGGCTCGTGCCAATGCGTCGCGCAGGGCGTCGGCATCGTCGGTGATGATGCCGAGGTCGAGGCCATCGACTCCGAGCTCGGCCAGCATCGCCCGCAGGGTGACACGATTCGAGTCGCGGATCATGCCGGGCCCCAGCTCCGGACTGTCTGCCTCCACCAGCTCGTCGCCGGTGCTCATGTAGGCGACGACCGGGCGACGCCGTACCCAGGGCCGGGCCACGCCGAAACTGGCCAGCGCCGCGAGGTGGGCGGCGCCGAGCCGGGTTCCGGAAGTGAACACGGTGGCACCAGCAGCCACGTCTCCTCCGGCCTCCCGCACCGCCGTCCCGGCGGGTGCCCCGACCAGGATCTTCACGTCATCCTCACCGGGCTCGGTGTCCTCGACCTTGACGACGGCGTCGGCGCCGTCCGGAAGCGGCGCCCCGGTCATGATCTTGATCGCCGTGCCTTCTTCGACCGTGCGGGTTGCGACCGATCCGGCCGGCACGTCCTCCACCACGCGGAGGGTCACCGGGGCGGCGGCGACATCCGCGGCGCGTACCGCGTACCCGTCCATGGCGGAGTTCGGGAACGGTGGCACATCGTGCGGGGCGACTGCATCCCGGCTCAGCACCAAACCCAGCGCATCCTGAACCTGAAGTTGAACCTCAGGGAGATGGGCGACGGCAGCCAGCACGTCTGCCTTGGCGTCGGTGAGGGGCCGCACCTCAGCCGCCGATGTAGGACATCTCGATCTTCTCCAAGCCCGCGGTGGCCGCGGTGCGGATCTCGGAGTATCGATCGGTGCGCCGTTGCCAGATCAAGCGGAGTGCCTGCAGCATCTCCTCGTCGGTGGCGAGACCCCGCATCATGGCGCGGACGTCGTTGCCGGTCGTGGCGAACAGGCACGTGTACACCATGCCTTGGGCCGATACCCGCAACCGGGTGCACGTCGCACAGAATGGCTGGGTGACGGAGGAGATCACGCCGAACTCGCCGCTGCCGTCGGTGTAGCGCCACCGGTCGGCGACCTCTCCGGCGTAATGCTTGTCGACCGGCTCGATGGGGATCTCTGCCCCGATGCGGTCGATGATCTCGGCGGACGGGACCACATCGTCGAGCCGCCAACCGTTGGTGTGCCCCACGTCCATGTACTCGATGAACCGCACGATGTGGCCGGTTCCCTTGAAGTGGCGGGCCATGTCCACCACCCCGTCGTCGTTCACCCCACGCTGAACGACGGCGTTGATCTTGATCGGACCGAGCCCGGCCGCGGCGGCGGCATCGATCCCGCGGAGCACCTCGGCGACCGGAAAGTCGGCGTCGTTCATGGCTCGGAACACGTCGTCGTCGAGGGAGTCGAGGCTCACGGTGACGCGATGCAGACCGGCGTCCGCCAATGCCTGGGCCTTGCGCTCCAGCAACGAGGCATTCGTGGTCATGGCGAGATCGAGACCGTCGATGGCCGCCAGCATCGAGACGAGCTCCTCGATGCCTTTGCGCAGCAGCGGCTCGCCACCCGTGATGCGCAGCTTGCTCACGCCGAGGGACATGGTGAGGCGGGTCAACCGGGTGAGCTCTTCGAAGCTCAACAGCTCGGCGCGGTCCAGGAACTCGTAGTCCTTGCCGAAGACCTCGCGCGGCATGCAGTACCGGCAGCGGAAGTTGCACCGGTCGGTGACCGAGATCCGCAGATCGCGCAGTGGGCGGCCTCGCGTGTCGTCGGTTCGAGCGGCCCGGGAGGGAAGCGTGCTCATCGACCGCGATGGTAGACACCCCACCGGTGGATGACGGCCGGGGCGGGGACCTGTCCCGGTGGAGCCTCATTTCCCTCTCGACAGACCGGGCGGGCACCCGTAAGGTGGCTGCCAGCGGGTAGGACCGCGCCGGGGGTACTCGGGCAACCACCGAGAGTGAGAAGGAATTGCAAGATTCTTGTCACTCTTTTCCGGGGTTGTGTGTAGGATCACGGTTCGTAGGAGTGAGGGTCGCCACTGTCCGTAGCCACGGGGACACGACGGGGGCGCAAGGAATAACAGGGGGTTCCTGAGGTGGGAGTCAACGTATCTTGGTTGCGGCGTGGTTTCGCGTTGTGGCTTGCAGTCATGACGGCGATCGCCGTACTCGTCATCGTCCCGGGGGTCCCGGACGCCAACGCGCAGACCGTGACGACGTATACCGACGTCGCCGCATCGGCCGGACTGAACTTCACACATGATGTCGGCACGCTCTGCGATCCGGTCATCGGCAACGGCAGCGCATGGGCCGACTACGACGGCGATGGCGACATCGACGGCTACACGACGAACCGCGGCGGCGTCAACGCCATGTGGGAGAACGTGGGCGACACGGACTCCGACGGCATCCCGAACTTCGTGGACACCGCGGCGGCAGCCGGCATCGAAGGTGCCACGGCATCACTCGGCGCCGTCTTCATCGACTACGACAACGACGGCGACCAAGACCTCTACGTCACCGAGCACAGCGGCAACACCCTCTTCCGCAACGACGGCGACCTCGACTCCTCCGGCGACCCCGACTTCACCGACGTGACGGCCACTGCCGGTCTGGCCGACGGCGGTCGCGCCATCACTGCATCCTGGGCAGACTTCAACCAAGACGGCTTCCTCGATGTCTACGTGTCGAAGCATCGCAAGTGCAACAACGACCCCGACAACCAGGACGCCCTCTACCAGGCGAACGGCGACGGCACGTTCTCCGACGTCACGAGCTACCTCTGCGGTGGCGCCGCTCCTCCCTGTGATGCGGTCATCGGCCTCGGCTTCACCGCCGGCTGGTTCGACGCCGACGGTGACGGCGACCAGGATCTCGCCCTGATCAACGACGTCATCGATCCGGGCGACAAGCCCAACAAGTTCTGGATCAACCAGGGGTCAGACGGCTCCGGTGGTTGGCTCTTCGACGAAGTGAGCGCCATCAACGGCACCGAGGTGTTCTTGAACGGCATGGGCCTCGGCCTCGGCGACTACGACAACGACGGCGACTTCGACATGGCCTTCTCCAATGCTGGTCCCGCCGAGTTCCTGGAGAACGTGGGCAACGGCGGCCCCACGCCGGACGGCATCGTAGACTTCGTGGACGAGTCCCTGTCCACGGGGGTCGAGAACGTCACCAAGACCACCTGGGGCACCGTCTTCTTCGACCATGACAACGACGGCGACGTCGACCTGTTCTTCGCCGCAGGCGGTGGCATGACGGGCCAGACCAACGTCCTGCTCGACAACAACGGCGACAGCACGTTCACCGACGTCTCCACCACGGTCGGCCTCGACGACAACCGCATCACCCGCCACGCCGCCATCGTCGACTTCGACGGCGACGGCTGGATGGACGTCTTCAGCGGCACCTACGGCGGCGTGGTCGGCCTCTACCACAACAACGGCAACGTCACGAACAACTCGATGACGATCACGGTGGAAGGCACCGAGTCCAACCGCGACGGCATCGGCACCAAGCTCGAGCTCATCACATCAGACCGCACCCAGCTCCGCCAGATCACGTCCGGTCCCACCCACGGCGGCGGTGACCAGAAGATCGCTCAGTTTGGGCTCGGAACGGAGACCTCGGGCACACTGATCATCACGTGGCCCAACGGTGTCCGCCAGAACCTCGGCACCGTCGGCACGGGCGCTCACCACTTCGTGGAGCCCTCGAGCAGCACGGTGGTGCCGTTCGAGGATGTGACGACGGCAGCCGGCGTCACGTTCACCCACGACGAGGGCATCATCTGCGCTCCGGCCATCGGGACCGGCTCGGCGTGGTCGGATTACGACGCCGACGGCGATGCCGACCTGTACGTCACGAACCGTGGTGGCGCCAACTCGCTGTTCGAGAACATCGGTGACACCAACTCCGACGGGATCCCCGAGTTCACCGACAACGCTGTCGCCGCCGGGGTCGACCTCCCGGCCGAAGCCAGCCTCTCGTCGGTCTTCATCGACTACGACAACGACGGCGATCAGGACATGTACGTCACGAACTGGGAGGGCAACACGCTCTTCGAGAATGTGGGTGACACCGACTCCGACGGCGTCCCGAACTACGTCGACATCACCGCGACGGCCGGCGTTGCCGACGGCGGCCGCGCCATCACGTCGGCGTGGGGCGACTTCAACAACGACTCGTACCTGGACTTCTACGTGGCCAAGCACCGCAAGTGCGGTTCTGACCCGGACAACCAGGACCACCTCTTCATGAGCAACGGCGACGGCACGTTCACCGACGTCACCAGCTACATGTGCGCCGGCCTGGCCACGTGCGAAGAGGTCGAGGGCCTCGGCTTCACGGCCGGGTGGCTCGACTACGACTCGGACAACGACCTCGACCTGTACGTCGTCAACGACGACCTGTGCACGCCGAGTTGCCCGAACTACATGTGGCGCAACGACGGACCGGGCGGCGCAGGCGGCGCGTGGACCTTCACCGAGGTCGGCGCCAGCATCGGCGCACGGATTGCGCTCAACGGCATGGGCCTGGCCATGGGCGACTACAACAACACCGGCGACCTCGACCTCGCATTCACCAACGTGGGGCCGATGGTCATCATCGAGGACAACGGCGACAACACGTTCACCAACGTGTCGGACCCGTCGAACGTCGACGCCCTCACTGACTCGGTCACCTGGGGCACCGTGTTCTTCGACCACGACAACGACGGCGACCTCGACCTGTACACCGCGGCCGGCACGACCGGACTCACGGGGTACCCGAACATCTTCCTCGACAACAACGGGGACAGCACCTTCACCGATACGTCGATCGCAACGGGTCTCAACGACGCCTACAACGGCCGCGCCCTGTCGATCGTGGACTTCGACGAAGACGGCTGGGTGGACGTCTACGTGGCCAACTTCAACGACCCGAGCATGCTGTACCGGAACACGGGAGGCGACTCGGGCAACACCAACAACTGGCTCCAGGTGACGGTCGAGGGCACCGAGTCCAACCGGGACGGTATCGGCGCCAAGCTGACGCTGACCACGGCGACCGCCACCCACTACTGGACCATCACCAGCGGGCCCACGCACGGCGGAGGCGACTACCGGGCCGCGTTCTTCGGCCTCGGTGCCGAGGCCAGCGGCACGTTGGTGATCGACTGGCCCAATGGCGTGACCCAGAATCTGGGCACCGTCACTGCCGGGCAGGCGCTCCACTTCGTGGAGCCGCTGGCGACGAGCGGCGACATCGGCGGCCACGTGTTCGAGGACCTCGACGGCGACGGCACGGACAACGGCGGCACCGAGCCCGGCTTGGCCGGGGTTTCGGTGACCATCACCGATTCGGCCTCCGGCGTGACGGCGGCCACCACGGACGCCAACGGCGACTTCCTGGTCACCGGTATCCCGACGGGTTCGGCGACTGTCGACTTCGACGCCGGCCGCCACTACACGCTGACCACGGCCAACGACTCGCAGAACGTCACGGTGCTGGACAGTTCCACCGTGTCGACGGCCGACGTCGGCTACGAGAACATCCCGGCATACGTACAGGTGACTGCGGCGACGGGCACGGCATTCAGCCACGTGTCCGGCGGCACGCTGTGCACCCCGCCGATCGGTTCCGGTAACGCCTGGGCGGACTACGACGGTGACGGTGACCTGGACCTGTATCTGACCAACCGTGACGGCGCCAATGCCATGTTCGAGAACGTGGGTGACACCAACTCGGATGGTCTGCCCGATTTCGTGGACATGGCGGCCGCGATCGGTATCGACGATGCGGCGCGATTCAGCCACGGTGCCGTGTTCGTCGACTACGACAACGACGGCGATCAGGACCTCTATGTCACCAACTGGAGCGACACGGTCACGCCGGGCACGGGTAACAACGCCCTGTGGGAGAACCTCGGGGACACGGATTTGGACGGCAACCCGAACTTCCAGGACATCGCCGCCAGTGCCGGAGTGCTCGGCGAGGGTCGCGGGATCACGGCGTCGTGGGGTGATTACGACAACGATGGGTTCCTGGATCTGTACATCGCCAAGCACAAGCAGTGCTCGGACCTCGACAACAGCCAGGACCGTCTGTATCACGCCAACGGCGACGGCACCTTCACCGACGTGTCCAGCTCGCTGTGTGAGGGCCTGGCGACCTGTCCCGAGCTGGAGGGTTACGGGTTCGTGGCCGGGTTCGTGGACTACGACAATGACAACGACCTCGACATCTTCCTGGTGAACGACAACATCGGCGGGCAGCAGGAAACCAAGATGTGGGAGAACATCGGACCGGATGGTTCCGGCGGCTGGGACTTCAACGAGGTGAGTGCGGCCATCGGCGCTGAGATCGCCGTCAACGGCATGGGTCTCGGCATCGGGGACTACAACAACGACGGCTGGTTCGACCTGGCCTTCTCCGACATCGGTCCTGCACGGTTGTTGATCAGCGACGGCGACGGCACCTTCACCAACGTCTCGGGCATCTCGGGTGTCGAGGCCGGCACGGACAACACGACCACGTGGGGTACGGCCTTCCTGGACTACGACCTCGACGGCTACGAGGACCTGTACTTCGCCGCCGGCCAGATCTTCGGTGGCGGCGACTCGCCGAACCGCCTGTTGCTCAACAACGGCGACGAGACGTTTGCGGACATCAGCGCCGCCAGCGGGCTCGACGACGCAGATCAGGCTCGGGCCTCGGCCATGGCCGACTTCGACAAGGACGGCTGGATCGACATGTGGGTGGGCAACTACAACGGCCCCGGCCAGTTGTACCGCAACGCCTACGGCGATCAGGGCAACACGAACAACAGCATCACGGTGACCGTCGAGGGCACCGACTCCAACCGTGACGGGATTGGCACCAAGCTGCATCTCACGGCGGGCGGCATGACGATGATGCGTGACATCTCCAGCGGTCGCACCCACGGCGGCGGCGACGAGAAGGCTGCGTGGTTCGGCATCGGTTCCGAGACCACCGGCGACCTCGTCATCACCTGGCCCAACGGCACCGTGGAGAACGTCGGCACGATCGGCGCCGGCGCCCACCACTTCGTCGAGCCGGCCGTCGGGCCGACCGGTGACGTCGCAGGTCATGTGTTCGAGGACCTCGACGGCGACGGCACCGACAACGGTGGCACCGAGCCCGGGCTGGCCAACGTGGCCGTGGCTGCGGTGGATGCCTTGGGCAACCCGCACAACACGGTCACCGACGGCAACGGCGACTTCACGCTGAACGGTCTCGACGTCGGCCTGGCCACGGTGACCTTCACCACGCCTTCCGGCTACACCTTGACCACCGGCAACGACGTCCAGAACGTCACCGTGGTCGACGGTGCAACGGTGAACACCACCGACGTCGGCTATCTCCCGGACCCGCCGCCGCCGTCAGGCGACATCGCGGGTCACGTGTTCGAGGACCTCGACGGCAGCGGTATCGAGGACGGCGCCGAGGGTGGCCTCGCCGGAGTGGCGGTCGACGTGGTCGATGTCAATGGAGACCCCTACTCGACAACCACGGACGCCAACGGCGACTACACGATCACCGGAGTGGCCGTGGGTGCTGCGACGGTCACGTTCACGACGCCGGCCGGATATGCCCTCACGACGGGCAACGACGTCCAGAACGTCACGGTGGTCGAAGCCTCCACGGTGAACACCTCTGATGTCGGCTACCAGCCGACCGGATCGACGGTGGACATCGTGGCGATGCTCAGCAACAACAAGAACATCGACCAGGGCCAGACGAAGTGGTTCCGGGTGCAGGTGACCGGTTACCAGACCGGCGGCGTGTTCACGTTCTCCGGCAATGGGCTGACGGTGAACCAGGTGCGCGGCGTGGCCGCCAACCCGGACGAGTACCGCATCCGGGTGGTGGCCAGCCAGACGGCCGACCCCGGATTCCACGACCTGACGGTGACCAACCCGGACGGCGGCACGGACACGCTGCCGGATGCCGTCAACGTGATCGGTGTCATCACCACCCAGGGTGATGTCACGGGCCACGTCTTCACGGACAACGACGGCAACGGCATCGAGGACGGCACCGACACCGGTCTCAGCGGCGTCGGCGTGACGATCACCGACGCCGGAGGCGGCATTCACACCGCCACCACCGATGTCAACGGTGACTACACGGTCACCGGCGTGGCCACGGGCAATGCGCTGGTCGAGTACGACACACCGGCCGGGCATGCGCTCACGACAGGCAATGCCAGCCAGACCGTGACGGTCGTCGATCAGTCGACGATCGCAACAGCCGACGTCGGCTACCAGCCGATACCGGCCGGAGACATCACCGGACACGTGTTCAGTGACATCGACGGCAACGGCATCGAGGACGGCAGCGACATCGGCCTCGCCAACGTGGCGGTGACCGTCACCGCCGCTGACGGCTCGGTGTTCAACGCCACCACCGACGGCAACGGCGACTTCACGGTCACCGGCGTCGGCACCGGCGATGCCACGGTGACGTTCGTGGCGCCGGCCGGAACGACGTTGACCACGGGCAACGACGTTCAGGTGGTGACGGTCGTCGACGGAGCCACGGTGAGCACGTCCGATGTGGGCTACCAGCCCGCCGGGTTCCAAGTGCTCCGGCTCGGCAACGGCAACGCCACCATCGACCAGGGCCAGAACAAGCGCTTCCAGGTGACGATGGAGGGCTACGTGGACGGCGGGTCCTTCAGCTTCTCGGGCACCGGTTTGACGGTGAACCAAGTCGCCGACACGGCCAACCCGGACGTCAAGCGCATCCGGGTGGTGGCGGACGCCACGGCACCGCTGGGGTTCCAGGATCTGATCGTGGTGAGCGGCGACGGCAGCACGGCGACGCTGACCAACGCCATCCAAGTCACCAGCCAGAGTCAGCAGACGATGCTGTAGAGATAGGAGCAGGAGTTGGGGGCGGCTCTCGACATGATGTGAGAGCCGCCTCCACGAGGGCCCACATACGAGGGGTGCGGGCCCGACCCGCCGGGTAGACGCCGGGCAGGGGGACAAGCGAAGCCGGTGGGTGCTGGTCACCGATCGGCCGGCGAGTAGGGGAGCAACTCGTGGCACGGACGACGAACGACAACATGAGGCGGCTACTGGCGGTGCTGGTAGCGGCGCTGACGGCGATGGCGGTGCTGGCGGCGGCGCCAACGACGCCTGACGCCCAGGCGGTGCTACCGACCTTCACCGACGTGACGGTCGCGTCGGGCATCAGCTTCACCCACAGCAACGGCACGGTGTGCGATCCACCGATCGGTACCGGCTCGGCATGGACCGACTACGACAACGACGGCGACCCCGACCTCTACACGACGAACCGCGGCGGCTCCAACGCGATGTGGGAGAACATCGGAGACACCGACGGCGACGACATCCCCGAGTTCGTCGACACCGCCGTCGCGGCCGGCCTCGAGCTCCCCGCTGCGGCCAGCCTCGGCTCGGTCTTCATCGACTACGACAACGACGGCGACCAAGACCTCTATGTCACCAACTGGGATGGGAACACGCTCCACCGCAACGACGGCGACACCAACAGCGACGGCACCCCCGACTTCACCGACGTCACCGCAACCGCCGGAGTGGCAGACGACGGGCGCGCCATCACATCGGCGTGGGCCGACTTCAACAACGACGGCTGGCTCGACTTCTACGTCGCCAAGCACCGCAAGTGCAGCGGCGACCTGGACAACAACATCGACCGCCTCTATCAGGGCAGCGCGTCCGGCGTGTTCACCGACGTCACCGGGCTGCTGTGTGGTGGCCTCTCGACGTGCCTCGAGGTCGAGGGCCTCGGGTTCACCGCAGGGTGGTTCGACTACGACGACGACAGCGACTTGGACCTCTTCGTGGTCAACGACGATCTCTGCAACCCCACGTGCCCGACCTACCTCTGGCAGAACAGTGGCGCTCCCAACTGGGACTTCACCGAGGTCGGCTCCACTGCGGGCGCCTCGATAGCACTCAATGGCATGGGTCTGGCCGTCGGCGACTACGACGCCAACGGCACGTTCGATCTGGCATTCACCAACGTGGGCCCGATGGTTTTGCTCTCCAACCAAGGCGACGGCACGTTCGACAACGAATCGGTGTCGAGCAACGTCGACGCCCTCACCGACTCCATCACCTGGGGCACCGTGTTCTTCGATCACGACAACGACGGGGACGTTGACCTCTACACAGCCGCCGGAACCACCACACAGGCCGGTCTCCCCAACATCATGCTGGACAACATCGGCGACACGAACTCCGACGGGCTCCCCGAGTTCGCCGACGTGTCCGTCGCGAGTGGGCTCGACGACGGCTGGAACGGCCGCAACCTGTCCATCGTCGACGTGGACGGCGACGGCTGGGTCGACGTCTACCTCGGCAACTACAACGACCCAGGCGCCTTGTATCGCAACAACGGTGCCGACGAGGGCAACACGAACAACTGGCTGCAGGTGACGGTCGAGGGCAGCGACTCCAATCGCGACGGCATCGGCACCAAGCTCTCCCTCACCACCACCCAAGGCACCCAGATCCGGCTGATCAGCAGCGGTCCCACTCATGGCGGTGGTGACCACAGGACGGCCTTCTTCGGCCTCGGTGCGGACACGACCGGCACGCTCGACGTGCTGTGGCCCAACGGCACCGTCGAATCGATCGGCTCGGTCTCGGCCGGCCAGAAGCTGCACCTCATCGAGCCTGCTCTGGGCACCGGAACGATCGACGGACACGTGTTCTCGGACGCCAACAGCGACGGTGTCGCCGGCGCCGGGGACGACGGGCTGGGGGACGTCGAAGTGACCATCACCGATGCGCTCGGCGGGGTGCAGACCGCCACCACCGACTTCTTCGGTGACTATTCGTTCATCAACGTGGCCCCGGGCCAAGCCACCATCCAGACGGATCCCGGGCCCCACTACCTCCTCACCACGGCCAACGACACCCAGAATGTCACGATCGTCGACGGCGCCAATGTCACCGCGGCCGACGTCGGCTACCACCATGTTCCCGCCTACCGCAACGTGACAGCCGATGTCGGCATCTCGTTCACGCACAGCCTCGGGAGCATCTGCAGCCCACCGATCGGTGTGGGGAACGCGTGGGAGGACTACGACGGTGACGGGGACCTGGACCTCTACATCACCAACCGGGGCGGCGCCAACGCCATGTACGAGAACGTCGGCGACACCAACTCCGATGGACTCCCCGACTTCGTCGACACTGCGGTTGCGGCCGGCATCGACGATGCGGGCAACGCCGGCCACGGAGCAGTCTTCATCGACTACGACAACGACGGAGACCAGGACCTCTACGTGCTCAACCAGAGCGAGACGCTGACGCCGGGAACCGGCAACAACGCCTTGTTCGAGAACCTGGGCGACACCGACTCCGACGGGATCCCGAACTTCTCAGACGTCGCCGCCACCGCCGGTCTGCTCGGTGAGGGACGGGGTATCACGGCGTCGTGGGCGGACTTCAACGAGGACGGCCTCCTCGACGTGTACATCGCCAAGCACAAGGAGTGCACGGACAACAACAACAGCCAGGACCGTCTGTACGAGGCGAATGGCGACGGCACGTTCACCGATGTGTCGAGCTACCTGTGCGACGGGACCGCCACCTGCGCCGACCTGGAAGGGTTCGGGTTCGTGGCAGGGTTCGTCGACTACGACAACGACAACGACCTCGACATCTTCCTGGTGAACGATGACATCATGGCCGAGCCCACCAAGATGTGGCGCAACGATGGGCCTGACGGATCCGGCGGTTGGGACTTCAACGAGGTGGCCGCGTCCATCGGCGCCGAAGTGTCGCTGAACGGCATGGGTCTGGGCGTCGGCGACCTCAACAACGATGGCTGGTTCGACCTGGCGTTCTCCGACATCGGACCTGCCCGCTTGCTGCAGAGTGACGGCGACGGGACGTTCACCGACGTGTCGATCTCGTCGAACATCGATGCGCTGACGGCCAGCCTCACGTGGGGCACGGCGTTCCTCGACTACGACAACAACGGGTTGGAGGACCTCTTCTATCACGCCGGCTCGCTGAGCGCGAACGGACTGCCATCGATCATGCTGCTCAACAACGGCGACGAGACGTTCTCCGACATCAGCGTGGCCAGCGGACTCGACGACGGGTCGTCTGGGCGGGCAGCGGCGATGGCGGACTTCGACGCCGACGGGTGGATCGACATGTACCTCGGCAACTACGGCGGTACGGCCGCGCTCTATCGGAACGAAGAGGGCGACAACGGCAACACCAACAACTCGGTGAGCATCACGGTGGAGGGCACTGAGTCCAACCGCGACGGCATCGGCACCAAGATGCACCTGACATCCGGCGGCGTGACCCGTATCCGGGACATCTCCAGCGGTCGCACCCACGGTGGCGGTGACCAGAAGATCGCGATCTTCGGCATCGGCGCCGAGACCAGCGGCGACCTCGTCATCACGTGGCCCAACGGCGTGGTGGAGAACGTCGGCACGGTGGCCGCCGGGGCTCATCACTTCGTCGAGCCGCCCACCGGGCCGAGCGGTGACATCAGCGGTCACGTGTTCGAAGACGTCGACGGGGACGGCACCGACAACGGCGGCACCGAACCCGGCCTCGCCGGCGTGGTCGTCGACATCGTCGACTTCGACAGCACCGCCTACCAAGCCATCACCGACACCAACGGCGACTACACCGTCAGCGGTCTGGCCGTAGGCGACGCCACCGTCACCTACAACACACCCGCCAACCACACACTGACCACCGCCAACGACGTCCAAGTGATCACCATCACAGACGGCACCACAGCCACCGCCGCCGCCGTCGGCTACCTGCCCGACCCGACGGGCGACATCA
>JBFGCM010000028.1:0-35401 GCA_041581135.1 Acidimicrobiia bacterium
GCCAAGAATGCGTGCGCCAGCGTCTCCACGGCGTCCCAGTACTGCCCCCAAGTGATCGGCCGCCACACCCCGAGCTTCTTCACCCGCTGCGCGGTGCCGTTCGGCATCTCGCGAGCCAGGTCGCGGATCATCGAGGCCGGCGATCGAGTTGTGGTGCGGGCGGGCCGCGGAGCAGTAGTGGTCACGGGGTACCTCCGGGATGGGTCTCGACGACATGGTGTTCCTGGCCCAGGTACGCCCGGATCACATCGGGGTTGGTCTGGATGGCCTCGGGCTCGCCGAGGGCGATCGGCTTGCCGAAGTCGATGGCGAGCACGGTGTCGGCGAGGTCCATGACCACCCGCATGTCGTGCTCAACGAGGATCATGCCGATGCCGAGCTCGCGCTTGATGTCGGTGATGTAGCGCGCCATGTCCTCGGTCTCCTCGTTGTTCATGCCGGCGGCGGGCTCATCCAGGAGCAGCAGCTTGGGCTCCATGGCCAGGGCTCGTCCCAGCTCGACACGCTTCTGGACGCCGTACGGCAGCATGGCCACGTACGCCTTGCGGAACGGCTCCAGCTCGAGGAACTGGATGATGCCCTCGACCACCTCGCGGGACTCCAGCTCGGCGCGCTTGGCCTTGCCCAGCCACTGCATGGCAGAGAACCAGTTGTAGGACATCTGCAGGTGCCGGCCCAGCATCAGGTTGTCCAGCACCGTGAGGTTCGAGAACAGCTCGATGTTCTGGAACGTGCGCGCCATGCCCAGCTTGGCGATGCGGTGCGGCCGCATCTTCAGCACGTTCTCCCCCAGGAACGTGATGGAGCCGACCTGCGGTCGGTAGACACCTGAGAGGCAGTTGAAGATCGACGTCTTGCCCGCCCCGTTCGGGCCGATGATGGCGAACAGCTCGTGGTTGGAGACCTGGAACGACACACCGTCGATCGCCTTGACGCCGGCGAAACTGAGGTGCAGGTCTGCGACCTCGAGCACCGCACCCTTGCTCTGGGTGCCGGCCGAGGTGAGCACCTCTTTGAGCAAGCGTTGTCTCATCGGAAGACCCTCATGACAGCCATCGCTTCTTGCGGCGGTAATGCTTGACGTCGCGGAAGGAGCGGGTTTCGCCTTCCCCGCCCAGGCCGAGGTAGAACTCCCGAACGTCCTCGTCCTCGAGCAGCTCGGCCGCAGGCTTGTCCATGACGATCTTGCCGGTCTCCATCACGTAGCCGTGGTCGGCAATGGACAGTGCCATCATGGCGTTCTGCTCCACCAGCAGTACGGAGGTTCCCTGGTGGTTGATCTCCACGATGAGGTCGCGGATCTGCTGCACCAGCATCGGGGCCAGCCCCAACGACGGCTCGTCGAGTAGCAGGTACCTGGGACCCGACATCAACGCCCGACCGATGCCGAGCATCGTCTGTTCGCCACCCGACAAGTACCCGGCAACCGACTTGCGCCGGTCCTTGAGGACCGGGAACAACGCGTATACCCGCTCCAGGTTTCCGGCCGCGGCCTTGCGGTTGGTGTGGGCACCCAGGAAGAGGTTGTCCTCCACCGACAGCTCGCCGAGCACGCGCCGGCCTTCGAGGAACTGCCCCACGCCCAACGAGACGATCTTGTTGGGGGTCAAGTCGTGGATCACCTGACCGTCGAGTGTCACTTCGCCCTTGGTGACATCGCCGTCGTGGATGTCGAGGAGACCGGAGATCGCCCGCAGCAGCGTCGTCTTGCCGGCTCCGTTGGCACCCAAGATGGCGATGATCGAGCCTTCGGGGACATCGAGTGAAATGCCGCGGCTCACCAGGATCACGTCTTTGTAGACGACTTCGAGATTCTTTACCGAGAGCAGTGAGCCTCCAAACGTCGATGGGAAAATACCAGCCTGTACCCTCCGCCGCATGGGCACCTTACGCGCCGACCTCACGGCACTCGGCGACGATCCACGTTCGTTCCTCGATGATCCGAGGCCGGAGCTCCGGCGACTGGCCGTGGCCGCATTGGGGGCAGCCGTCAACGAGGCAGCCACGCAGCGGAGGGTGATCGACCTGCTCCGGCACGATCCTGCGCCCGTCGTACGCGCTGCGGCTGCAGAGACACTCGGAACCACGGGCGATGCCGCCTTGGTGGAACTGCTCATCGAGGCCGGTGCCGACGAGGACCCCACCGTGGTGGAGGCGGTGGTCGCCGGACTCGGCGAGTTGGCGGCGCCCGCCGCGGTGACGTGGCTCATCGACCTGGCGACTTCGGGGGCGGAGACCCTGGTGCGCGAAGCGGCGGTCGCCGCGCTCGGGGCGATTGGTGACCCCCGAGCCGTGCCGACGCTGCTCGACCTGGTGGCTGCGGGTCCGCCTCAGGTCCGCCGCCGGTGTGTGGTCGCCTTGACGGTCTTCGACGACGACGGGGTGGAAGCCGCGCTGCATCGGGCGCGGGACGACCGCAACCCGATGGTGAGGGAAGCCGCCGAGATGGTGGTGGGACGACCGCCCGACCCTGCCCCGGCGCCGCCGTCCACCGAGGCCACGGCACCGCCACCCCCGGGCTGGACACCCATCGAGATCCGGTCCGTCGAAGAGTAGGCCCCCGGGCCCGATCACAACGCGGCGCACTGCTCCCATCGAAAGCACGACACGACGTGGTCGTTCACCATGCCCACGGCCTGCATGTAGGCGTACACGATGGTCGGGCCCACGAACCGGAAACCCCGCTGCTTCAGGTCCTTGCTGATGGCCTTGGAGAGTTCGGTCGCCGCGGGGATGTCTGCCGGGGTCTCGAAGCGGTTCTGGATGGGCGAGCCGCCGACCCACTGCCACAGATATGCGTCGAGCGACCCCTCCGAGCTCTGCAGCTCCAGCACGGCCCGAGCGTTGGTCACGGTGGACTCCACCTTCAGGCGATTGCGCACGATGCTCGGATCCTCGAGCAGGGCTTCCACCAGCTCCGGTGTGAAACGAGCCACCCGGGCGGGATCGAACCCGGCGAACGCCTTGCGATAGCCGTCGCGTTTGCGCAGGATCGTCAGCCAGCTGAGACCGGCCTGGGCACCCTCCAGGGTGATGAACTCGAACAGGGTGTGATCGTCGTGGACGGGCACCCCCCACTCGGTGTCGTGGTAGGCCACGTACTCATCGGTTGTGCCCGCCCACTCGCAGCGGATCAGCTCAGCCACGGTGCGGACTCACTCATCGTTGGGCTGCGGCTGGCCGCCGTGGGCGTGGTCCTCCCGCACCCATTCGGCTCCGCCCTCCCAGTGCTCCTTCTTCCAGATGGGAGCCCGCGCCTTCAGCTCGTCGATCAGGTAGCGCGCCGCCGGGAAGGCGTCGGCGCGATGGGCCGAGCTGACCGCCACCGCCACCGACATCTCGCCGACGGCGAGCTCTCCTGTCCGATGCACTGCGGCCGCTCGGATCACCGGCCAGTGGCGGCGGGCCTCTGCCACGATCTCCTCGATCTTGCGCGTCACCACCTCGCCATAGACCTCGTATTCGAGGTGCGACACGCCCGTCTTGCCCGGCGAGTGATCTCGCACCGTGCCCAGGAACAACGCGACCGCTCCTGCCGCCGGAGACTGCACGAAGGCGATCAGCTTCGTCGGGTCGATGGCATCGGGGCCCACATCGACCCAGTCGGAGTCGGAATCTGCGGGTTCGGGTCGGGATAGGTCGCTCAAGCTCATAGAATCACACCATGGACCAATCTACCGTCGGCCCGCCCGAGCCGGACGAGGCCGACACGGATGAACGCGGCGTCGGGGGCGCCGCTCCCGACGCGCCGTCGCACCCGATCTCCGAGGACCAGTTCGACCCGATCCGGCGGCTCAAGGAGCTCCAGGAACGCCTCGGCTTCGGCGACCTGACGCCGGCGGCCGCCGACACCGACGAAGTGCCGGCCACGCCCACCCTGGAACCGGATGAGCAACCGCAAGTCGTCGACGTTCCGGCGCCGCCCGAGCCGGCACCGGCATGGTCAGATACGGTGGGCGGAGATCACCCGGCGGTCGAGCCAGACCCCGGTCCAACGGACGAAGGCACCCCGGCGGTCGAGCCGGTGGTACCGACGACTCCCGAGGTGACGACGACCTGGGCGGCGGCTGCGCCCGCTGTACCCGGTGTCACGTTCTCGGATCCGTCGCCGACCCCCACCGGGAGGGACTGGACACCCGATCCGTTCGAGCCGACGCCGCGCGACCTGCTGCCGCCGCCATCGGACGACCCCCGCTCGGTACCGCCGTCGGCACCACCGGCGGGCGACGAGCTGCCGCTGCCTCCATCGATCACCCCCGCCGGACCGTCTCCAACAGAACCCCCGCCGCCGACTCCGAGCCCCGCCACCGCTGCCGTCGTCCCCCCACCCACAGCGCCACCCCATGCCGGGCAACCCGTGCCGCCGCGACGCAGCTATGCATTCCCAACGGTCGAGGAGCCGGTCCCGCCTGCGCCCGCACCGATCGCCCCGGTCGCGCCGCCCTCCCGTGCGCACCTCCACCGACGCTGGACGGTGGCCGTGCTCGCCTTCATCTCCGGATTGCTCGGAACGCTGCTCGCCGTCGGGGCGCTGGTGGTGTTCGGCGTGCTGGAGCCCAGCGCCGGCGAAGAGACCGCCTCCACCACGCTGGCAACGGCGCCGCCGGTGACCATCATCGAGCGAATCACCACGGAGCTGGTGCCCTCGGACTCCGGTACCGCCGCCATAGCCACTGCCGTCGGCCAGAAGGTGATCCCTTCCATCGTGACGGTGCAGACCAACGCCGGCTCGGGTTCAGGTGTGGTGATCAGTGCCGACGGCTACATCGTCAGCAACGATCACGTCGTGGCCGGCGCCAGCGACTACTTCGTCGCGTTCAATGACGGGCGCACTTATGAAGCCTCGCTCATCGGCTCGGACCCGTTGACCGACCTGGCCGTGCTCCGCGTGGAGTCCACAGAACTGGTGCCCATCGAGATCGGTATGACGGGTGAGCTGACCATCGGCGACACCGCGATCGCCGTCGGCAGTCCGTTGGGTCTGGAGGGCGGACCGTCCCTCACCCTGGGTGTGCTGTCGGCCTTCAACCGCTCGGTGAACGTCGGCCCGGACCCGAGCGATGTGCTGTTCGGCATGCTGCAGACGGACGCTCCCATCACCCTCGGATCCAGTGGCGGGGCACTGGTCAACCAGGCGGGCCAGCTCATCGGCATCACCACCGCCATCGGCGTCTCCAGCGCCGGGGCGGAGGGCATCGGCTTCGCCACTCCGGCCGAGATCGTGATGCGAGTGGTCGACGAGATCATCGAGTTCGGCTTCGTGCGTCACGCCTTCCTCGGGGTGAGCCTCGGCGACCACGTGGTGGAAGAACCGGACGGCTCGACGACCCCCGGAGGGTCGCTCGTGAGCGAGCTGGTGGGCGACTCGGCGGCAGGCGATGCCGGAATCCAGCCCGGTGACGTCATCGTCCGCTTCGATGACAACTCGGTGCGCAACCGACAGGACCTCATCGTGGGACTGCGGCGCTACCGCGTCGGTGACGTGGTCGAGTTCGAGGTGCTGAGAGGCGACGAGACGCTGACCTTCAGCGTCGAGCTGCGTCAGCGACCCGAAGAGCTATGAGCGACAACCTCTTCGAGCGGCTGTACGAGCTCTTTCAGACCCCGGGGCCCGTCAACTGGCGCCTGGGGGCCGAGGTCATGCGCAGCATCACCGGAGCGGCCCAACCCGTGGACCCCCACCTTTCCGAGGAGTACCAGGAGCTGGGCCGGGCAGCCGCGCTGCGGTTGGCCGCCCAGTTCGACGTGACCGAGGCCGACATCCATCCCATCGACGCGAGGGGATGGGCCGACGCCAACGCGCAGAGCTGGCGCTTTCTCGCCGAGCCCCTGGCCGACAAGATGGGCGGGCTCCCGAGCGGCGGCGACCCTATGGGCACCATCCTCTCCCAGATGGGCCCGGCCATCCTTGGCATGCAGATGGGCTCGATGGTGGGGCTCATGGCCCAACGCGTGATGGGCCAGTTCGACGTGGGGTTGCCGGCCATGGACGAAGATGGTGAGTTCCTCGTCGTCCCCAATGTGGAGGCGTTTGCCAACGCCCACGGCCTCGACGTGCGCCAGGTGCGGATGTGGGCGGCCCTGCACGAGGTGCTTCAACATGTCATCCTCCATCAGCCCTGGGTACGGGCCCACTTCCGCGGTCTGCTCGACGAGTACTTCTCTGTGTTGGAATTCGACCCTGGTGGCCTCACCGAATCGCTGGCCACGCTGGAGGATCCGACCCAACTCCAGGAGCTCCTCGGTGACTCGCCGGGCACCATCGCCCTCTTCGGCGGCGAGGGCCAGACCGACCACATCCACCGGATCCAGGCCTTCACGAGCTTCCTCGAGGGCTACCGGGATCACGTCGTACGCAAGGTCGCCGGTGACCTACTGCCCGATCTGGGGCGCATCGAAGCGTTCTCCGCCCAGCGGCGCGAAGAACCGGGCCAGGGCGAGCAGGTGCTCAGCCAGCTCATCGGCCTGGAGCTCGACCGGTCCCGAGCCACGGCAGCAGACCAGTTCTGCACCGAGGTCGTGCGTCGTTGGGGCGATGACGCCTTCGGCAGGCTGTGGGAGTCCGCCGACACGCTGCCCACCTACGACGAGCTCACCGACGCCGTGGGGTGGGCGGCGCGAGTGCTCCTCCCCGATCTGGACGACCCGGCGGACGAGGCCTGACCCTCGCTACCCTGGCGAATTCGCTGTACCGCACAGGAGGAACCATGCCCGTCGCCGTAGGTGAGTCCGCTCCGGAGTTCTCCCTTCCCGACCAGGACCGCAACCCGGTCACACTCGACAGCCTCAAAGGCAGCAAGACCCTGGTGGTGTTCATTCCGTTCCCGTTCTCGGGCATCTGCACCCAAGAGTTGTGCATGATCCGAGACGACCTCTCTGCGCTCGAAGATCTCGACGCCGCAGTCGTCGCCATCACCTGCGACACGCCTTTCTCCAACAAGAAATGGGCCGAAGATCTGGAGCTGGGCTTCCCGGTGCTGGCCGACTACTGGCCGCACGGCGAGGTCGCCCAGGCGTTCGGAGCCTTCAACGAGGACGTGGGAGCCGCCAATCGCTACACGTACGTGCTCGACGAAGAGGGCGTGGTACGCCAGGTCATCAACACCGAGTCGCTCGGCGAGGCACGCGAGCACGAGGCGTACGTCAAGGCACTGACGGCGATCTAGAAGCCTCTCCGTTGGCTCTCCCATGGGGGATCGGCGCCGCTCCGGAACTCTGCGACGCTCGGGCCCCCCAGCGTTCTCAGCCGCCAGGTGCCGTAGAGATAGCTCACGATCAGCAGCGGTATCGCCGTCGGCCAGGACAGGGCGATCTTGACCGCAGCAAGCGCTTCGGTCCGGCCACTGTCGAACAACACGTACTGGCCCACGGCCCGCACCGTCCAGTACGCGATCCAGAGCCACGTGACCATCGTGTAGGCCGGGCGGACGTCTCTGCGCCAGTACCAGGACCGAGGCCATCGCCTGAACAGGTGGCTGGCCCACGCCGCCAGTGGTCTGCGGGCGGCAACCGTCACCACCCCGGCGACGGCGTACGCCGCGCTCGAAACGATGCCGGGCAGGAAGAAGGCCTCCGCCCTCCCGAAGAACAACGCGATGCCGACGGCGCCCAGCACGCCCCCCAGCCCTCCGACGGCGTATGCGGCCCGACCGCCCAGAAGGAGGCGCAGCACCAGCACCAACAGACCGGAGGCGACGGCGGCGATCGCCGCCGTGACCAGCCCGCCGACTGCGTTGGCCACCACGAACACGATCGGTGCGATGGCGGAATCGACCAGCGGGCGGTCGGGCCGCCACAGCGCACCGAGCTCTTCCCGCAGTTCCTGGCGACGGCCGTTCACTGCTCGGCGGGCTCGAGCCGGTAGCCGACGCCGCGCACGGTCACGATCTGCGGGGCGTCGTGGGTCGACTCGAGACGTCGCCGCAACCGGCGGATGTGCTGATCGAGCGTCTTCGAGTCGGTCCAGCTATACCCCCAGATCTCGCTCAGCAACAGCTGCCGGGTCACCACCCGCCCGGCGCGGCGCATGAGCATCTCCAGCAGCTCGAACTCCTTGCGCGGCAGATCCTGCGCCTCACCGCCGAGCATCAGCTGGTACCGCTCCACGTCGAGGGTCGCGGCTCCGACCGTCAGACGCGTCGGCTCGCCCGGGGTGACGGACCTGCGCAGCGCCGCCCTCACCCGCGCCAACAGCTCACGCACCGAGTACGGCTTCTTGAGATAGTCGTCTGCGCCCAACTCCAAGGCCGCGACCACGTCGGCCTCGCCGTCCTTCGCCGACACCACGATGACGGGAGCCTGTGACTCCGCCCGGATACCGCGGAGTACGTCGAGGCCGGCGAGACCCGGCAACATCAGATCGAGCAGCACCAGATCCGCCGGCTCGTCCAGAAACGCCGCCAACCCGTCCCGGCCATCCGCCGCCGACGCGACTTCGAAGCCTTCGCGATCCAGGGCCACTTCCAGCGCGTCGACGAATGCGGGCTCGTCCTCGACGATCAAGATGCGAGGTCTCACGAGGCCACTTCCTCCTCCAGGATCGGAATGCGAAGCCGGAAGGTGCTCCCGACTCCCTCCTCCGACTCCACCTCGACCGAGCCATGCAGGTTGACGGCCACGTGGCGAACGATCGCAAGCCCCAGGCCGGTGCCCCCGGTTGCCCGGCTCCGTGCTCGGTCGACCCGGTAGAACCTCTCGAAGACTCGATCCCGGTGCTGCTCCGAAATACCGATGCCGGAATCCTCCACCGAAATCACGAGCCACGATCCATCCACCACCGCCTCCACCCGCACGCTCGGGTCGGGGCGCCCGGCGACGGCCGTGTACTTCACCGCATTGTCGATGAGGTTCGACAAGGCCGAGGTGAGTTGTCGCCGGTCGGCGGCGACCACGGCACCGCTGCCGAGTCCGGCTACCTCGACCTCGATGCCGGCCTCCTTGGCCTGTAACGCGTGCCGGGCAACCGACTCGGCGATCACTTCATCCACTGACACCGGTTCCGGGGGCGTGGCACCGGCCTCCAGCTCACCGAGGCCGATGATGTCCTCGATCAATCGTGACATCCGGCCCGCTTCTCCCGACAACCGGGCCGCCAACCGCCTCCGCACCGTCGGATCTTCGGCATCGGCGAGGGTCTCCGCCAACACCGAGAGGGCGCCCAGAGGCGTCTTCAGCTCATGGCTGACGTTCGTGACGAAGTCGCGCCGCATGGCATCGATCTGCCGACGCTGCGTCAGATCCTCGATGTAGGCAACCACCCCCGGCACCCCGTTTCCCAGAGGCACCGCCCGCAGCCGAAGCACCCTCCGAATCGGTGTGTAGAGATCGATGTCGGCCTGTTGCAGCTTGCGCGACACGAGGACGGCATCGAACAGCTCGCCGAGCCGGACCTCGGCAACTGCCTCACCGTGGCGGGCACCGATGAATGCTTCTGCCGCGGCGTTGGCGAACACGACCCGCTTGGCGTCGTCAACCAGCATGACACCGAATTCGGCACCGGCCAGCGCCCGTTCGAGTTGCTCAGCGGCCTCGACCGCCCGCTGTGTGGCGTCTCCTGCTGCGGTGAGCGCCGCGCCGACTGCGTAGTCGACATCACCGGCCCGGCCGGGAGCAACACCGGCGCTTCGCAACGCGGCGCGCACACGGCGGCGCTGCCGCAGAAGGGCTGCGCCCAACACGAGTGCAGCCACGGCAAAGAGGATTGCAAGAACGCCCGCCAGCACGCTGGGAGTGTATCCACGGCGGCGCCGACCCCGTCCGAAATGCCCGTTGCCGGGAAGAGTTCACGCCGAGTTCACCTTGGCGTCCGGCTGGGGTCACGACGTACCCGTAGGTTCACGTGGGTGCGGGTACCCAAGGCGAGCCCGTGTGCGAACGACGACCAGGTCCTCGGGGAGGAATCATCATGTCCCGGATCCGCTTCGTGAAGCCGGCGCTGCTGCTGTCGGCCTTGATGCTCGTCGCAACGGCGTGCGGCGGAAATGGCGATGCCGGCGACGGTGGAGGCGGCGGTTCCATCGCCATCTCGGGTTCGTCCACCGTCGAGCCGATCTCGGCCCGAGTCGCCGAGGCATTCCGGGCCGACCGGCCGGATCTGACGATCAGCGTCGACGGCCCCGGGACCGGCGACGGCTTCGCCAAGTTCTGCGCCGGCGAGACCGACATCTCCAATGCCTCCCGCCCGATCAAGGACTCCGAGGCCGAGACATGTGCCGCCAACGGCATCGAGTTCGTCGAACTCCAGGTTGCGATCGACGGTCTGTCGGTCATCACGTCGGCCAGCAACGCGGCCGTCAGCTGCTTGGACTTCCACGATCTCTATGCGCTGCTGGGTCCGGAGTCGATCGGGTTCTCCTCCTGGTCCGACGCCAACGACCTCGGAGCGGAGCTGGGGGGAACGCACGCCCCGTACCCTGACGCCGACCTCTCGGTCACCGCGCCCGGTGAGGAGTCGGGAACCTACGACACGTTCGTCGAGCTCGTACTCGAAGACATCGCAGACGAGCGTGGCGAGGAAACGGCGGCTCGTCCCGACTACACGGCCTCGGCCAACGACAACGTGATCATCGACGGCATCTCGGGCACCGATACGTCGCTCGGGTGGGTCGGCTACGCCTTCTACATCGAGAACGAGGACAAGGTCGCTGCGCTCGAGGTCGACGGCGGAGACGGCTGCGTCGGCCCCACGGCCGAGACCATCGCCGACGGCACCTACCCCCTCGCACGAGCCTTGTACATCTACGTCAACACGGCCAAGGCCGGCGAGAAGCCGGAACTCACCGACCTCGTCGACTTCTACCTCTCCGACGAGGGTTTGGCGGCCGTTGGCGAGGCCGGCTACGTCGAGCTGGCCGACTACGGGCCGACCCGCAGCGCCTGGGACAACCGCTAGATGATCCCGCCCGCTCGGCACGTGGTCACCGTTTACCTCGAAGGAACAGTCCTCCAGAGGGAGGGGTGCACGCCGTGGCACCCCTCCCACACCCTCCCGCGGACCGCCGACGGGCACACACTCCAAAACGGAATCCCATGACCACTGCCACCGCCCCAGCTCTCGATCTCAGCGGCGACGTGCGCCGTCGTCGACGAGAGCGGCGAGTGCGGCGGTTCTTCCTCGGCACCGCCATCCTCTCGATCGGGGTCAGCGTCGCCATCGTCCTCTCCCTCATCGGAGAGGCCTTCAACTTCATCTCGCAGGTGGCTTTCGCTGATCTGTGGACCGTTGGCTGGTTCCCGCGCCGAGGGCTCTTCGACTTCATCACGCTCGTCGCCGCGACCCTGCTCATCTCCCTGATCGCAATGGTGGTGGCGACGCCGTTGGGTCTGGGGGCGGCGACGTACCTGTCTGAATACGCCAGTCCGCGGGCTCGGCGGGTGCTGAAGCCGATCATCGAGATCCTGGCCGGCATTCCGTCGGTGGTGCTCGGCTTCTTTGCGCTCACCTGGATCAGCCCGAACATCGCCCAACGCCTCTTCGGAGCCGGGACGTTCTCGATGCTGGCAGCAGGTATCGGCGTCGGCATCCTCGTGACGCCGCTCGTGGCGTCCATATCGGAGGATGCGATGCGGGCAGTTCCGAATGAGCTTCGGCAGGCCTCGTACGGCCTCGGTGCCAATCGGGCGATCACGGTGCGGCGGGTGGTGTTCCCGGCCGCCATCTCCGGCGTCGTGGCATCGCTGATTCTGGGCGTTTCGAGGGCCATAGGAGAGACGATGGTCGTGTTCATGGCGGCCGGTGCCGTGGGGGGCGCGCTGCGCACCTTCTCGGTCACGGAGCCGGGTCAGACCATGACGGCCGCCATCGCTTCGCTGGCCACCGGTAGCGACCAGGTCGCCGGGGAGGGCCTTGCCTTCCAGAGCCTCTTCATGGTCGGCCTCTTGCTGTTCTTCCTCACGTTGCTCCTCAACGTCATCAGCGACCGCTTCGTGCGGCGGGTCCGGGAGAAGTACTGATGACCACGACACGAGTCGCCGACCTGAGCACGACCGAGGTGGTTCGCCAGTCCCTCGCCGGGCGACGCGTCAACGTCGGCGCCATCGCCTTCCAGCTGGGGCTCTTGGTGACGCTCCTCACGTCGCTCCTCATCCTCGTGGTGCTGCTGGGAGACATCATCGTGGCGGCGCTACCGACGTTCCGCGATCGGGGCCTCGACTTCGTCACCTCACCACTGTCACTCAGCGCGGACAGTGCAGGCGTCTTGTCCGGCATCACCGGGTCGCTGGCCATCACAGTGGTCGTGGCCCTGGTGGCGTTTCCCGTGGGCATCGGCGCCGCCGTCTACCTCGAGGAGTACGCCCCGGACAACCGACTGACGCGGATCATCGCGACGAACATCCGCAACCTCGCCGGTGTGCCTTCGATCGTCTACGGCCTGCTCGGACTGGCAGTGTTCGTTCGGCTCGTCGACCTCATCGGACTGGGCGGCGATCGAGGCGGACGCAACGTGCTCGCGGCCGGGCTCACCCTCGCCGTCCTCGTCTTGCCGATCGTCATCATCACGTCCCTGGAAGCCCTCCGCGCCGTGCCGAACACCATCCGCGAGGCGGGTGTGGGCGTTGGGGCCACCAAGTGGGAAGTGATTCGGCACCACGTGCTCCCGTCGGCCGCGCCCGGCATCCTCACCGGAGCCGTGCTCACGCTGTCGCGCGCCTTCGGCGAGACGGCCCCGCTGTTCGTGATCGGCGTTGCCACCGGGTTCTTCGCCTCAGCAGACAGCGCTGGGATCATCGACAGGCTCACCGGTGCCTACACCGCGCTCCCGGTGGTCGTGTTCTCGTGGACCCGCCAAACCGACCCTCTGTTCCTCGAAACCCTGGCTCCGGCGGCCATCGTCGTGCTGCTGGTGGTGTTGCTGACCGCCAATGCCGGAGCCATCATCCTGCGGAACCGATTCGAGCGGCAGTGGTGAGCGGGTCCGACGTGACCGGAGAGATGGAGACACCGATGGAGACCACTGACACAGCCGGCCCGGACACCGCCGGGTCCGCAGCCGCTTCCCCGGCGGCAGCAGCCGACGCACCCGCCACCTCTGCGCAGACCGCCGCGCCTGCCGTCTTCGATGTGAGTGGTCTCACGGTGTTCTACGGAGACTTCCGGGCCGTCGCCGACATCACGCTTCCCGTCCTCGAGAACGAGATCACGGCGTTCATCGGGCCTTCGGGATGCGGCAAATCGACGGTGCTGCGGTGCTTCAACCGCATGAACGACCTCATCCAGTCGGCTCGTGTCCAGGGCAGCGTGAAGTATCACGGGGTCGACCTCTACGACGAGGACGTCGATCCGGTGGAGGTGCGACGGCGCATCGGCATGGTGTTCCAGAAGCCCAACCCGTTCCCCAAATCCATCTACGACAACATTGCCTTTGGACCCAAGATCGCCGGCTTCAAGGGGAACATGGACGATCTGGTGCACGAGTCGCTGCAACGCGCCGCGTTGTGGGACGAGGTGAAGGACAAGCTCAAAGAGTCGGCGTTTGCGCTCTCCGGCGGCCAACAGCAGCGGCTCTGCATCGCCAGGGCCATCGCCACCAGCCCAGACGTCGTGCTCATGGACGAACCGGCCTCGGCGTTGGATCCGATCGCGACGCTCCGCATCGAGGAGCTCATGTTCGAACTCAAGGCGGACTACACCATCATCATCGTCACCCACAACATGCAACAGGCGGCGAGGGTCAGCGACCGCACGGCGTTCTTCAACGTGGACATCGATGAAACCGGCCAGAGGACCGGCCGTCTCGTAGAATTCAACGAGACCGGCACGATCTTCACCAATCCGTCGGAGAAAGCCACCGAGGACTACATCACGGGGCGGTTCGGATGAGCAGCACCAGCGGCGACCTCTCCCATCACGATGAGATCCGCCACCACTTCGACGTCCTCATGGCAGGCTTGCTCCAGGGCATGGTGCGGATGGGTGCCCTCGTCACCGAGAACACGCGACGCGCCGGCGAGGCCATGACCGAGAACCGGCTCGATCTCGTCAAGACGGTCCGAAAGGCCGACGCCGAGGTCAACTCGATGTACGCGACGCTCGAGCGGCAGACGTTCGAGACCTTGGCACGGCAACAGCCCGTCGCCAGCGATCTCCGCTTTCTGGTGGCGACGACGCGGATCCTGTACGAGCTGGAACGATCCGGCGACCTCGCCGTGAACTGCGTCAACGTGCTCGAACGAGAGAACGGGTTCCCCGGCTCGGCGGCACTGCGGTCCCTCGTGGGCAAGCTGGTGACCGAGGCTTCGGCGCTCTTCGCGCGTGCCATCGACGCACTGGCGGACATGGACGAGGACGCCGGCCCGCGACTGGACGCCGAGGACGACGCCGTGGACGACACGGTCAGCGCCTTCTACACCGCCATCGGTCGCGAGTCGACCGAGATCGGCCTCGAGTCGGCCATCGAGTTGTCGCGCATCGGCAGGTACCTCGAGCGAATCGCCGACCACGGCGTCAACATCGGCGAGCATGTCACCTACATCGTCACCGGCGAGTTCCCCGCCGACCTGCATCCCGTGCTCGACGATGAGGACGGCTGACGACTCCTGGTAGCGTCGACCGCTCAGCCAGACGAGGAGACCGGTCATCGAATTCGCCTACAGCGAGCGTTGCGAGGCGTTGCGCGCCGACCTGCTGGAGTTCATGGACGAGCACGTGTATCCGGCGGAGCCGGTGCACGCCGCAGAGATCGAGGCATCGGGCAACCCGCACGACGCGACACCGACGTTGGAGAAGCTCAAGGCGACGGCCCGCAGCCGGGAGCTGTGGAACCTGTTCCACCCCGAACCCGAGTGGGGGGCCGGACTGTCCAACGTCGACTACGCGCCACTGGCCGAGATCATGGGTCGCTCCGTGGAGCTGGCCCCGGAGGCCACCAACTGTGCCGCCCCGGACACGGGCAACATGGAGGTGCTCAGCCAGTTCGGCACGCCTGACCAACAGCAGCGGTGGTTGGTGCCGCTCCTCGAGGGCACCATCCGCTCGTGCTTCTCGATGACCGAGCCGGGGGTGGCGAGCTCCGATCCGCGCAATCTGGAGACGCGGATAGACCGCGACGGCGACGACTACGTGATCAACGGACGCAAATGGTGGATCACCGGCGCCGCCGGGTCGACCTGTGAGATCTCCATCGTCATGGGCGTCACCGACCCCGACGCCGATCCCAAGCAGCGCTACAGCATGATCCTGGTACCGATGGACACGCCCGGGGTGACAGTAGTGCGCTCGCTGCCGACCTTCGGCTTTCAGGACCGCGGCGGGCACTGCGAGATCACCTACGAGGACGTGCGGGTGCCGGCCACCAACCTCATCGCCGGCGATGGACAGGGCTACATGATCGCTCAGGCCCGGCTCGGCCCCGGCCGCATCCACCACTGCATGCGCGCCATCGGCATGGCAGAGCGGGCGTTCGACCTCATGTGCACGCGGGTGAAGCAGCGCACGGCGTTCGGCAAGACGCTGGCCGAGCAGGGGGTCGTCCAGGACTGGATCGCCGAGGCGCGAATGCGGATCGAACAAGCCCGGCTCTTCGTGCTCAAGACGGCCTGGCTCATCGACACGGAGGGCAATCGCGCCGCCCGTCAGGAGATCTCGGCAATCAAGGTCGTGGTGCCGCAGATGGCCCAGTGGGTGATCGACAAGGCCATCCAGGCCCACGGCGGCATGGGCATCGGCGACGATGTGCCCCTCGCTCGAATGTGGGCTCTGAACCGCACGCTACGCATCGCCGACGGTCCCGACGAGGTCCACAAGATGGTCGTGGCCCGGCGGGAGCTCGGACGGTACTGAGGTCAGCCGAACAGGCCGTGCCAGATGCGGGACAAGAGTCCGCGCCGCTGCCGATGGGGTAGGTCGCTGAGCACGTCTTGGAGGTGATCGGGGGGAAGATCGCCCACCAGCACGTACGACGTGCCGGCGGCGGTCCAGTACACCCACACATCGCCGGCAGTCACCATTCGGCGATACACGGAGCGATCGACCTCGAACTCGGTGGCCTCACCCAGAGGTCCGGCATCGATCCGACCGGCGATGGCGAACACCGAGAACGAGAACAGGCCATCCGAATAGAACGCTTGGATCTGCTCGCCCTCGAATCCATACGCATCGACACGTGCATAGCCACCGGCGGTCACCGGCAGATCCACGTCGTCGACCGGGAGCAGCACGTCGACGTCCGCCGAGTTCGTGGTCATGGGTTCATCCACGATCGCCTCGAAACTCAGCAGATATGACACCCGATAGGGTTCGCCGTCGCCATCGAACAGCTCCGAGGCGACGGCTGCGCCCGAGGCCGCGTCGAATACCAGCCGCGCCCGCCGCTGTCCGCCTTCGAACACCTCGACCGCGGTGGCGGCCCTGCCCAGGAACTCGATGGACCGGGTGTCGACCACGGTGTAGCGATCCTGGCTCACACTGGTGGACCACTCGGGCACCACGACGTCGCCGGAGGCGGCGCTGGAGATGACCTTCCCGTTGGCCACGACCGCCTGGCCCGACTGCTGTCGCACCAGCATCACCGACCCTCGGCTCGAAACCTCGAAGAACTCGATGGCGGTCTCGCCATCCCAGTCCGCCAGGACCACCTGGTTGCCTGCGTATTCCGCCTGCCCGGCCCGATCGAGCAGTTCGTCCAGTTGATCGTCCGCGGCGGCGACACCGGCCTGCACCAGGACAAGCGCCACGGCTCCCACCGCTATCAGAAGGATGCGACGCACGCCGTTCATTCGGTGCCCTCCACGGGTGCCAGCGCCGGAATACCTATGAATCCGGTGTCGACCGAGTCGCGGGCCGCATGACGATTGGCGATTGAGGTGAAGTCGATGGGTTGAGCCGGCGGCTGTGCCGTCGAGATTCCCACCACCAGGGCCACCATGGCGGCGATCGAGGTCGCCCACACGGCGGCCCGGCGCCGGACGTGACGAACCTCATCGAGGTCGTGCTCGCGAGCGGGAACGAGTTCGGCGGGCAGCTCGAGCGTGGGCATGGACCGGATGGCGGCGCGAGCGGCGTCGAGATCGTGCAGGTCGTCGCGGCATGCGGGGCATCCGCCGAGGTGCTCGACCACCGTCTTCGTGGCAGCCGCGGAGAGCTCACCATCGAGGTATGCGGACAGCAGCTCACCGGTGGTCTCGTGATCGGGCAGCAGGGCCACAGGCAGCTCGAGGCGGGGCAGGGTGCGGACCGCCGCACGCGCTTCTTGCAGTGCCCTGAACTCTGCGATGCACTCCTCACATCCATCGAGGTGACGGGCCACGTACCCGACCTCTTCGCGGCTGAGCTCGCCGTCCAGATAGGCGGAAAGCAGCTCTTCGAGGTGGATCATCGGGGCCATGTCAGGATCTCCCGCAGCATCTTGCGTCCCCGATGAATCCGGCTGCGTACGGTTCCCACCGGGACGTCGACGGTGGCCGCGATCTCTTCGTAGGTGAGACCGACGACGTCGCACAACACGACGGCTTCCCGGAAGTCATACGGAAGCTTGAGCAGCGCTGCCTGGACGTCGTCGCTGAGACGCACGGCGGACAACACCTCGTCGGGGCTGGGGGATGCACCCAGCGAGGCACGATCGTCATCGGGCAGCGGCGAGGTGGGGCGCCGTTGCTGACGGCGCACGCCATCGAGGAACGCGTTGCGGGTGATGCGCCACAGCCATCCCTCGAACGACCCGGGCTGGTAACGGTCCAGGCCCTTCCGGACGCGGAGGAGCACCTCTTGCACGAGGTCGGCGGCGTCGTCGGGATTGCCGGCGAGGCGGTATGCGAAGTTGTAGATCTTGCGGCCATACCGGCGCGCTACCTCTTCCCACGTAGGGACAGGTTCACCCATCTAGCTGTGTAGCCATCACGCCTTCCCCCGCGCGGCTAGGGAGCTAACGAGCGGCGGCATGCGAAAGTTCCCGACGGAGCGGGTTGTGCGAAGGAGGGCGCCGGTACGACCGGTGCCGAACTACTCCTTGGCTTCGGCGTCCTTGGCTTCGGCGTCCTCGCCCTCCACGCCTTCTTCGATGCCCTTCTGAAACTCCTTGGCGGACGCCCCGAGGGAACGCGCCAGGTCGGGCAACTTGCGGCCGCCGAACAGCAGCAGCACCACGGCGAGGATCACGACGACCTCTAACCAACCGATCTTCACGACGAATCACTTCTCCTTCAGGGCGCCTATACGCCCCAGGTAACCTCAATCGGCCGCCTGCCGTGGCCGGTTGTGCGTTCCAAATATAACGGCACTACGACACTGTGAAGCCATCGACGAACGATTGCAACCGCTCTCTGGACAGGAACCGGACGCTCGGATCGCGCCGCTCCTTCTCATAGATGCTGTATGGGCTGTACTTGTCGGTGATCAACAGGCCACGATCCGCCCTCGATTCCGCCTTGCGCAGCATGAACGACGTCACGACCCTGTCCTCCAGCTCGGGGTAGTCGTCGGGCTGGTGGTCGACGATCTCGACGTAGGTACGCTCCCCGGCGCGGGTTGCCATGTGGGAGTTCGGCCGGGTGCCGGGTGCCACCTGGTAGCCCGACAGGCGCAAGAGGGCGAGGGCCATGTCGCCCGCCGACATGTGCTGGGGATCGACGCCCTGAGCCCGCAGCGAGGCCTCGACCTGGCGACTCAGGCGGATGTCCTCACCGATCGGACCCAGCGTCTCGGTGCGGGCCTTCTCGGCGACCCCCGGTTGCGCCGCCGCCTCGGTGTCGATGGCGGCCAGCGGGTCGTAGCCGGTGGCCGCGACGTGCGGTATCAGGTCATGGGTGTCGACGTCGGGGATCTCCCCCGGCTGGGACAGCTCGATCTCGGTGACCTGCGCTTCCCGGCCGTTCGCAGTGCCGAACACTTGGATGCGGGTGACGTCGCCCAACGGCAGCCCGTGCGCCTTCTTCTCTCGGAACACCTCGACTGCCTCGCGCGCCAGGAGGTCGACGATCACCTCGTCAGGGTCGCCTGCCGGGAGGGGTACCGCGAACGACACGAGGGCGGTGTCGCCCTTGACATGAAACTCCGCGAGAGGTGGGCGTACCCGGTCCGACGTGCTCGGCGCCGCCGCGGGCTGAGCCTCGGCGCCGGCCGATCCGGATGACGATCGAGCCAGCAGTGCGACCACCGCTGCGGCCACGACGATGATGATGACGATGGTTACGACGGTGCCCACGTCGGGCGCTCCTTCCCATGGCTTGAGTCGATACTACGTCTCAAAGCGGCCGGCACGGAAAGCCGCGCCCGGGATGGTGTGCCCGTCTCAGCCGGCTTGGCGGCTGGCGGCGGCAACGGCGCGCTGGCGACGGATCTTGCGGCGTTCCCTCTCCGACAAACCGCCCCAGATGCCGAACTTCTCGCTGCTGACGATGGCGAATTCGAGACACTCGGTGCGCACCGAGCACTCTCGACAGATCTGCTTGGCGGTGCGGGTGGAGGCACCACGCTCGGGGAAGAACAGGTCGGGATCGGCACCTTTGCAGTTGGCGAAGTCCTGCCACGCCATCCGATCGCTTTGCAACTCCTCGATGAGCCCGCTGAACAAGCGACCCTCCTACATAGGTGTAATTACAACCTTGTAATCTTCCCAGCGGGTCGCGCGCGTGTCAAACGAGATCGGTGGTGCGGCCGGGTCGGCCCACCCGAACGATGGCGGTTAGTCTGAACGATCGACGTCGGCAGGAATGCATCCCATGACGACAACCGAGAAACCACGACGGCGAAAGGCCCCCTGGCCGATCGAGTTCTACCGCTCGGATGTCGGCAAGAAGTGGGTGATGGCACTCAGCGGCATCGCGTTGCTCGCGTATGTCCTGGTGCACATGCTCGGCAATCTCCACCTCTATGAGGGCTTCGACGAGGCGGCCGGCGTGTTTGCCATCGACGAGTACGGGGAGTTCCTCCGGGACATCCTCGAGCCGATATTCCCCCGCACCGTCTTTCTCTGGATTCTGCGAGTGGGGCTGACGTTGGCCTTCGTCATCCACATCCACGCCGCCTACAGCTTGTGGCTGAAGAACAAGCGGGCCCGGCCCGAGGACTACGAATCACGCCGCGACTATGTGGCCGCCAAGTTCGCATCTCGCACGATGGTGCTCAGCGGCAGCGTCATCCTCGCCTTTCTCATCTGGCACCTCGCCGACCTCACGTGGGGAGTTCCGGTGGTGAACGGAGAGTTCGAACGCGGCGAGGTCTACGCCAACGTGGTGGCGAGCTTCAGCAGGCCACTCGTGTCCATCTGGTACATCATCGCCAACCTGTTGCTCGGGCTCCACATCTACCACGGTGCCTGGAGCCTGTTCCAGAGCCTGGGCATCAACAACCCCCGCTACAACCACTGGCGGCGGAACTTCGCCATTGCGTTCGCCGCCGTCGTCACTGCGGGGAACGTCAGCTTCCCCATCGCCGTCATGACCGGTCTCGTCGCCTAGGAGCTGCTCCCCCACCATGATCTCTCTCGATGCCAAGATCCCGGAAGGTCCCATCGAAGACGCCTGGGACAATCACCGGTTCAGCATCAAGCTCGTCAACCCTGCCAACAAGCGCAAATACGACGTCATCGTGGTCGGCACAGGTCTCGCCGGAGCCTCGGCGGCGGCGACGCTCGGCGAACTCGGTTATCACGTCAAGGTGTTCACCTATCACGACTCGCCGCGGCGGGCCCATAGCATCGCGGCCCAGGGGGGCATCAACGCCGCCAAGAACTACCGCAACGACGGCGACAGCATCTGGCGGCTGTTCTACGACACGGTGAAGGGCGGCGACTACCGGTCCCGGGAAGCCAACGTCTATCGGCTGGCCCAGGTGAGCAACGAGATCATCGACCAGGCCACCGCCCAAGGCGTGCCGTTCGCCCGCGAGTACGGAGGCCTGCTCGACAACCGGTCCTTCGGTGGCGCCCAGGTCTCGCGCACGTTCTACGCCCGAGGGCAAACCGGCCAACAGCTGCTGCTCGGCGCCTACCAAGCACTCGCCCGCCAGATCGGCCTCGGCCAGGTGCAGCTGTACAACCGCACCGAGATGCTGGATGTGGTGGTACACGACGGGCGCGCCGTCGGCATCGTGGTACGGGATCTGGTGAGCGGTGAGGTGACCTCGCACTCGGCCCATGCGGTGGTCCTGGCCACAGGCGGTTACAGCAATGTGTTCTACCTCTCGACCAACGCCAAGGCGTGCAATGTGAGCGCCGCATGGCGCGCTCACCGCAAGGGGGCCCTGTTCGCCAATCCGGCGTTCACCCAGATACACCCGACGTGCATCCCGGCCAGCGACGAGTTCCAGTCGAAGCTGACGTTGATGAGCGAGTCCCTCCGCAACGACGGCCGGATCTGGGTGCCGATGGACCCGGGTGACAACCGACCTCCCAATCAGATCCCCGACGACGATCGCGACTACTACCTGGAGCGCCGTTATCCGGCGTTCGGCAACCTGGTCCCACGCGACGTCGCCTCCCGCAACGCAGAGAAGATGATCGAAACGGGTCGCGGAGTGGGCCCGCTGAAGAACGGCGTCTACCTGGACTTCGCCGACGCGATCGAGCGACTCGGCGCCGACACGATTCGGGAGCGCTACGGCAACCTGTTCGAGATGTACGAGCGCATCACCGACGAGAACCCGTACCGGGTGCCGATGCGCATCTACCCGGCTCCCCACTACACCATGGGCGGCCTGTGGGTGGACTACAACCTCATGACCACGGTGCCCGGGCTCTATGCCATCGGCGAGGTCAACTTCTCGGACCACGGCGCCAACCGCCTCGGTGCCAGCGCGCTCATGCAGGGTCTGGCCGACGGCTATTTCGTGCTGCCCTACACCATCGGCGACTACCTCGCCGACTACCTCAACACCGAGCCTCTGCCGACCTCGCACGAGGCATTCACGTCCGCCGAGGAGGCGGTGAACTCCATGGTGCAGGGACTACTGGCCATCAACGGCACGCGGACGGTGGACCACTTCCACCGCGAGCTGGGCAAGATCATGATCGAGCACTGTGGCATGGCCCGCAGCCAGGAGGGTCTGGAGAAGGCGCTCAGCGAGATCCCGGCGCTCCGGGAGGAGTTCTACGCCGACGTCAAGATCGTCGGAACCGCCGACAGCTTCAATCAGTCGCTGGAGAAAGCCGGCCGAGTGGCCGACTACTTCGAGCTCGCCATGCTCATGTGTCGCGACGCTCTGATGCGCGAGGAGTCGTGCGGCGGCCACTTCCGCATCGAACACCAGACCGAAGAAGGAGAGGCGATGCGCAACGACGACGAGTTCTCCTTCGTCGGAGCCTGGGAGGCCACCGACCAGGGCCCGGTGCTCCACCGGGAGCCGCTCGAGTTCGACTACGTGCAGCTGGCCCAGAGGAGCTACAAGTAGATGAACGTGAAGCTGCGCGTGTGGCGCCAATCCCAGGACGGACGGCCGGGTGGCTTCCGTGAGTATGCCGCACGGGACGTCAGTCCCGAGGCTTGGTTCCTGGAGATGCTCGACCAGGTCAACGAGGCCCTCGAGGTGAGCGGCGAGGAGCCGATCGCCTTCGACCACGACTGCCGTGAGGGCATCTGTGGCTCCTGCGGATTGATGATCAACGGCCAGGCCCATGGGCCACAGCTGGGAACGGCCACATGCCAGCTCCACATGCGGAAGTTCTCCGACGGCGACACGATCGTCATCGAGCCGTGGCGGGCTGCAGCCTTCCCCGTCATCAAGGACCTCGTGGTGGACCGCGGTCCGTTCGACCGCATCATCGAGTCCGGCGGTTACATCACGGTTGCCACGGGTACCGCGCCCGACGCCAACCTCATTCCCGTCCCCAAGGAGGCTGCGGACACGGCATTCGATGCGGCGGCCTGCATCGGGTGTGGAGCCTGTGTGGCGGCGTGTCCGAACTCCGCCGCCCAGCTCTTCACCGCCGCCAAGATCAACCACCTCGGCCTGTTGCCCCAGGGGCAGGCCGAGCGCTTCACCCGCGTGGTCGCGATGGTGGACACCATGGAGGACTACTTCGGCTCGTGCACCAACCATGGCGAGTGCGAGCCGGCGTGTCCCAAGAGCATCAGCATCGACTTCATCGCCCTGATGAATCGGGACTACGTGAAGGCGCAGCTCCGGCAGCTGCGCCTCGCCGGTCAGGAGTAGCCGCGGCCGCTGGCCGACGCTCCTCGCCCGGTACACTGACGGGCTCCCGATTGAAAGGAACCACCTTGGGTGTCCAATTCCTCAGCGACGAGTGGATGGCGTCGGCTACGGAAACGCTTGCCGCCCACGAGGGCTTCAGTGGCGCGATCGACGGTGTCGATCTCAGCATCCAGTTCGTGGTGACCGATGCTCCGGCGGGTGAGGTGAACTATCACCTCGACATCGCCGATGGTTCGTCGACCATGGAGTCCGGCTCCAAGGACGACGCCGACGTCACCGTGACCAATGACTACGAGACCGCCGCTGCCATCGCCAAGGGCGAGCTGAACACCCAAATGGCGTTCATGACGGGCAAGCTGAAAGTGGCCGGCAACATGGCCAAGCTGATGATGCACCAGAACGTCATCAACCAGTTCGCGGATGCCGCCGCCGGGATGGACGTGGATTTCTAGGAGCCCCTGCTCCACGCCGCGCCGCCCGCCACCGGCGAGCCGGCCCGTTCAGATCCCAACGAGTCGTTGCCACGCGCTCACCGGCACCCGCGCCTCCAACTCGGCGAGCTCTCGCTGGAGGCCGGCATCGGGGCCGAGGCCCCGGAACCGCCGGGCCGACAATTCGCTGACGAGGGGCACCAGGTCGGGGTCCGGGATAGGGCCGTCGCGCAGCGCCTGCGCATACTCCACCAGTGTTTCGGCTGGGCGTCGGGGCCGGCCTCGGGCGGCACCGAGACGTCCGATCCGCAGCGCGGCGGCGTCATACCAGTGGCGACGGGCCGCTTCCCGCCGTCGCGCCACGAGGCGCATCAACACGAAGCCCACGGATGCCACGCCGGCAGCGGCCATCACGACCCGCATGGACCAGGCCCCGACCGTTCCCAGCCATGGCGCACGAGCCCGGAGCCACTCCCCCAACCCGGTGCCCGCCCGGAACCCGCCGCCGTCACCCGACAGTGGTACTGCGGCGGTGGGATCGAAGCCCTGCCAACCCACCCCGGGGAACCACACCTCCGCCCAGGAGTGGGCGTCGTACGCCCGCACCTCGAACAGCCCGGTGAACGGATTGCGCTCGCCGGGGGTGTAGCCCACCGCGAGCCGGGCCGGGATTCCCAAAGAGCGCAGCATCACCACGAGACTCGTCCCGATCTGCTCACAGAATCCCTGCCGGGTCTGGAAGAGGTAGTGGTCGGTGGCATCGACGCCGGGCGGCAACGGTGGGATGTCCAAGGTGTACGTCGTGTTGGCGGCCATCCACTCCTCGATGGCACGCACCTTGTCATAGGTGGTGGGAGCATCAGCAGTGATCTGGGCGGCGAGCTCGACCACCCGCTCGGGCACCTCGGGCAACTGGAGGTAGCGGGCGGCGACCGGCTCGGGCATGCCGAACACCAGCGGATCGGCTGCTCGCAACAGGTCCGGCGTGGCCGCCGAGCGGGCGCTCACCACCGTGTAGACGGTACCCGCCCCCAGCTCCACGTTGGAGCGCAGCGTTCCATCACTCAGCTGGTTCAGCTGACGATCAGGGAAGTAGAGCTCGGAGATCCGATTGGCTCCGAACACCACGTTCGGCCCGGCTGTCTCCAGGTAGAAGGTCTGGATGAACTCGTCCGGGCCGAGGACCCACTCCCCCACCGCCGGAGGGATGATCAGTGGGGATCCTCCGCTGAGGATCCTCGTGGTCTCGTCTGAGATCGTCCAGGTGCGGCCGTCCCACACGTCGAACGACTGCGCCCGCCAGAAATCGGGACCAGGGGCCCGCACCCGCATCACCAGGGTCTCGTCGGGACGGCCGCGTATCCCGGTGTCGAGCGAGTCGGTGAACCCGAAGTAGCCGTAGGCCTCCCTGGTGCCGATGGCGTCGCGTTGGGAGCGTCCCAGCTTGGGATCGGCGGCGCCGAGTGTCGGATTCGACAGGCTCCCGGGAGCGCCGACACTCTCGGATCTGGGAAGCTCGACGGGAAAGGTGAATGCCCGCGACGTTCCCGCGGCGGGAAGCACGAGGAACGCCGCCAGGGCCACCAGCATCACCACGAATGGAGTCACGGCGAGCGTTCGGAACCGGGGGCGGGACCGGGACCCGACCACTTCGCCCGCGTGCGCAACAAGGCTCCGACGGTAGCCCAGTGCCAGCGCGACGACCGTCGCCACCACCCACACCGCGAGGAACGGGGCCACCCGCAACGACACCGAGACCACTGCCGTCACGGCGAAGGTCACCCCGCTGGCGACCAGCGAGAACATCAGGTCCCTGCGAGATGGCACATGCATCGAGTGGAGGACCTGGACCCACAAGAACAGCTCGGCGAGCGGCACCTGGACGCGGGCGAAGTCGCCTCGGGTGACCGGACCGAGGCCGGCGAAGAAGTTCATGAGCACCAGCACGAGCCCCACGGCAAGCGCAGCCTTGAGGCCGAAGAGGTCTCTCGTACGGAACCGGTGGGAGAGTGCGAACCCGGCCGGTATGGCGACCAGCGCCATCGCCGAGGCAACGCCGCCGGCCACCTCTTCCACCACCAGCCCGACCACTGCCGCCATCACGGCCACGAGCACGACGCTCCGCAGCACCACCGAGTCCTCGGGAAGCCCGGCCCGGTTGGCCCGCTTCACCCGCTGCAGGAAGCTCATACCGACACAGCGGCGATCGATGCCGGCAGGGACCCGGCCACGGCCCGTGCCAGGCGACGGTTCACGTCCCGGCGCGTCGCCACCGCTCCGGAGACAGGACCGTCCGCCTCCAACGTGTGGAGCCGCAGAGGCACTCCGATGGCCAACACGGAAAAGGCCTGCCCGGCCACTTCACCAGCCCGCGCCTCCTGCTGTTCAGGCGTACCCGTGAGCTCAACGACGATGTCCACCCCCGGGTGCTCGAGATGGTGGAACTCGCGGACGTGGAGCCGCCCGAAACGCGCCGTCGACACCCAGTGGATACGCTTCAGTGGGTCGCCGCGACGGTACTCCCGCACTCCCCCGACCACCTCGCCGTCGGCTCCGGCATCCGCCGTTCCATCATCGGCATGTGCCGCCCCGAACAGATTCGGTGGCTGGCCGTAGACGGGGGCCGGCGCCACGAACACCTCGGTCGGGAAGACCATGGTCCTCTGTACCCAAACGAGGCCGAAAGGTGTGGCGCATCGAACCTCGACGGACACGTTGGTGACGACTCCTCGGCTCGGAGCCACAAAGCGGACCTCGTAGTTGCCACGGCCGAGTGTGGCGAGTGGCGGGCCAAAACCGACGACCTCCAGGAGCGACGGACTGCGGGGTCGGCGCACCTCCAAGGTGCCCATCAGCGGAGCGCCCGCCACTGCGTCGCTCGGCAGCCGGAGTGACACGTCGAGGCCCCACATCGCCACCAACGGGCCGATCGCACCGACGGCGAGCAGTGCAGCGCACACCGCAACCAGCACGATGAGCCACCCGGCACCGGACGTCTGAGCAGCCCCGGTGAAGGCCACTCCGAGGGCTGCAATCAGGGTGGCGCCGGTGGTAGGCCTGATCCGCCGGCTCATGACGGGCGGATCCCCCTCATGGGGACGGCGTAGACCTGAGTGCCTCGGCGATCACCGCACGAGCGGCATCGAGATCGAGACCCGACCTGAGGATGAGCCGGTGCGCCAACACCGCCGGCGCCACCGCCTTCACGTGATCCGGGGTCACGTGGTCGTCCCCTCGCACGGCGGCCCAGCCCCGCGCCACACCAAGCAGCGCCAGGCTGGCACGGGCACTGGCTCCGAGCGCGACGGCGTCGTGGTGGCGCGTGAAGCGCGCGACCTCGATGACGTAGTCGGCGACGGCCTGCTCACAGTGAATGGCTTTCGCCTCTCGGATGGCGGCGTGCAGGGCTTCTGGAGAGGTCACCGCGTCGAGCCGTTCCAACTCGTCCTCCCCTCCGCGGCCCATGAGCAGATCCCGTTCGGCGCCGTGCGGTGGATGACCCAGCTCCATCACCGCAGCAAATCGATCCCGCTGGCCCTCGACCAAAGGGAAGGTGCCGGCGTGCTCGAAGGGGTTCTGGGTGACCACGACGAAGAACGGGTCAGGCAGCAGGTGGGTGGCGCCGTCGATGGTCACCTGATGCTCGGCCATCGCTTCGAGGAGCGCAGACTGGGTGCGCGGGGTGGCTCGGTTGATCTCGTCGACGAGCACCACGTTGGCAAACAGCGGGCCGGGCCGGAACTCCCACGACTCGGTGGAGCGCTTGTAGATGCTGACGCCCGACATGTCGGTAGGGAGCAGATCGGGAGTGGCCTGGATCCGTCGAAAGGTGCCGCCGATGGAGCGGGCCAGTGACTTGGCGAGCAAGGTCTTGCCGACGCCGGGGACGTCCTCGAAGAGGAGATGACCACCGGACAGGAGCACTGCCACGGCCAACTCGATCTCTGCCGCCTTGCCCTTGATGACCTTGCCGGCGTTGGCTGCCACGTCCGCGGCGAGGCTCACGGCGCGCTGCGTTGAAACGTGATGCATCGAATCCAGTTATCGACCGTCGGCACAAGTGGATTGAGCGAACAATCCGCTCCGACGACGGGCGCCACGGGCCGGGTTGTAGAGTGACTCCAACCACGACGGGGAGGACACCGAGTGCGCCGCAGTTTCGGCGACAGCCTGGCCATCATCGGACCGATCCTCACGATGGCCTCGCTCGGCTGGGAGTACGTCCGAATGAAACCGGACTATCGCTTCCTCGTCGAGCCGTGGTCCATGCGTGGCTACGAGATCACACAAGGATGGGTGTTCTTCACCATTGGCGCCGCGCTGCTCATCATGGTGGTGGCCGTGGCGTGGAAGGGATCGGCCAACCCGACGGCGGGATTGGCCATCGCCGTGTACGCCATCGTTGCCGCCACGATCATCGCCGCCGTATTCGCCGATGAGCGTGACGTCGGTGGCCTCTGGATGCGAGTCATCGCCGGCATCCTCATCGCTCTCATCGCGGCGACCGTCGCGTCGAGATATACAGGTCGCTTCTCAGGGTGGGTTCGGGTCGCCGCCTTCCTGGCGGGCGGGGTGATTGCATTCCTCGCCCTCGGGGAGAGCTTCGACGTCCTTCCCGCCTTCGGCGTCGCACTCGGCATGACGTTGCTCATGGCGTGGGCCGTGCTCGCGGAGCCGAGGTCGCTCACCGCGAACCGGGTGCTGATGCTGTCGGCCCTGATCGCACTCTTCGCAGTGGCGATCTCCTCTGGTTCCATTCGGTCGCGGCTGATGACCGAACAGGTCGCCGAGATCAACATTGCGGCCGACTACAAGGACGTGCAGATCACCAGCGGCTGGTTGCTGGCCAACCTGGGCGTGTTGCTCACCCTGGTCGGCGGCATCGGCATGTGGGCGAAGCGTCGCGACCAGGCGAATGCGCAAGCCCGGGCAGCGAAACAACGCAAAGCTGCCGAAGAGAGCGCCGCCGAGATCGCCGCTTCAGCCTGACCGGCGCCACCTACCCCACGGCGCCATCACATCTCGATCGAACGCAGATCCTCGACCTTGGCCTTCACGGCTTCTGCGGCTTCACGGACTCCGGCCAGCTCCGTCTCGGTGAGCGGGAGCTCCACGATCTCCTCGACACCTCCGGCACCCAGCTTGGCGGTGACGCCGAGGTAGACGTCGGAGACGCCGTACTCCCCGGTGGTCCACGCGCAGACCGGGAGCACCGTCCCCTCATCGTTCAGCACCGCCTTCACCATCGCCGTTGCCGCCGACGACGGGGCGTAATAGGCGCTACCCGTCTTGAGCAGCCCGACGATCTCGGCGCCACCCTTGCGGGTGCGCTCAACCAGCTCGTCGATCTGTTCCTGGCTCAGCACGTCGGCGAGCGGCTTCCCGTCCACGGTGCACTGTGACGGCACCGGGACCATGGTCTCACCGTGGGAACCCAGGGTGAGCGCCTCGACGGACAACACATCGGTACCGGTCACCTCGGAGATGAAGTGGGCGAAGCGCGCCGAGTCGAGAATCCCTGCCTGACCCATGACCTTGCTCCGCGCCAGGCCGGACACTTCGGCGGCGAGCGTGGTCATCTGGTCCAGGGGATTGGTCACCACGATGAGCGTCGCCTCCGGCGAGTGCTCCATGATCTGCTCCGTCACCCCCTTGACGATGCCGGCGTTCACCTCGAGGAGGTCCATACGGCTCATACCCGGCTTGCGTGGCAGCCCGGCGGTGATCACGACGACATCGCTGCCCGCAGTGTCGGCGTAGTCGTTGGTCCCCACCACCAGCGATCGGTAGCGCTCGACGGGTCGCGCCTGGTTCATGTCGAGCGCCAGGCCCTGGGGCAGACCCTCGACGATGTCGGTCATCACCACTTGATCGACAAGGTCGGCCTGAGCCACTCGCATGGCGGTCGTCGAGCCGTACTTGCCGGCACCGACCACCGTTACTTTCCGCATGAAGCTGCTCCTTTGTGGAAGTGCGCGGCAGGCTAGTGCGTCGAGGTATGGGGGTCGGCGTGCTATCAATGCGCCGTGCGCATCTCCTCCCCACCGGTGCGATTGGCGCTCGTTGCCACAGCTCTGGCCATCATCACCGGCGCCTGCGGCGACACAGCAACCGTCGCCAGCGATCTGCTGGAGGATCCCGAGCTGCTGACGCGCCTCGACATAGGCGTGCCCGAGAGGGTGGACTGGCGCCGCACGGTCCGCAACGTCGAGGTGCTAGGGGTCGACACCCGGGTCAACTCGGTGGAGCTGGAACTCCTCGCTGCCGGCCTCGCCGAGATCCCGGCGGTGGTGCTCGACCGGATCGCGTTGGATGCCCTGTACCGGGTACGCGACGAGTCGGACCAGATCGTGGAGCCGGCGACGGTGGCTTTCTCGCTGGGTCGCAACATCTTCCTCATCGACCAGACCTTCGAGCGTGACCTCTCCAGGTTGGACATGGCCGCGGTCCTGGCGCACGAGCTGGCGCACGTCGCCCAGTTCACAAACCTCACCAACGAGGACTTGGAACCAGTGCTCACCAACGACGGGAGATCGATCGATCCCATCGAAGGCTCCTCGTTCGTCCGCGAGTTCGCCGATGCCGTCGGCTGGGTAGACCGAGGTGACGATCGTGCCTCCCCCTTGTGGCAACTGCCGGCGGCGCGCCAGGCAACCACCGAGTACGGACTCACCTCCCCGGATGAGGACATGGCCGAGTCCTTCGCCAGGGTGGTGACGGGGAGAGCAAACGACGTCTCGGAGGACCGGGTCGCCTGGATCGAGGACTGGCTCGGCGTGGACGCCGCCGTGCTGGTGCGCGGCAAGCCGTACGTGCCGCAAGGATCGGTGCGGACCACCTCGCAGCTGCCCATCTACGACGAAGCCGAGGTCGCCCGACTCGGGGGCCGCCGGGTCCAGCCCGAGTACTACACGCTGGACCCTGCATCCGCCCCGGCCGAGACGCTGGCAGCCGACATCCAGACCGAGCTGACCCTGCGCGGGCTGGCAGGCAACCTGGGCCGGACCGCAGACAGCCGTCTCCCCCGATACGCCGGCCGGTTCGTGAGGGGTGACGGCGTGGTGTTCTGGGTGGAGCTGTGGGACTTCCGCTCTGCCACCGGGTTCACATCGTCGCCCAATGCTCCCGTGCTGACGTACGTGATCGTCTGGTAGCTACATGCGTTCGACCATGGCGGCGGCGAACTGCGAGGTCTTCACCTCGGTGGCCCCTTCCATGAGGCGAGCGAAGTCGTAGGTGACGATCTTGTCGGCGATGGCGGCTTCGAGACCGGATTCGATGCGATCCGCCACTTCACCCCAGCCCAAGTACCGGAACATGTTCGCACCGGAGAGGATCACCGAACCCGGGTTGACCTTGTCCATACCCGTGTACTTGGGAGCCGTGCCGTGGGTGGCTTCGAAGATGGCGATGCCGTTCTCGTAGTTGATGTTGCCTCCAGGGGCGATACCGATGCCGCCGACCTGGGCGGCCAGGGCATCCGAGATGTAGTCGCCGTTGAGGTTGAGGGTCGCCACCACGTCGTACTCCGAGGGACGGGTGAGGATCTGCTGCAGGAACGCATCTGCGATGACGTCCTTCACCAGAATGCGGTCGCCCGGATCGCCGCCGCACTCCTCCCAGCCGACGGCCACGTCGGCGAACTCGGCGCTCACCACTCCGTACCCCCAGGTGCGGAACGCGCCCTCGGTGAACTTCATGATGTTGCCCTTGTGGACCAGGGTCACGGAGTCACGCCCATTCGCTGCCGCGAACTTGAGGGCGGCACGGACAAGTCGCTTGCTGCCCGTCTCCGACACGGGCTTGAGGCCCAGCCCGCTGTCGGGCCGGAGGTGCCAGTCGAACCGCTCCTCGAGGAACGCCCTGAGGTCCGCGGCGCCCTTGGTGCCCGCTTCCACCTCCATGCCTGCGTACACGTCTTCGGTGTTCTCCCTGAAGATCACCATGTCGACGTCCTGCGGTCGCTTCACCGGCGAGGGCACGCCCTGATACCAGCGGACGGGGCGGAGACACACATAGAGGTCGAGGATCTGGCGCAGCGCCACGTTGAGGCTCCGGATCCCCCCACCGACGGGTGTGGTGAGCGGGCCCTTGATGCCGACCAGGTGGGTGCGGAAGGCGTCGACCGTGGCGTCGGGGAGCCAGTCACCCACCGAGTCATAGGCCTTCTGACCGGCGAGCACCTCGTGCCAGACCACCTTCTTGGCGCCCCCGTACGCCTTGTCGACAGCCGAGTCGAAGACGTGGCTGGCAGCTGCCCAGATGTCGGGGCCGATGCCGTCACCCTCGATGAACGGGATGATCGGATCGTCGGGTACTACGAGGCCGTCGGGGCCCATGGTGATGAGCGTCGCCATGCGTGGTGAATCTCCTCAGGTGCGGCGACCGATTATCCCACGCCCGCCGATCGCTCGGCGGCGACCACGGTGTTGAGCATGAGCGACGCAATGGTCATTGGCCCCACCCCTCCCGGCACCGGCGTGATCGCTCCCGCCACGTCCACCACATCGTCGAAGTCCACATCGCCGATCAGGCCGTCGTCGTTGCGATGGATACCCACGTCGATCACGGTGGCTCCCGGTTTCACGTATGAGCGGTCAACCAGGTGCGCTTTTCCAGCCGCCACGACGAGGATGTCTGCGGTGCGCGCCAGCTCGGGCAGGTCCTTGGTGCGGCTGTGGGCCTGGACGACGGTCGCATTGGCCGAGCGGCTCCCCAGCAGCATGGCGATGGGACGCCCCACCAGGAACGACCTACCGATGACCACCGCGAGCTTGCCCGTCGTCTCGACCCCGTAGTGCTCGAGGATGCGCATGATCCCCTGCGGGGTCGCCGGCAGGGGACCTGGGCGTTCCAGCACCATCAGGCCCAAGTTGTAGGGGTGCAAGCCGTCGGCGTCCTTTGCCGGATCGATGGCCTCGACCGCCGCCTCATCATCCAGGCCGTCAGGCAACGGGAGCTGCACGATCATGCCGTCGACGGCGTCGTCGGCGTTCAGCGACTGCACCAGGGCCACGACCTCGTCTTGAGACGCGGTCGAAGGCAGTGCATGGTCGAACGACTGCATGCCGGCCGCCTTCGCCTTGCGATGTTTGCCGGCCACGTAGACCTGCGACGCCGGATCGTCGCCGACCAGCACCGTGGCCAGCCCGACCGACTTGCCCTGCGTCTCGAGCATGGAGACACGTGCGGTCACCTCGGCTTGCACCTCGGCGGCGACGTCCTTCCCCGACAGAATCCGTGCAGGCATCAGTGCCTGAAGTGCCTTTCTCCGGTGAACATCATCGCCACACCCAGTTGATCGGCGGCCGCGATGACCTCCTCATCTCGCATCGATCCCCCCGGCTGGACGATGGCGACGATACCGGCCGCGGCGAGCTCCTCGATGCCATCGGCGAAGGGAAAGAAGGCGTCGGACGCCGCCACTGCTCCCTTGGCACGTTCCCCTGCCTGGCTCAGGGCACGCCGGGCAGCTCCGACGCGGCTTTGGTCTCCGGCGCCGATACCGACTGCTTGTCCGTCGCCGGCGATGACGATGGCGTTCGACTTGGTGTGGGCGGCAACGATCCACGCCAGCTCGAGGTCGCGGCGAGCGCCTTCGTCCGGAGCTGCGGAGGTCGCCTGGCGCCACTCGCCGACCCCGGCGACGTCGCGGCGCTGTACCAAGAACCCGCCTTCCATCCGCCGCAGGTCGAAACCCTCTGGCGATGGGGCCGGGGCGGACAGCACCCGAACGTTGGGCTTGGCGGCCAGGATGGAGCGCGCCTCGGCATCCACCTCCGGGGCCAGCACCACCTCGACATATCGCTCGACGAGGAACGTCGCGGCCTGGGCCGTGAGGGCGGTGTTCATGGCAATGACGCTGCCGAACGCCGACAACGGATCGCACTCCCACGCGGCTCGCAGCGCCGTGGCGGCATCGTCGGCCACCGCCACGCCACACGGGTTCATGTGCTTGATCACGGCCACGCCACAACGCGGTAGATCACATGCCAGCCGCCACGCCGCCTCGGCGTCACCGTAGTTGTTGAAGGACATCGCCTTGCCCTGGTGGCGTTCTGCGGAACGCCACCACGCACTGCTGCCACGCTCGCCGTAGAGACCCGCCGGTTGGTGGGGGTTCTCTCCATAACGAAGCTCCTCGGCTCGGTCGGCGGCGATGATCAGGCGCTCCGGCAACGCGGACTCGCGGTCGAACCACGACACGATGGAGGCGTCGTAGGCTGCGGTGCGATAGAAGGCGGCTGCGGCGAGGCGGCGACGGAGCTCGGCCGGAACGTCGCCTTCCTGAACCGAGACGATGATCTCCGGGTACTGCGACGGATCGGTGACGACGGCTACCGAGTCGTGGTTCTTCGCCGCGGCTCGAATCATGGCCGGACCGCCGATGTCGATGTTCTCGATGACCTCGGCGGGATCGGCCCCCCTCGCCACGGTGGCCTCGAACGGATACAGGCCGGCCACGACGAGCTGAAACGCATCGATGCCGTGGTCGGCCAGCTCGGCCATGTGGGCCGAATCGTCCTGCCGGGCGAGGATGCCGCCGTGGATGGCGGGGTGGAGGGTCTTGACCCTGCCCTCCAGGATCTCGGGATGGCCAGTGACGTCCGCAACGAGCGTCACGGGGATGCCGAGCTCGGCCAAGTGGCGCGCGGTACCCCCGGAGGAGACGATCTCGACCCCCGCCGCGACAAGGCTCGCCGCCAACTCGTCGAGACCGGACTTGTCGGATACGGAGATCAGCGCCCGGCGGACCTTCATCGCTTCGCCGCCTTGCCGTCGATGACGTCGATACGGCCCAGCGCGAAGTCCTTCACGACCGTCGGATACAAACGGTGTTCGGCGGCCTTGATGCGCTCATGGAGCACCTCCACCGTATCGCCGGGTTCGACCCTCACCGGCACTTGGTCGATGATCGGCCCGTGATCGACCAACTCGTCGACGAAGTGGACGGTGACGCCGGTGACGGCGACTCCGCGAGCCAGCGCCTGCTCCACGGCATGTGCGCCGGGGAACGCGGGCAGCAACGACGGATGGGTGTTGAGGATGCGGTTGGGGAAGCGCGCGATGGCCTCGGGGCCCAGGATCCGCATGAAGCCGGCCAGCACCATCGCCTCGGCACCGAAGGTCTCCGCCGCATCACACACGGCAGCGGTGAACCTGGTGCGATCACCTTCCCACTCCACGATCACGGTCGGCACGCCGGCGGCCTCGGCACGCTCCAGGGCCCGCACCTCCCGTCGATCCGAGATCACCACGACGATCTTGGCTCCGAAGTCGGGATCACGGCGAGCGGAGTCGATCAGCGCCTGCAGGTTGGAGCCGGAACCTGAAACCAGTACGGCGATGGGGAGCATGAATTCCTCGTACGAGCGGCGCCGGCGCCCGGAGCATAGCGGCGAGCGGCCTGGGCGCCGTGGTGCGAACCAGGGCCGGCAGCTTCAGAGGAACGTGGTCAGCAGCACCACGCCACCGCCCACGAGGACGAGGCCTCCGGTGAGGGCGAGCCGTCGTCGCCATGTCGGCGAGAGTCGATGCCGAATGCCGGCGATGACCACCGCCAGCCCGAGTTTGGAGCCGACGAGCATCAGATAGAAGGCCCCCAAGAACGCCACCGCCCGCCACTGCTCGTCTCGCCACGCCACGATCACGAGCGGCGCGCCGGCCGTGGCCCAGAACACCCACGGATGAGGATTGGTGAGGTTCACCGCAGCCCCCCGCAGCATGTCCTGGCCGGTCCCTTGATCTCCGGCTTCGCCGTCGTCCTCGCGTGAGGCCGCCTGGCGGATCTCCCACAGGCCGAGCCCGACGATGAGGCCGCCACCGACGGCGCCGAGCACCGTGAGCCAGCGCTCGGGCATCGCCCTCAGCACCGAGATGGCGATGA
>JBFGCM010000029.1:0-35393 GCA_041581135.1 Acidimicrobiia bacterium
CGGGTGGGCCTACGACATCGGCTTCGGTGGTCTGGACCATGTGCTCGCCTCGGGACGAGACGTCAACATCCTGGTGCTCGACACCGAGGTGTACTCCAACACCGGCGGCCAGGCCTCCAAGGCGACCCCGCGTGGCGCCGTCGCCAAGTTCGCCGCCGGCGGCAAGCCGACCGCCAAGAAGGACCTCGGCATGATCGCCATGGCCCACGGGAGCGTGTACGTCGCCCAGATCGCCATGGGCGCCAACATGACCCAGACCGTGAAGGCGTTCGCCGAAGCCGAGGCGCACCCCGGACCATCGCTGATCATCGCGTTCAGCCCGTGCATCGCGCACGGCATCGACATGGCCACGATGATGGATCACCAGAAGGAAGCCGCCGAGTCCGGCTACTGGCCGCTCTACCGATTCGATCCGGCCCGTAGCCAGGACGGGGGCCACCCGTTCCACCTGGACAGCCGCAAACCCACGATGCCGTTCCGGGAGTTCGCCATGAAGGAGGCTCGCTTCGCCATGCTGGCGAGAGCGAATCCCGAGGCGTCGGCCCGCCTCATCGCCGCAGCCCAACAGGACATCGACAACCGGTGGCACCTGTACGAGCAGGCCGAGGACATCGAATGGACGACGGTTCCAGAGGACGAGCCCGCCGCAGTGGGAGAGGAGCAAGCATGAGCGTCGACCTGACCACGACCTACCTGGGCCTCGAGCTGGCCCATCCGGTGGTGCCGTCGGCGTCGCCCTTGACCGGCGACATCGACTCACTGCTGCGGCTCGAAGCGGCCGGGGCGGCCGCCGTTGTGCTGCCCTCGCTGTTCGAGGAGCAGATCGAGCACGATGCCATGCAGGTGCACTACTCGATGGAATACGGCAGCGGCCAGTTCGCCGAAGCCACCGGGGGCTACCTGCCCGACATGATCGAGTACAACACCGGTCCGGGCAGCTACGCCGACCTGGTCGGTGCCGCCAAGGACGCCCTCGGGATCCCGGTGATCGGCTCACTCAACGGAACGTCCAAGGGCGGCTGGGTGCTGTACGCCCGCACCATCGAGGAGGCGGGTGCCGATGCCCTGGAGCTGAACATCTACTTCGTCGCCGCCGACCTCGAGGCCAGTGCAGACGCAGTCGAACGCCGCTACCTGGACCTGGTGGCGGCGGTGCGCAGCGCCGTTCACATCCCACTCGCAGTGAAGGTGGGGCCGTACTTCTCATCGATGGGACACATGGCGCGCCGCCTGACCGATGCCGGAGCGGACGGGCTCGTGCTGTTCAACCGCTTCTACCAGCCGGACATCGACTTGGAGCACTTGGACGTCCGCCCCAACCTGGTGTTGAGCACGTCCGACGAGCTACGGCTGGTGCTGCGGTGGATGGCCATCCTGCGGGGACGCATCGACGCGTCACTGGCGGCGACCACGGGAGTGCACCGCGCCGACGACGTGGTGAAGCTCATCCTGGCGGGAGCCGACGTCACGATGATGGCTTCGGCACTGTTGCGCCACGGCCACGAGCACCTGGGCACCATGGTCGAGGGGCTGCGCGGCTGGCTCACCGAGCACGACTACACGTCGGTGACTCAGGCGAAGGGCAGCCTGAGCCAGGAGTCCTCACCCGACCCCAGCGCCTTCGAGCGCTCCAACTACATGAAGACGCTGGTGGAGTACAGCACCCAACACTGAGGCGTCACACCGTCTCCAGCAACACGGCGATGCCCTGCCCGACGCCGATGCACATGGTCGCCAGCGCGCGGCGGCCGCTGCGCCGTCGCAGCTCTCGGGCCGCGGTGCCGGCGATGCGAGCGCCCGACATGCCGGTGGGGTGACCCAATGCGATGGCCCCACCGTTGGGATTCACATTTTCGGCATCGTCAGGCAGGCCGAGCCGGCGGAGGCTGGCGAGAGCCTGGCTGGCGAAGGCCTCGTTGATCTCGACCACGTCGACGTCATCGAGCTCCAGGCCCGCCCGCCCCAGCAGCTTGCCGGTGGCCGGCACCGGACCGACGCCCATGATCCGCGGGGGCACGCCGGCGATCGCCGAACCGGCGATTCGCACCATTGGATCGAGACCGTGGCGCTCCAGGGCGGCCGCCGATGCCACCAGCATGGCGGCGGCACCGTCGTTGATGCCTGACGAGTTGCCGGCGGTCACGGAGCCTCCGGGGACGAACGCAGGCGCCAGCTCGGCGAGGCGCGCCGCGGTGACCTCGGGCCGGGGATGCTCGTCGGCATCGACCACGGCACCGCCCGGCGTCGTCACCGGGACGATCTCATCGCCGAACCAACCGGCCTGCACGGCAGCATCGGTACGCCGTTGCGACCGCAAAGCGAACGCGTCCTGATCGGCCCTGCTGACGCCGAACTCGACGGCGACGTTCTCCGCCGTCACACCGAGTGCATCGGTGTGACCCATCTCCGCCATCCGGGGGTTGACCAGTCGCCAGCCGAGCATGGTGTCCACGGGTTCGTCCCCTGGCGCGGCGGACTTGGGGAGCACCCACGGCGCCCGGGACATCGACTCGACTCCGCCGGCGATGACCAGCTCCGCATCACCCACTGCCACGGCACGGGCCGCATTCACCAGCGCCTCCATCCCGGAGCCGCACAACCGGTTGGTGGTGGCGCCGGGAACCTCCGCCGGCAGACCGGCCAGCAATGCGGCCATCCGGGCGACATTGCGGTTGTCCTCCCCCGCCTGGTTGGTGGCGCCGAACTGCACGTCGTCGATGGCGGCTGGGGCGACAACCGGGTTGCGCTCGAGCAACGCGGCTATGGGAACCGCGGCCAGATCGTCGGTACGAACCGAGGCGAGACCGCCCCCGAGCCTCCCGATCGGGGTGCGCACGTAGTCGACGATGAATGCCGGACCGACTGGAGCCATCGGCGCCGCAGCATAGGAGGCGGGTCGTTGCGGGAGACCGGCAGGTTCAGGGAACGATGCGGCCGACGACGTCGCCCATCACGAGACGCTCCTCGCCGGAGGACGCCATCCCTCGCATGATGACTTCGTCGCCGTCCTCGAGGAACGTGCGCAACGTGCCGTCGGGCAGCTCGATCGGCTCAGCACCATTCCAGGTGAGTTCGATGAGGCTGCCGTACGTGCCGGGCTGCGAACCGGAGATGGTCCCCGAGGCGCACAGGTCGCCGGTGCGAGCCGATGCACCGTTGATGGTCATGTGGGCGAGTTGCTGGGCCGGGGTCCAGTACATGTGGCGGAAGTTGGTCTCGGACAGGAGCGCAGGGGGATCGCCCCGGCGGCGCATTGCTTCCGTCCTGAGCAGGATCTCGAGTTCGATGTCGAACGCCCACGGTTGACCGCCGGCCAGGTACGCCAGCGGGGGTGGATCCTGCTCCGGCGGCTCTACCCGATAAGGCTCCAGGGCGGCGACCGGCGTGACCCACCCCGAGATCGAGGTGGCGAACGACTTGCCGAGGAACGGCCCGAGGGGCACGTATTCCCACGCCTGGATGTCGCGCGCGCTCCAGTCGTTCACCAGCATGAACCCGAAGATGTGGTCGGCGGCATCCTCCACCGGGATGTGGGTCCCCAGTTCGGAAGGTGCCCCCACGACGAACCCCATCTCCAACTCCACGTCGACCTTCTGACTGAGCCCGAACTCGGGCCCGTCGGGGCCGCGACGCTGGCCGTGGGGACGCCGAACCCGGGTTCCGGACACCACCACGGTGCCCGAGCGCCCGTGGTAACCCACCGGCAGGTGCCGCCAGTTCTCCAGCAACGGCTCCGAGTCGGGGCGGAACATCCGACCGAGGTTCGTGGCGTGCTCGCGGGACGAGTAGAAGTCGACGTAGTCCGACACGCGGAACGGAAGGTGCATCTGCACGCGCTCCGGGTGAATGAGTGAGACCTCGACGACGCGCCGGTACGCCTCTTCTGTGAGCACCGCTTGGATCGTCTCCCGCACCTCGGTCCAGCGCTTGGGTCCCGCCGCCATCAGCTCGTTGAGATCCTCACCGATGCACTCGTGGGGGAGGACGCCGGCTCGCGCCAGGTTGCCCAGCTCCAGGACCGTGTCCCCGACCCGCACCCCGATCTGAGGGCGGCCCCCGTCGACGCAAACCACGCCGTATGGCAGGTGTGACAGCCCGAACCCTGTGTCGGCAGGGATGTCGAGCCAGGTCATGCGGCCTTCCCTCCTCCGCGTGGACGACGCCGCTGTAATCGCCACGATAGGCGCGTCGAGGCGGGGGTACGATTGGACATCCCAGCCTGCGGCGGAGCGGGTACGAATGTCACGCCATCCCTTGTTCGAAGGACTGATCGACTACGCCGGTGTGTTTCCACCGGCCAACCTCGCGGTGCCTGCCGCGGTCGCCGAGTACGAGGCCTGCCGGCAGGGCGACGACGGCTGGGTGCTCGGACCGTTCTTGCTTCGGGCCAGCCAACTGGGCGAGCTGGGCGAGTTCGCTGCTCCGCTCGGAGCGGTCCTCGACGTGCCGCTGGAGCAGAGTCCGACCCCGCTGCTCCAGGTCGAGTCGCGGCTCGAGCCGGGGGCACAGCCGGAGGTCGGCCTGCTCCGAACCCTCGCTCCGGTTGCCTACCTGGAGAGCACCGAGCCCGACGATGTCTTCGTGGTCGATCGGGTTGCTGCCGCCCGCCGGACCGGGTACGACGTCCGCGCCAAGATCCGCACCGGTGGCGCAACCGCGGCGGCGTTTCCGAGCGTGGAATCGGTGACGGCGTTCGTGCTGGAGTGTGTCACCGAAGACGTGCCGTTCAAGGCCACGGCGGGCCTGCACCACCCGTTTCGCCGTCCCTCGGCCGTGCACGGAGCCGTCGAGCACGGCTTCGTCAATCTGATCGCCGCGGTGCGGTGCGCACTCGGCTCCCCCCAACACGTGGCGAGCTCCCTCGAGGAGTTCGACCCGGATGCCTTCGATCTCGACACGCTCTCCTGGAAGGGGGTCGGGGTCGATGTGCCGGAGGCCCGGGTGAGGGAAGTCCTGTGCTCGATCGGCAGCTGCAGCTTCACGGAACCGACCGGCTACCTGCACGAGCTCGGCGTGCTCTGAGAGAGGGCTGGATGGCCCTAGGCGGCAGCGGCAGGGCGTCTCGTACAATCCGGGTATGTACACATTCTCCGTACACCCGCGTGGAACCTTCGACGAGGTGGTCGCCCGCACCCGCGACGAGCTGATGGAAGAGGGATTCGGCGTCCTCACCGAGATCGACATGGCCGCCACCATGAAGGCCAAGCTCGGCGTGGAGATGGAGCCGTACCTGATCCTCGGCGCCTGCAACCCGAGCCTGGCGCATCGCGCCGTGACCGTGGAGCCGTCCATCGGAGCGTTGCTGCCGTGCAACGTGGTCGTTCGCCAGAGCGGCGGCACCGTCACGGTCGACTTCATGGATCCGTCGGCGGCGCTCGGCTTGGTCGCCAAGCCCGAGGTCCACGATGTGGGCGCGGAAGCACGTGAGCGGCTGGAGCGCGTATCCAAGGCACTGAGCGGCTGAGGGGCCACCGGCGACCCGGTCACTCGTAGCGCAGCGCCTCCGTGGGGGAGAGTCGGGCGGCGCGGATGGCCGGGTAGAGGCCGGCAACGGTTCCGATCAACAGGGCGGCGACGATGCCTCCGATGAGCGCCACTCGGGGCAGCAGCACGTCCCAACCTCGGAACCGGGCCCACGCTGTGGTCACCCCGGCGCCGAGCAGCACCCCGCCCACGCCACCGACCGTGGCCAGCAGCAGTGCCTCACCGAGGAACTGCATCGCCACGTGCCGCTTGGTGGCACCGAGGGCACGGCGTAGCCCGATCTCGGCCCGGCGCTCCAGCACCGAGATCACCATCACGTTGGCGATGCCGACCCCGCCCACCAAGAGGGCAACCGCGCCCAGACCGAGGAAGAGAGCGGTGAGCGCGTCCTCGGCGGCCTCCCTCGCCTCGAGGGCATCGGTGGGTCGATCGACCTCCACCTCCTCCGGGCTCTCCGGGTTGGCCGTCGCCCCCAACACGGCGATGACGTCGTCGACGAACCGGGGATCGGTGCGCACGTGGATGGTGGTGGGGATGTTCTCGCTGCCCAAGTAGGTCTCCGCCGCCTCCATGCCGACGAGCGCCGCCCGGTCCAGGTCGGGGCTGAGCTCGAACTCCTCGAGGATGCCAACCACCGAGAACCATCGATCACCGAGCCACACCACCGGCCGGTCGTCGAGACCGACGATGCCGAGGCGCTCCGCCGCAACCGAACCCAGCACGGTGGTCGGGAACTGGGCCGTGGCCTCGTTCAGGAACCTGCCGTGCGCCACCGCACCACCCAGCGTGTCCAGCAGGTTGAGGTCGACGGCCTGGACCGACAGGCCACCCGACTGGCCTTCCGGGATCAGGTCACTGCGGTAGACGTTGGAGGAGGCATTGCTGACCGTGGATGTGGTCTCGACCGGTCCGATGCGAGCCACCATGGCAGCGGCATCCTCGGGGAGCCGGCCGCTCCCCCGGCCGATTCCCTGCCCGGCCTGCACCGTGAGCAGGTTGGTGCCGAGCCGATCGAGCTGCGCGAGGAGATCCGACTTGCTGGACTCGGACAACCCGAGCACAGCCACCATCGAGGCGATCCCGATGACGATGCCGAGCGCCGACAGTGCGGCACGGAGTTTGCGGGTGCGAAGCCCCACCACCGCCGTTCGTCCCACATCGGCGAAGTGCAGACGGCTCGGGACGAGGCCGGGCTCCATCAGCCCAGTGCCTCCCGAGACGCGTCGTACTCGACCATCCCGTCGCGCAGCCCCACCGCACGGGGGAACCGGCCGGCGATCTCACGGTTGTGGGTGATCACCACGATGGTGACACCGTCGCGATGGAGCTCTTCGAGCAGCGCCACGATGGAGTCGCTGGTGGCGGAGTCGAGATTCCCGGTGGGCTCGTCGGCGAGCACGATGGACGGTCCGCCCACCAGCGCCCGGGCGATGGCGACCCGTTGGCGTTCCCCACCGGAGAGCTTGGTGGCGGTGTGGGTGAGCCGATGGCCGAGGCCGACCCGACGCAGCGCCTCGCCTGCGAGGCGACGCCGCTCGGCCAGGGGACGGCCCGTGTACAGCACACCGTCGGCCACGTTGTCGAGGGCCGTGTATCCCGACAACAGGTGGAACTGCTGAAAGACGAATCCGATGTGACGGGACCGCAGCGCCGAGAGCTCCCGGTCGCTCAGGTCCTGCACGCGGTGACCGGCCACCGCCACCTCACCTGCCGTGGGCCGGTCCAACGTGCCCATCACATGCAGCAAGGTCGATTTGCCGGACCCGGACGGTCCGACCACCACCACCAGCTCACCTTCTTCCACCGAGAACGTGACGCCCCGGAGAGCACGAACCGGTGGCGTCGTGGGATAGGTCATCCCGACGTCGCGCAGCTCGAGGATCGTCACGGCACCACCACGCGATCCCCGGGCTGGACCGGGGCATCGAGCAGCTCGACCAAGCCGTCGGCATAGAACCCGGGCTCCACTTCCACCAGCGTCGTCGTGCCGTCGGCGTTTTCCGCCTCCACGGCGTAGCCGCCTTCGAGCAGCGCCAGGAGGGCGGTGACCGGCACTGCGATGACGTCGGACACCGAGTCGGTGACCACCGAGACCTCCACCGGCGCCTCGTCGAGGTCGCCGGCCGCCGCCGGGTCGTCCAGCGTGATCGTCACCTCGAAGATGGTCGCGCCGGCGGCGTTACGGGTGGCCACGGTCGCCACTTCGCTCACCGTGGCCGGCAGCTCCGTCTCGTCCGGCATCTGCACCACCACAGTGTCTCCCTCCGCCAAGATGTCCTGATCCTCCGCCGGCAACTCGGCGGTCACCACGATCTCGTTCGACGTCACCGTCAGCACGGGGCCGCCGGCGGCTACCGCGGCACCGGGCGCCGTCACCTGGGAGGCGACTCGAACCGGCCCCTCCCAAAACACCACCTCGCCCACGTCCACCACTCCGTCGACCTCGAGACCGCGTGCCTCCTGCCAGTTCCGTACCGCCGACTTGGTCTCTGCGGTGAACGTGCCGTCGACCGGACCGGGGTCATACCCGAGTGCCGCCAATGAGGCCTCGAGCTGCTCGACATCGGTGCCCGTCATGGGCTCGGTGCCGGCCAGGGCCACCACAACCCGGCCCGGGGTGAGCACGTCGCCCACGTCCACGTCCACGGCCACGACTTCCGAGGGGCCGGGAATGAACACGACGTGGCCGAGATCGACCACCCCGTCGACCTCGGCGCCGATCGCTTCCTGCCAGTTCTCCACCATCGCCTCGGTGGCGCCGGTGAACTCGTCGTCGATGGTGGCACTTGCGTCGTTGAAGCCCAGGGCGTCGAGGGCGGTTTCCAACTGGGCCACATCGGCGCCGATCATGTTGTCCGACAAGTCGAGGAGCGGCCGGTACGCCGGTACCTCGCCGTAGAGCACCACCACGGGCTCGCCGTCGATCTCGAAGAGCACGTCTCCCTGCACCACCGGTGCACCGCTGTCGCCCACTGCGGTGACGGTGCCGCCGGACCGGGCGACGATCGGTCGGGTCTCCTCGCTGACGGCGATCGCCCGATAGGCGGGTGTCGACCCGATGAGGAGCACCACCGGCGACGCGTCGATCTCGTACAGGACCTCTCCGGCCTGCACCGTGTCTCCGGGCTCGGGGGCCGCCGTCACGATGCCGGCACGGGCCGCCGGAATGGTGTCGCCGTCGCCGCGCCCCAGGGTGCCGTCGAGAGTGGTGACCTCCTCGAGGTCGGTCCGCACGACGTCGGCGAAGCGCACCGGAGCAGCCGCCTGCGAGTCGTCATCGTTTCCATCGCCGGCCAAAACCAACCACGTTCCCACCGCGGCGACGATCACCGCCGCCGCCACCACCCACGGCCACCAACGGCGACGGGGCGCAACGGCGGGATCGAACGCGGGGGCCTGGTCGGATGCGGTCATACCGCCATTCTCGACGGATCGAATGCCTAGAACGACTCGACGCCGCGCATGAGCCGCCGGTCGCCGATTCTCAGCCAGTTCTCAGGTGACTCTCAGATGGCGATCAGATGGGCCCGATACGGTGGTGGAGAGACGCGGAGGACCACCACGTGACGGAACCGACCACCCAGATCCTCGTCGTCGACGACGAAGAGTCACTCGTGGACATGGTGTCGAGCGCCCTGCGGTTTGCCGGTTATGAGGTGCGCAGTGAACAATCGGGGTTCGACGCACTTCGCGCCGTCAAGTCGTCCGATCCGGACCTGGTGGTGCTCGACGTGAACCTGCCCGATGTCGACGGCTTCGAGGTCTGCCGCCGCATCCGCCGCGACGGGCGCGACGTCCCGGTCATCTTCTTGACGGCTCGTGATGGCGCCGACGACCTCCGCACCGGATTCCGGCGGGGCGGCGACGACTACCTCACCAAGCCATTCAGCTTGGAGGAACTGGCGCTGCGCATCGAAGCGATCATGCGGCGGGTACGAGGCGACGGGGGTGACCATCACCGCCTGGCCGTCGGCGACTTGATGCTCGACGACGACGCCCACCAGGTGTTTTACGAGGACGACGAGATCGACCTCTCCCCGACCGAATACCGGCTGCTCCACTACTTGATGCTCAACGCCGGTCGGGCGCTCTCCAAGATGCAGATCCTCGACTACGTGTGGGAGTACGACTTCGGCGGCGACGCCGGCATCGTGGAGACCTACGTCAGTTATCTCCGCAAGAAGCTCGGCCGGGGCGCCGACATGATCAAGACCGTTCGCGGCGTCGGCTACATGCTGCGTCGACCCGAGGCGGCGGCATGACGCTCCGAGCCCGCCTCGTGGTGGCGTTCACGATCCTGCTGGTGGCGGCCATCGCTGCCCTCGGCATCGTGTTGGTGAACTCCACCCGCTCCGTGCTCACCGCCCAGCTAGACGATCGCCTGAAAGCCACCCAGACGCGGTCCGCTCCCGGCAACATGCCGGTAGGTCGTGGTGCGGGCGAGTTCGAAGGTCGCCCCGAATTCGGCGGGAGAGATCTCGCCTACGTGCAGACGGATGCCGACGGACGGGTCCGGTTCGCTTCGCCCTCGGGGTTTCGCGACGAGGCCGACCCGTTGCCCGACGTCGCCGCGCTGTTGCGCGGAGAGCACCGGTTTGGTGCCGGTGGCCCGGTGACCGTTGGGGCGGTGGACGGCTCGATGGAGTACCGCGCCATCGCCGACCGTACGGCAGATGCCGTCGAGGTGTGGGCGGCACCACTCACCGAGGTGGAAACGGCGGTCGGCGGTCTGCTCGGCATGCTCATCGTCGCCGGCTTCGTCGTCTCTGTCGCCGGCGGTGGCGTCACGTGGTGGCTGGTGCGTCGCAGCCTCCGTCCAGTTGACCAGATGGTGGAGACGGCCACGTCCATCGCCGCCGGCGACCTCTCCAGCCGGGTACCCACTGGCGACGCCGGTCCCGAGCTGGATCGGCTGGGCGACGCCCTCAACGACATGCTCCACCAGATCGAGGACGCCTTCACCGCCGAGCGGGCCGCCAATGACCGGCTCGAGCTGTTCATCGCCGACGCCTCCCACGAGCTGCGCACTCCGCTCGCCGCGGTGCAGGGGTACTCCGAGCTGTATCGCAAGGGTGCGCTCGTCGACCCGGCCGAGCTGGACAAGGCGATGCGACGCATCGCCACCGAGAGCCACCGGATGCAGCGGTTGGTCGAGGACCTCATGCTGCTGGCCAAGCTCGACGCCGACCAACCGCTCGACGTGCGGACCGTGCACATGGACGGCATCGTCCGAGATGTCGTCGCCGACAGCCGTGCGATCGATCCGGAGCGGCCAACGACGCTCCAAGTGGAAGGCGAGACCCTCGTCACCGGTGATGCGGTGCGCCTCACGCAAGTGGTGGCCAACCTGCTGGCCAACGCCCGCAGCCACACCCCGGCGGGGACACCCGTCGACGTTCGGCTGAGGCACCACGGCGACCAGGTGGTGTTGGAGATCACCGACGACGGCCCCGGCCTGCCGCTCCAGCACGCCGACAAGCTGTTCGACCGCTTCTACCGCGCCGATGAGTCTCGATCTCGGGCCAGCGGCGGAGCCGGATTGGGGCTGGCGATCGTCGCCGCCATCGTGGAGTCGCACGGCGGCACGGTGACTGCAGCCAACGAGCCGGGCGGTGGCGCCCGGTTCACCGTCCGCGTGCCGGCGGCGCTCGCCGACTCACCGTCACCCGCGCTCGCCGCGGTTCCATGACGAGGAAGAGACGGCCCGACCGGGGCGCCTCACTCCTCCTGCGGAGGCAGGTAGCCGACCGTGCCGTCGACCAACTCTCGGATGATGTCGGCGTGGCCGACGTGACGTGCCGTCTCCTCGATCATGTGACCGAGCACCCACCGCAACGATCGAGTTCCGCCGCGTAGCTCCCAGCCCACGTCGTGGAGTTCGTGGGTGGCGATCACCTCGTTGGCGGCAGCCACGTGCCGTTCGTACAGGTCGACCACCGACTGGATGGTCTCGTCGGCTTCGATCCGGAAGTCGGCCTCCTCGTCGTCGCCGAACCCCAGTTCCAAGTCCTGCCGACCGTCGATGTACTCGAGGAACCACCAGCTCTCGACATGAGCCATGTGCTTGATGAGACCGAGGAGCGTCGTCGGCGACTCCACGTGCCGCTGGCGCACCTGGCTCTCGTCGAGCCCATCGAGCTTCCACACCAGCGTGGCCCGATTCAGATCGAGCAATCCGACGAGCGTTTCCCTCTCCTCACCTCGGAGCGGGGGTCGTCTTGCGTTGAGCGCCATCGTCGGAACCTACTCCTGCAGCGCCACGGCTTGCGCCACCAAGTCGCGGAGGGCGTCGACCGCCTGCTCCCAGCCGGGTCCCGGGCGCACGTCGACGTGGCGGGTCTGGGAGCCGGCTCCGTCCAGGAGACCCTCCGGGTCGTGGAGCTCACGCCCCCGCTCGAAGAGGAATCGGACACCGCCATCGGCGGGATAGATGCCACAGAAATACTGGCGCACGCGGTAGCCGATCAGGCGCCAACCCGGATATGCCCGCTCCGTGACCTCCGGTGCCACCTCACGCACCAGCGCTCGCATCCGTTGGCCGATGGGAAGCACCTCGTCGGGCCACTCGGCCATCAGCTCTTCGACGGTGAGTTCCGGCATCGGCACAGTATGCCGTCAGGCTCGCTGACAGCCCACCTCGTAGGCCATGCACAGCCATTCTTGGACCTGATCGTCGAGCTGATCCAAGGAGGTGACCCGCACGTGGTAGCCGTAGTCGTTGCCCCCGTAGTGCTCCACCTTGCGGATCCGGGGATCGTCGATCCGCTGCTTCAGCCAGAAAGCGAAGCTCATGCCCCGGTCGGACACGGCCCCGACACCGGCGAAACGAACCCGCACCATGAAGGCGAGCCGGGACTTGTTGGCCACCACCGAGTAGGGGCCGCAGGTGCCCACGAGCTCGTTGAGCCGGTTCCAATACGCCCATGCCACGTCGCTCTTGCCCGCCATGAAGTCCTCGACGGTGTGCGAGCCACAGGAGTGCCACATGTGCTTGGTCACGAACCGCTTCTTGCAGCTGGGGCAGGTCCACAGATCCGAGGTGTCGAGGTTCATGGCTCCCAGTCAAGCCGAACGAACTCACAGGAGACTCTCAGCACGCTCCCGGCTCCGCCTCAGGCCGCTGCCGCATCCTGTCCTCAGAGCATGAAACGAAAGGAGACATCATGCGGAAGATCGCCACAGCACTGGCAGCGGCAGCCATCGTCGTCGGCGGGGCAGCGGCCGGATCGTTCATCTCGAACCCCGCGGTCGCGGTGGCCCAGGAGGCCCAGACCGACGACACCACCGAGGACAGCCGGTTCACCACGCTGGAGGAGATCCTCGGCGGCTTGGTGACCGAAGGCGTCATCACCCAGGATCAGGCCGACGCAGTGGCCGAGGCAATCTCCGAGCGGGCGCCCCGCGGATTCCGAGGTCATCGCCACGGTGGCCATCACCTCGAGACCGTTGCCGAGGTACTCGGCATGGAGCCGGCCGAGCTGAGGGACGCCCTGCAGGAAGGCGACACGATCGCCGACGTCGCCACCGACAACGGAGTCGACGTGCAGGACGTGATCGACGCCATCGTCGCCGACCACCAGGAGCGCATCGACCAGGCAGTGGCCGACGGCAACCTCACCGAAGAAGAGGCCGCCGAGAAGCTCGCCGAGGCCGCCGAACGAGCCGAAGCGATGGTCAACGGCGAGTTCGAGGGACGGCGCGGGTTCGGGCGACGGGGTTTCGGTGGTCCGTTCGGCCAGAACGGCGACGCCGACGCCGCCGAGACCGGCCGGACCTTCTGAGCCGCGACTCGTCCTCCTCCCGCATCGGGCCCCGGGCGACCCCGGGGCCCGATCGCGTGCAGCTCACATCCCGGTCAGCGCCTTCTCGAGGTCGTCGACGATGTCCGCCACGTCTTCCAGGCCGACCGACACTCGCACCACGCCGTCGGTGATGCCGGCGGCCGCCCTCGCCTCGGGGCCGATGCGACGGTGAGTGGTGGTGGCCGGATGGGTCACGAGCGATTTCGAATCGCCCAGGTTGTTGGAGATGTCGAGCAATGCGAGACCGTTGAGCAGGCGGAACGCCTCATCGCGTCCGCCGTCGACCTCGAAGGTCACGACGGTCCCGCCTGCCGACATCTGCCGGGTCGCCAGGTCGTGCTGCGGGTGGCTCGGCAACGTGGGATACCAGACCCTGCGAACCCGGGGATGCGCTTCCAGGACCTCTGCAACCCGAAGCGCCGACGCCGACTGGTGCTTGACCCGCAGCGACAAGGTCTCCAATGCCTTCACCAGCACCCAGGCGTTGAACGGGCTCAAGGACGGTCCCGTGTGCCGCATCCATGGTTGGAGACGCTCGTAGACGAACTCCTCGGACCCGAGGACGGCACCGCCGAGAGTACGACCCTGGCCGTCGATGTGCTTGGTGGTGGAGTACACGACGATGTCGGCACCGAGTTGCATGGGCCGTTGCAGCACCGGGGTTGCGAACACGTTGTCGACGATCACCACTGCCCCCGCGGCGCGGGCCAGCTCGCTGACCCCGGCCACGTCGACCAGGGACTGCATCGGGTTCGATGGTGTCTCGAAGAACACGGCGTCGGCCGGAGCCGCCAGCGCCCGCTCCCACTGGTTGAAGTCGGCTCCGTCGACGAACACGGTCTCGACCCCGTACCGGGGCAGCAGCTCGTCGAGGATCATGAAGCACGAGCCGAACAGGCTTCGGGCGGAGACGACCCGGCTCCCCTGCTCGAGCGAGGCGAGCAGCGAGTAGAACACGGCGGCCATGCCACTGGCGGTTGCCCAGCACGCCTCGGCCCCTTCGAACTGGCGCAGCCGCTCCTCGAACATGGTGATGGTCGGGTTGCCGTAGCGGGAGTAGATGTAGCGATCGGTCTCGCCGGCGAAGGCCGCCTCCGCCTCCTCCGCCGATGCGTAGACATAGCCGGACGTGAGAAACAGGGCCTCTGCGGTCTCGTCGAACTCCGTGCGGCTGAGACCGCCCCGAACCAGCCTGGTGTCGTTCCTCACGGCTTGCCCCAAGGCAGCCCATCTGCCTGCCACCCCGCCGTCGCGCCCCGCCTGCCCTCCTCGTCCGGCGGGCCCTCGAAGCCGTCGCTCACGTTGTAGGCGGCGGTGTAGCCGAACTCGGTGGCCAGGATGGCGGCGTCGCGGCTGCGCACCCCCGACCGGCAGATGAAGTAGACGGGCCGGTCGTATGTGATCTCGGCCTCCTGCAGCTCGGTCAAGAAGTGTGGATTCACTGCGCCCTCGGGAAGCTGCAGCCACTCGATGAACGCGGGCTCTTGAGGCAGATCCGGGAGCCGCGGCACGCCGATCATCTCCCATTCCATGTCGGTACGGCAATCGACCAGAACGGCGTCCGGGTTCTGCTCGAGGGCGGCGTAGGCGTCCTTCGACGAGACGTCGCCGGCGTAATGCCCGGTCATGACGCCGCTCCGTCATCGAGCACCACGGCCTGGGCGACGATCACGTTGGTGCCGTCGAACGTCAGCGCCGGGCCGCCGTGGAGCCGGTAACCCTCATCGAGCGCTGCGCTCACTCGCTCGCAGAACTCCCGATTGTCGGGCCCGGTCAGTACCCGATAGCGCAGCCGGTGGTCGGTTTCGAAAGTGGATTCGTCGAAGGAGTCAGTCATGGGTTCCCCTGAGGCTCGAGGTGAGTGGCACCGCCTGGTTCTCCCGGGCGGTGGTGCCTGTCTACGCGAGGACGCGGACCACCCGGGAGCAAGGACAGGTCACACACCGAGAGCGACTCCACCGGCTCGACCACATGCCTACTCCTTCCGGGTGGACAGGCAGCGCCTCGATCTCATCGATCAGGCATTGGCACCTCTACGGGTTGCCGCAGCTTCGACGGGCCTGTCCCTCCACTGCTCTTGATGAGACCAGCGAGCATAGCCGCCACCTACGACCACGGAACCCGGAAACGTTGCCACTGCCTGCCGGCACGATGGCAGATTCCCTCGGCGTGAAGACGACCGGCGCGATCCGGGTCAGCGCTCCGGTGCCCCTGCTTCCACCCAGTCGAGGATCTTCTGGATGTCGGCGGCACTCATCTCAACCGACGGAGGCATGACCACGCCGTCCGGATGGGTCCCGATCAGCGACTGCACGAGGCGGCTGTTGTCCGGGTCTCCCGGGATGATGGTCGGTCCGGCGATACCGGTCGTCAGCGCCTCCTCGTAGCTCGTGCCGGTCCAGCCCCCGAGCGTGCCGTGACACGACGAGCAGTACGCGTCGAAGATGGGACGGATGGTGGCGTCGTACGTCAGCGCGGCGCTCGTGCCCGCCTCGCCCGTGAGCGTCCTGAGATAGGAAACGAGGTCCTGGATCTGTTGGGACGGCAGGACCTCGCCCCATGCGATCATGGAGGTCGCCGCGTGGCCCAAGTTGATGTCGTCGAAGATCTCTCGATCGGTTCTTGATTGCTGCCAGGCATCATCGAACGCCACTCCGAGGCCACCTTCTCCCGAGTCTCCATGGCACTGCGAGCACAACGCGAGATAGACCGAGGCCGGATCCGCGGCTTGCACCGGGCCACTCGGCACCTCGGGGGGGAGATCCACCGGTGGATCGTCCTCCCAGGCGCGCATGAAGGCCACCAGGAGGTCCACCTGCTCGCTGGACAGCGGACCGCCGAACGTGTCAGCAAACGGAGACATACCGAAGTTGGGTTGGCCCTGCGAGATGATCGCCCGGAGCGTGGCATCGTCGCGTGTAGCGAGGTACTCCTCGGTGGAGATCGGAGCAATGATGTCTCCAGATCGGGTCGGGTTGACGCCCCCCTCCCCTTGCTCACCGTGGCATGCGGCACAGTTCTGCGAGTAGAGACGAGCCGCCTCGGTGAGGTCGGGCAACTCGATCGCGCGCAACGCATGGTCGACAAGGGCGTCGATCTGCTCATCGCTGAGAAAGTCGCCCCATGGCCGCGTGATCTCGTGCGCGCCGCCCTGCGCGATCAGCCGCCGTGCCGGCTCGTAGTCAGCTGCGTGCGGCACCCGGGTTGCGTGGCACGCTGCGCAGACTCGGCCGAAGAGAGCGGCGCCGTCGGGAGCAGCCGGAGGATCAGACACATACAGCGCGAGGGTCTCGATGTCGTCCGGCCCCGGCGCCGCCTGGAAGGCATCCAGATCCAAATGCGCGCCGCCGGTCCGGATCACATCCTCCAGCGCTGCTCTACCCCCGCTGACCGCCACAGATTGGCCATGACACGATGCGCATTCCTGCGTCCACAGGCGCTGCCCGTCCGCTGCGGTGAGGAAGGCCAGTATCTTCCCCTGATCGACACTGTTGAGGGCCTCGTTCCACACCGGGACCCCTACGTTCTCGTGGGGCGGGTAGTCGGGGCCCTCGTCGATAGCACGTCGCAGCTCGATCGCATCGGAGGCGACGAGCGAGTCCAGGTCATGGCAATCGGCGCAATTGCTCTCGAAGAGGACATGCCCGGTGGGCGACAAGACGAATCCCACGAGGGCTTCGATCTCGTCGGCCGTGAGCTCGGGATTCCACGCAAGCATGCCCTCGTGCGTCTCGCCGCGGATCGCCTCGAGGAGCTCGTCACGAGACGCCACGGCCACCGCCGAACCGTGGCATCCGGAGCAGTTGGTCGAGTACAGCTGCGCGACCTGATCACCGCCTGCGCTCGCCGCCGCGGGCGGTGGCTCCTCCAGCAACGCCTGAACAGTCAGGATGAGGGCGCCGGCCAGCAAGAAGAGCGTGATCGAAGTGACTACCGGGCGACCAGACCAGTGGCGCCTCGGAGATCGATCGGTCCATGGAAGGAGGATGAGGAAGACGAGAGCCACCATCGGTATGACGAACACGCCCACGACCTCCAAGCTCCCGGGGAAGAACTTGAAGAGCTGGAAGAGGAAGAGGAAGTACCACTCCGGACGCGGCGTGAAGGATTCATCGCTCGGGTCGGCGATCTCCTCCAAGCTCGCACCGACGAACGTCGCCAGTCCCACGATGACGAGAAACACCACGAGGGCTACGACCGCGTCCTTGAACACTGCGTCCGGGAAGAAGGGGATGCCCTTCTTCTTCGCCTTTTCGTAGTCCTCGAGGTACTGCTTGCGCTCCTCCTGATCCATGGTCACTCATTCCGCTTCGGCGGGGCGCTGATCCCGTTCCGGACCACCAGATACAGGTGAATGGCGACGAGCAAGACGGTGAGCGAGGGGAGCACCCACACATGGGCGCCGAAGAAGCGCGACAACGTCAGGCCGGAGATCTCGTCGCCTCCCAACATCAGGTCCTTTGTGAAGTCACCGACGAGAGGCGGAACGGCTCCGATCTCCGTCCCGACCACCGTCGCCCAATATGCCCGCTGGTCCCACGGCAGCAAATAGCCCGTGAACCCGAAGGCGAAGGTGAGGAGGAGCAGGGCGACACCCGTGATCCATGTCACCTCACGGGGGTACTTGTACGCCCCATAGGCGATGACCCGCACCATGTGAAGCACGGCCAACAGCACCATCGCGCTGGCACCCCAGTGATGGATCCCACGGATCAACCACCCGAAGGGCAGTTCGTTGGTGACATAGTCCACACTGGCGTACGCCTGCTGCGGCTCGGGAACGTAGTACAGCGTCAGCAAGATCCCGGTGACGAATTGGAGCACCAGCACGAACAACGTGGCACTCCCCAGCGTGTAAGCCCAGTTGACCTTCGGGATCTTGCGGAGGAACACGGCGGTCCAACTGCCCCGCCACCCGGTTCGCTCGTCGAACCACTCCGAGAGCCTGGAGGCCATGTCACGCCTCCCTGAAGTACAACTGCCCGTCCTCCACCATGGACTCGAATGAGTCGAGCGGACGCGGGGGCGGTCCCTGCACCACGGCGCCATCCGGACCGAAGACGGCGTTGTGGCAGGGACAGAAGAAACCTTCCTGTTCCTCCACCCAACGCACCCGACAGGCCAAGTGTGTGCAGATATTGGACAGCACCGTGAACTCGGTCCCCGTCTCCGAGGTGACGAACACGGAGATCTCCTGCTCCTCGGTGAGATAGCCGCTGCGGCGCAGCACCGTGGCCTTGATGAGTGTCGGCGGCGCCCCTGGCTCGATCGAAGCCGTGGAGCCGAGTCGGATCCACGTCTCCTCGTCTACCCCCGTCCGCGACGGCCCGGTGACGAACGCGAACGCGGGAATGCCCAAGGCGGCGGTGATACCCGCTCCGATGGCGAGGATGGCTCGACGCAAGAACCGGCGCCGGTGGACATCGGAAGTCGAGCCCTCAGGATCGGCGGAGCGTTCCGCCCTACCCGGCCTCTCCTCGCTACCCTGCATAGCGATCCTCGTTCTAAGTGACGCCTCAACCTGAGTTCTAGCACCATCGCGTCTCCGACGCATACCCGGACGGGGCGCTCACCCGGCCGGCAACGCCGTTCTCACTCTGTCGCGCCGGGGTGCCTAGGCTGACCCGATGATGCTCGCCGAGCCGACGCCATCGACACTCGCCGATCCGAGCTCACTCCCACCTCCATGCGACGGCGGCCCTGCTCCCTTGCCGGACGCCACCTACACGCGCCATCCGGGGCCGAGTCGGTGACGGCCACGATCGGACTCCTCGGGATTCTCTTGGCGGCCGCATCGTCGCTCGGTCTCATGCTGCAGGGATATCGGGCGATGCGGTGGCCGACGCTACGGTCCACGGCGCTCCTCAGAGGTCCGGCCCTCGGGATCCTCCTCGGCGCTGCCGCTGCCATGGGGGCCCTCGAGGTCGGCATTCTGCGCGACAACTTCTCGATCGAATACATCGCCGACAACTCCGCGTCGACCACCCCGATCGTCTTCAAGTTGGCCAGCGCGTGGGCGGCGCTCGAAGGGAGCATCGTTCTGTGGGGCCTCGTGCTCGCCACCTATGTCTACTTGGTGTACCGGCAGGTGGCGCGCCGCGCCCCAGAGGATCGCCTCGGCGCCGGAGCGCTGCTCGTGCTCGGTGTCATCTGCCTGTTCTTCTTCGGCATGATGCTCACCGTGTCCAATCCGTTCCGGGTGTGCGTCGAAGCGGGCAGCATCGGATGTATCTCCGGCAGCAACGTGCCCTGGGCGGACGTCATGGCGCCGCTCGAAGGCCGCGGACCCAACCCGCTGCTCCAGAATCACCTACTCATGGCCATTCATCCCCCAATGCTCTACCTCGGGTATGTGGGCATGGCCGTTCCCTTCGCCTATGCCATGTCCGCTCTGCTGCTGGGAAGGGGCGGCTCCGATTGGCTGAAGCAGAGCCGGGCCTGGACCCTGATCGCCTGGGGCTTTCTGACCACCGGCATCGTACTGGGCGGTCTCTGGTCGTACGAGGTGCTGGGCTGGGGCGGGTACTGGGCATGGGATCCGGTGGAGAACGCTTCGTTCCTGCCTTGGCTCACCGCAACCGCATTCGTCCACTCGTCTGTGGTGCAACAGCGTCGCGGCATGTTGCAGGCGTGGAACTTCGTTCTCGTCATCGCCACCTTCGCATTGACCATCCTGGGCACGTTCTTGACGCGCTCGGGCGTCATCGTGTCGGTCCACAGCTTCACGCAGTCTGCGATCGGGCCGGTGCTGCTGTGGTTCCTCCTGATCGTGCTGGTGGCCTCCTTCGGGCTCTTCGCCAGCCGCATCGGCGTGGTCGCGTCCTCGCCCCGCCTCGAGTCGCTCGCCAGCCGGGAGGGTGTGTTCCTGCTGAACAACCTGCTGCTGACGCTGTTCGCAGCCGTCGTCCTCATCGGCACGCTGTATCCGATGTTCGTCGAAGCCTTCAGCGGCGACCAAGTCGGTGTGGGACCACCGTTCTTCAATCGCATGGCCATACCGCTCTCTTTCGGGCTCTTGTTGGCGATGGGGATCGGACCGATCACTCCCTACCGGGCCGCCCGCGCCTCGGTGGTATGGGAGCGGATCCGAGTCCCGCTTCGACTGGCACTCGGGGCTGGAGCAGCGGCCGTCGTGCTTCGCCACCGCAGTCCGTTGCTGCTGCTGGGAGTCCTGACCTCGACGTTCGTGGCGTTCGTGATCGTGCGAAACCTCTACCGCTCGGCCCGGATGATGGCCGAGAAGCGAGAGATCGGCCTCGCCGCGGCCGTGCTGCGCGTGACCCGAAATGACACGGGCTACTGGGGCGGCCAAATCGCCCACTTCGGAGTCGCGCTCATGGCTTTGGGAATCGCCGTCTCGGCGGCTCTCACCGTAGAAGCCGAGGTCACGCTCCGCCAGGGTGAGAGTGCCACGGTCGCCGACTACGAGCTGACCTACCTCGGGCAGTTCTCCCGCCAAGAGCCCAACCGATTCGTGATTGGCGCCGATCTGCTGCTGAGCAAGGACGGCCGCGCCGTGGGCCGTCAGCAGCCTCGGCTCAACCAGTACGGCACGTTCTCGCAGAATATCGCGACGCCGGCCGTCGAGATCACTCCGACCGGAGACTTGTATCTCTCCCTGGCCAGCATCAACGCAGAGCGGGTCGTCGTGGAGGTGTGGTGGTTCCCCTACATCTGGCTGGTCTGGGTCGGCGGATTCACGACCGGTCTGGCCGTGCTCTGGTCCCGCCTCGTTCGGAAACCGTCCCGGGATACTCAGCCAGAGCAGGTTGCCGCATGAAGCTCGGGTACCGCCGGCTCGCAGGGTCGGCTTTGACCCTGGCCTTCGCCGTGATCGTCGTGGTCGGCTTCGTCCAGGGAGATCCCAGGCCCGAGGATCGTGTGGCGTCTCTCGGTGCCTCCATCAAGTGCCCGGTGTGCCAGGGGGAGGCCATCATCGACTCACCCTCACCGACCGCAGAGGCGATGATGGAGGTGGTCGAGCAAAAGGTGGCGGCCGGCGAGACCGACCAGCAGATCATCTCCTACTTCCAGTCGAGATTCGGGGAAGGGATCCTCCTCGATCCGCCGTTGGCCGGGAAGACCCTCGCAGTCTGGTTGCTGCCCGCGCTGGTGGCAGCAGGCGGAGTGTGGATGATCCTGTCGCGGCGCCGCGCTCCGGCCTCGGCAGAGGCCGTGCGGTGAGCGCCCAGCGCGATCGGCTCCTCCAGCGCCGCGAAGTGGTGACGCGCGATCTCGCCGAGCTCTCGGTCCAACTGGATGAGGGAGAGATAGACGAGAACACTGCCGAACGTCTGCGGGAGGGCTACCAGACCGAGCTGGCGACGCTCGAGGCCGAGCTCAACGCCCTCCCTTCCCCTGTGAAGGAGGCCCCCACCGATGTCGAGCAACCCGAGCCTGCGGAGCCGAGCACGAGGTCACCTGCCCGGATGGTGGCCGGCACGTTGATCGTTGCGGTGGTGGTTGCTGCAGTCATCGGTTTCGTGATGCGCGACGCCGAGCCGGACCCGGGTGGGTCGTCGACGGCCCCCGGAGGGCTCATCGTCGACCCGGCGAGCGTCAGCAACGAGGAGCTGGAGGCGGTGATCGCCGCCAACCCGAACATCAACGGCATGCGTATGGCGCTCGCCGACCGCTACTTCGAAGCCGGAGACTACAGCCCTGCGCTCGGCCACTACCTATACATCGCGGACAACGCGCCAACGCCCGCCGAGGAAACCAAAGTGCTGGCCCGAATTGGTTGGATGGCTTACCGGACCGGCCTGGCAGATGAGGCGGCGAGTTACCTCGACGCCAGCCTCACGGTGGATCCGGCCAACGCCGAGGCGATCGTCTTCCGTGGGTTCGTGAGCCTGTATGGACTCGACGATCCGGCGGCGGCGATCCCCCAGCTCGAGGCCGCCCTGGAGCTGCCGAACCTGTCCGACAACGTCATCGGCCAGATCGAAGACGCGCTGCGGGATGCTCGGTCCCGTGAGGCTCCGTGAGCGAGCCAGCGTCGACCCACGCGGGCGCGCCGCGACCTACCGGCCGCCGGCTGCTCATCAGCGTTGCAGTCATCGTTGCGGTCGCAGGGCTCTTTGCATACGTGTTCGGAGGCAGGTTCGGAATCGACCCGCGCCTCGTAGAATCGCCGCTGGTAGGCCAGCCTCTGCCTGAACTGACGCTGGACTACCTCGAACGCGAAGGGGCGCTCACCGTCTCCGCTCTCGACGACCAGATCTTGGTACTGAACATCTGGGCATCGTGGTGCATCCCCTGCCGAGCAGAGCACCCAGCTCTCACGACGGCTGCCGCGGTGTACGAGGCGCGCGGAGTCCATTTCGTGGGGATTCTCTACCAGGATCAGCCGGGACCGGCGATTGCGTTCCTCGATGAGCTCGGGCGAGGCGACAACTACTCCTATGTGATCGACACCGACTCCCGGGCGACTGTCGAGCTGGGCGTCTTCGGCGTTCCAGAGACCTACTTCGTCGACCGCGGCGGGATCATCAGAGGACGAGTCCAGGGCGAGATCAGCCCGACGCTCCTCGTCGCTGTCATAGAAGATCTGCTGGCGGGGCGGGAGCCTGCGCTGTGACGATTCGGAGATCGTGCCCACACTTCACGCAGGAAATTAGGGCCATTTGGCCCCGGTGACGCGTCTCTCATCGACATACACTGCGACTAAGCGTGTTCCGCTGCAAGGGAGTGACCGATGCGCATTCTGAGCTCGGCAGCCCGATTGATTCTCCTGGGCGGATTTCTGGTCGTCCTGGCGGCGTGCGCCGGCGACGCCGGGCCAGCCGGGCCGGCGGGTCCGGCAGGACCGACTGGACCGGCCGGACCGCAAGGTCCAGCAGGTCCGCCAGGGGATACGGCCGCTGCCCAAATCGACATCGCCGATCTGTCGTGTACCGAGTGCCACAACGACACGACGGTCATCTTCTCGAAGCAAGCACAGTTCGAAGAGCGCTCCGTGCACGGCACGGGTGAAGCGTTCCGACGCGGTGAGAGAACGAACTGCGCCGGATGCCACGGACACGAGGGCACCAAGGCACGCATCGCAGCGGGATTGCCCCCGCACGACGAGTCGGTCGAGGGAGTGACCAACGTGTCGCCCTTCGGCTGCCGCACCTGTCACGACATCCACATGACGTACACGGGTGCCGACTGGGCGCTCACCGGGGCCGGACAGCCGGTCGTTCTCGAGAGGACGGGTGGCACGTTCGACAAGGGGATCGGGAATCTGTGCGCCAACTGCCACCAGATCCGCAACGAACTCCCCGCCGCGGTCGATGGGGTCATCGAGTTCACCACCACTCGGTTCGGAACCCACCACGGCGCCGAGGCCCAGATGCTGCTCGGCGAGGGCGGCATCGGGGTGACCGGAGAAGCCAGCCCTCACTACCAGGCCGTAGACGACGGCTGTGTGAGCTGCCACATGGGGGAGGATCGGAGCCACACCTACGAGCCTGAAGTCGAATACTGCCAGGGCTGCCACGCGGATCTGGACACGTTCGATCGCAACGGTGTTCAAACCGAGATCCAAGGCCTCTTGGACGAGGTCAAGGCACTGTTGATCGCGAGCGGGATCATGCAAGCGGACTACGAGGACGACGGCGAGATCGAACAGAACCGGTCCATCGCCGGGGCCTATCCGGAAGAGGTGGCCGGGGCCATGTGGAACTACATGTTCGTCCTGGAGGATCAGAGCCTCGGCGTGCACAATCCTGGGTTCGCCAAGGCCCTCCTCGAGTCTGCGAAGGCCGCGCTCGGGGGATGATCCCGGACTGACCTGAGAGAAGGACGTAGCGGGCCCGTCGAGGGCCCGCTACCCGCGTCCATCCGGTCGGATCGAGGCGGACGACGTGTGGGCAGACGAATCGCGGCCTATGCGCTATTAGGCTGCCCGAACGGATGAAGTAAGGAACACCTCCACCCGGTGCCCGCGGCATCGGGCCCTATCTACACATTCGCCGAGCCATGACTGTGATGCCCCCAACCGACACCTTCTACCTCGAAGCGACCGGCCTCTTCAAGAGGTTCGGCAACTCGATCGCCCTCGACGGCGTCTCCTTGCGCGTCGGCGAAGGCGAGGCGCTGGCCTTGCTAGGACCGAGCGGTTGCGGCAAGACCACGCTGCTGCGGGTGCTCTCGGGACTCGAGACTCCCGACGCCGGCACCGTCGTCGTCAACGGGGAGACCCTCACCGGCCCCGGCACCAACGTGCCGCCCGAGAAGCGGCGCATCGGAATGGTGTTCCAGGACTGGGCGGTGTTCCCGCATCTGACCGTCGCCAAGAACGTGGCCTACGGCCTCACGGAGGAGCAGATCGCCGCCGGCCGGGTGAAGGAGACCCTCGAGATGGTGGGCATGTCGGCGTTCGCCGACCGTCACCCGGATGCATTGTCGGGCGGCGAGCTGCAACGGGTGGCCGTCGCCCGGGCTCTGGCTCCCCGACCCCGACTGCTGCTCTTCGATGAGCCCTTCTCCAACCTGGACACCGAGCTTCGCATCAAGGTGCGAGCCGACATCGCCCGCTTGATGCGTGAAGTGCACATGACCTCGGTGTTCGTGACCCACGACCAGGAGGAAGCGTTCGTGCTGGGTGACTGCGTCGCTGTGATGCGCCGCGGCAAGATCGAGCAGGAGGGACGTCCCGCCGAGATCTACGAGAACCCGGCCACGCCGTGGCTGGCCACCTTCGTCGGTGACGCCAACCTCCTCGACGCCACCGCAAACGGCAACGTGGCGTCCACTGCGATCGGCGACCTCCGCCTCATCGAACCGCGGCAGGGCGCCTGCCGGGTGCTGGTTCGACCCGAGCACCTCCTCATCGGCAACGGGGACGATGCCGTGGTGTCCGCCGTCGAGTTCTACGGACACGACACCGCATACGAGGTGATGCTCGACGGCACCCGCCTCCTCGCCCGCGGCATCGCCGCTCCCCGGTTCGCCACCGGCGATCGAGTGTCGGTGACGTACTCGGGACCAGATGTCGTGGCGTATGCCCCCCACGCCGTCAACCTGCCCTTGGGTTCCGCCACCGGTGGCGTAAGGGTGCCCTGACAGATCTCATCGGGCCACCTTTACAACATCGCCGTAGTGGTATTAGCGTTTCCCGGGTCGAACTCCCCTGGAGGCGCCGCATGCGGAACACCCTCATCGCCCTGGCTCTGGCCCTGGCCGCGCTGACCGGAGCGTGCAGTGGCAGTGACGACGTCTTGACGGTCTACTCGGGCCGAAGCGAGAACCTCATTCAGCCGCTGCTCGACGACTACACCGCAACAACGGGCGTCGACGTGGACGTTCGCTTCGGAGACTCTGCCGATCTGGCCTTGCTGATCGCCGAGGAGGGAGACCGCAGCCCGGCCGACGTGTTCATCTCGCAGAGCCCGGGGGCGATTGGGTTTCTGGCGGAACGCGGGCGGCTGCAGGCAATCGACGACGCGGTGCTCGACCTGGTTCCCGCAGAGTTCCACAACGCCGACGGGCTGTGGGTGGGCTTGTCCGGCCGGGTGCGGGTGCTGGTGTACAACACCGATCTGGTCGATGCGGCAGAGCTGCCCGACTCCGTGTTCGACCTGACCGCCGCAGAGTTCCGCAGCAGGGTCGGGCTCGCCCCGACCAACGGCTCGTTCCAGGACTTCGTCACGGCGATGCGCGAGATCAACGGGGACGACACCACCCTCGCCTGGCTGGAGGCCATGGCCGCCAACGATGCGCAGACATACGCCAACAACACCGCCATCGTGCAGGCGGTCGGCCGGGGCGAGGTGCCCTACGGACTGGTGAACCACTACTACAACCTGCGGGCGCTGGCCGAGGACGCCGGTGCGGCATCGGCCAATCACTTCTTCCCGGACGGCGACATCGGGGCACTGCTCATCGCCACGGCCGCCGGCATCGTGGACACCGCCGACGACTCCGGTCTGGCCCGCGAGTTCATCGAGTTCCTGCTGAGCAAGCCGGCCCAACGGTTCTTCGCCGATGAGACCTTCGAGTACCCGCTCGCCGCCGGGGTGCCGCCGTCGGGGGACCTACCACCGCTCTCCAGTCTCGACGTCGCCACGTACGACTTCGACCGGCTGGGCGGTGGACTGGAGCGCACGACCGAGCTGATCGATGCGAGCGGCCTCACCGGCTCCTGAGGTCGCTCCGCCGCCAGCCGCCCCGCGTCGCAAGGCGCGCTGGCTGCCGGCGCTGAGTCTCGTCGTCGGTGGCGTGTTCCTGTTCCCGGTGGCCTACCTCCTGTGGGAGGCGATCTTCCTCGGTAGTGAATTCTGGGCGACGCTATCGAGCGGCGACACGCTGCGACCGCTGGCCAACTCGCTGCTCATCGCGTCCACGACGGCTGCGGCGTGCGCCGTGCTCGGTACCTCCCTGGCGTGGCTGGTGGCCCGCTCCACGATGCCGGGACGCGCGATGTGGCGGCTGCTGCTTCCGCTGCCGCTGGTGATCCCTTCGTTTGTGGGGGCGACGGCCATCCTCGTCGCGTTCGGTCCCGGCGGATTGGTTCCCTTCTTCCCCCGCCTCGACGGGTTCTGGGGCGCGTTCGTCGTGCTCACCATGCTCAGCTACCCCTACGTGTATCTCCCGGTGCTGGCACGGCTCCGGGCGACCCCGGCATCGTTGGAGGAGGCATCACGGCTGCTCGGCGTCGGCACGTGGCGCACCCAGATCGGCATCGTGCTGCCCCAGCTTCGATCGGCCATCGCCGCCGGCACCCTGTTGGTGTTCCTGTACGGGCTCAGTGATTTCGGTGCCGTTTCGCTCATGCGATTCGACACCATCACCCGCGCCATCTTCTCGTCGCGGCTGTTCGATCGCACCGCCTCGCTCACTCTGGGCCTGGTGCTGGCATTGCTGGCCCTCGGGGTGGCCGCCGTCGACCGTGCCGTCCCCCGACGCCCCCACCACGGGGCCATCGGCCGGACCCCCGCCCGGTACTCCCTCGGAACCGGGTCGATCCTCGCCGTCGGCCTGGCCACCACCACGGTAGGCCTCGCCCTGGTGGCCCCCATCGGCGTGTTCGTCGCCTGGGTGGTGCGTGGCTCATCGACCGTCGGCGTGGGCTACTCGGGCCTGGGCGACGATCTCGGATTTCTCCTGTCGCCGCTGGTCAACTCTGCCGTCGCCGCAGTCGTAGCCGCCGCAGTGGCCGCAATCGTCGTGCTGCCTGTGGCCTTTGCCACGGTGCGCCGGCGGCGGGTCGCTGCCGGCTTCGCCTCGACGGTGGTCACGTCCACCTTCGCCTTGCCCGGGCTGGTGGTGGCGCTCGCCATCGTGTTTTGGGCGGTCAGGGCACCGGCCCCCATGGCGTTCCTCTACCAGAGCTTCCCGCTGCTGATCCTGGCCTATGTGCTGCACTTCGGGGCACAGACCCTGCAGGCTTCGGAGACGGCGATCGGCGCAGTACCCGCCCGGTACGACGAAGCGGCCCGGATGTTGGGCGCCGGTGGCGGGAAGCGGTTCCTGACCGTCGACCTCCCGTTGATGGCTCCAGGTCTGCTCGCCGGCGCCGGACTCGTGTTGCTGTCGACGCTCAAGGAGCTGCCGGCGACGTTGCTACTGGCACCCATCGGCTTCGACACCCTGGCCACGAGGATCTGGGCCGCCGCCGAAGACGGCTTCTTCGCCGAGGTGGGGATCACGTCGCTGGTGCTCATCCTGCTGTCCGGTGCCTTGACCTGGTCATTCGTCCTCCGCCCCGAGCTGGAACGATGAGCCGGCTGCTGCCCGGACCCACTGGTTCGACCCCCGGTACCATGCGCCGATGACCGAGCCCACCTACAGCGTCCGGTTCCGGGAGTACGTCGAGGCGATCTGGGAGATCGAGGAGGAGGGCATCCCCCCGATCCAGGCCCGCATTGCCGACTGGCTGGGCGTGTCCCGGGCGTCCGTCTCCGAGATGGTGCGACGGATGGAAGAAGAGGGGCTCGTCCGCATCGACGATGGGGTGCGGCTCACGGAGGCCGGCCGGCACCTCGCCGAGGTCACCGTGCGGCGCCATCGCCTCGCCGAGCGCTTCCTGTCCGAGGTCCTGAAGCTCCCCTGGGCCAAGGTGCACGCGGAGGCCGAGGTCTGGGAGACCATGATCTCCGACGACGTGGAGGAGGCGATGTGGGCGGTCATGGACGAACCGAGCACCTGCCCCCATGGCAATCCGATCCCCGGAGCCGGCTACAAGCCGCCCAAGATGAAGCCGATGTCCGAGATGGGCCCCGGCGAGACGTCGCGGCTGGAGCGGATCTCCGAGGAGCTGGAGCTCGACGCTGACATGATGGCGTTCCTCGACGAATCCGAGCTGAGGCCGGGAGCCGTCATCGAGCTGCAGCTGGCCGACTCCCATGGCGCACTGACGGTGAGCGTCAACGGCACCCACCGCGTCGGCGTCGGGGCATTCGCCGCCGAACGACTCTTCGTGGAAGCCTGAGTCGGGAGCTCGCTCCCTCTCGAGACGCCGGATCGCGCCAGGCGGAGAAGCCCCGGCGTAGGTGTGTTCCTCGCTGTGGGGCCGGACTACCGTGCCACCGATGGAGGGTCCGCTGCGCAACCACACCGACGTCGTCCGGCCGGAGTGGATCGACTACAACGGCCACATGAACGACGGCTTCTACGTGGTCGCGTTCACGTTCGCCACCGATGCGGTGCAGGACGTCGTCGGCCTCGATGCCGAGTATCGCGCCCGCACCAATTGCACGCTCTACACGGTCGAAGCACACGTGAAGTACCTCCGCGAGCTCAAGGCGGGCGCCATGCTCCAGTTCGAGAGCTGGGTGCTCGGAGCGGATGCCAAACGCATCCACATGTTCCACAACATGTGGAACGCCGACGAGGGCTTTCTGGCAGCCACCCATGAGCTGATGCTGCTGCACGTAGACCAGAACGTGGGACGCACCGCACCCATGCCGGACGACGTCCGCCGGCGACTCGCCGAGGTCGTCACCTCCAACGCCGGCCGGCCACCGGAGCACGTGGGTTCGATGATCCGCGCCGTGGGCTGAGCACGCGTCGCCAGCGACCGCCGCCGAACGACCTCCTGCAGTCGAAGGAGCCCTGCGGGTCCGCAGGGCTCCTCATCGGGGCAGCATGGTTGCTACGGCGTGGGATCGATCACCTCCAGGAGCACGAAGTTGGGGTCCGGGCACGGATACGGCTCATCGCCGAATCCGGCGTTGCCTGCGAACAGCGTCACCTTGGCGAGCTCGCCTGAATCGCTCTTGCCGGCGCCATGCCCGTAGCCGTCGGGCCAGTCCCCCCAGGACCAGCTGCCGGCGAAATCACCGATCGTGCTCGTGGAGTCGAAGTCGCCCCACAGCGAGCCCTCGGTGGGCACCGGCCCGAACTCGGTCAGCATCCAGCGGGCATTCCAGTTGGCGACCGTGTTGTTGGTGCCGACCTCGTCCCAACCTGCACCGTTCCACATGTACACCAAGGCCATGTTCTCGGCGCCACGGACATGCCAGTTCTTGCCATCCTTGCCGGTGAACCAGGACGCCTCGGGCTCGGGGTCGAGCGCGATGAAGCACTCCAGGAACTCGTGGGTGGTCTTCTCGGCAGGAGCCGCCCCCACCGGTCCGACCAGAACCAGCCCGAGTGCCGTCATCATCGCCACGATCATGACAAACGATCTGCGCATATAGCCTCCCTTCATCGTGGCCGATGCCCCCACCGGCTCGATCGCCAATTCCATGGCCTGTTCGGCCCGCAACACGTTGCGATCGACCGCGCCGCGTTGTCGATGTTGCCTCCGTATCACACCTCGAAGCGGTGACACCAGGGCCCTAGGTCCCGGAGCGCCGAACTGGGAAGTTTCTGCGCCGCTGTCCTCGGCACAGGACCGGAAGGTTGCTCAACGGATCCTCTGCGTCGGCACTCCGCCGTGATGGGCTGCGGAGGCGAGCATTAGGACCACGGAGAGTGCTTAACTCGTGAAGGGTTCGCGATGGGGAAGGCGCAACCGGGGATGCGCGAGTGGGAGTGACGGTGCAGCAGCTGACGGCGGAGACGCCACCGAACGGTTTGGGCGGAAAGGCCGGCCACGTGCAGTGGCTGATCGTCAATGGGAACCTCGTTCCTCCGACCTGGGTGCTCGCTCCCGACGTCGACGTGGAATCGAGCAACCTCGCCGGCCTCGGGGATGGCCCATTCGCCGTCCGGTCATCCGCCAATGTGGAGGACGGCAGCCAACACTCGTACGCCGGGCAGTTCCTCACCCTGCTCGACGTCCCCTCGTCCGAGCTTCGGCTCGCCATCGACAGCGTGCGGAACTCGGTCGATTCGGTCCGGGCCGCCAGCTATCGGGAACGGGGCGCCGCCGGCGACCCCGCGGTGACGATGAGCGTGCTGGTCCAGCCCATGGTGCCGCCGAAGGTGTCGGGAGTGGCCTTCTCCCGCAACCCGCTGACCGGCCTCAACGAAGTGGTCGTGGAGGCGGTGAGAGGCCGCGGCGATGCGCTCGTCGGCGAAGGCATCACCCCGCAGCGGTGGATCCATCGTTGGGGAGACTGGAGAGAACGGCCGGCCGGGGACCCGATACTCGACGACTCTGTCGTTGCGTCCGTGGTCGCCGACACCAGCGAGATCGCCGAGGCGTTTGGAGCACCGGTCGATCTCGAGTGGGTATGGGACGGCGAGAGGGTGTGGTGGGTGCAGCTGCGCCCGATCACGGGCCTGGACGACGTGGCGGTCTACTCGAATCGCATCTCGCGGGAGGTCATGCCGGGGATCATCAAGCCGCTGATCTGGTCGGTGAACGTCCCCATGGTCAACCAGGCCTGGATCCGGCTCTTCACCGAGGCGATCGGGCCCAACGACCTACGGCCCGAAGACCTCGCTCGGGCGTTTGCCTTTCGGTCCTACTTCAACATGTCTGCGATCGGCGACATCTTCCAGCTGCTCGGCATGCCTCGCGACTCCTTGGAGTTGCTGCTCGGCTTCCCCCCGGGATCCGAGCAGCCGAGCTTCAAACCGACGGCCGCCACGTTCGCGAAACTGCCCCGCATGGTGGCCACGACCGCCGGAAAGATGCGGTACGGCAGGATCGTTCCCCGCGAAGTCGCCGGCCTCCGCGCCGCCTACGAACCGTACGAGTCGAACGACCTCACTGCTCGCTCTGACGACGCGCTCCTCGCCGACATCGATCGGCTCATCGAGCTCGGCACGCAGGCCGCCTATGTCAACATCGTCACGCCGCTGCTGGCCAACGTGTACCACACGCTGTTACGGAGGCGGCTTCGCAAGGCGGGCCTCGACGCCGATCATGTCGACATCGGCGAAGCCGAACTCGCAGATGTCAGCCCAAACATCCACCTCGAGCGTCTTGCTGCCAAGGTCGCCGAGCTGGATCCCCACGAGGCAGACGCGGCTCGACGCGGGGGCTACGGTGCCCTCCCTGTCTCGCTCCGGGCCGACGTCGACGATTTCCTCCAGCGATTCGGCCACCTCAGTGATTCGGGCAACGACTTCTCGGTTCCGCCATGGCGAGAGAACCCCGATCACGTGGTGTCGATGATCCTCAACCACGCCGCCACGGTCGGGGACTCGCAGCGGGTCCCATGGCACGAAGCCGAAGCCCGGCTGGGTGTCGGAGGGCGGGCCGTCGGCAGGCTGCTGCAGCGCCGCACCGTTGCCTTCATCCAGCATCGGGAAGTGGTGAGTGCGGCCTACACCCAGGGATACGGCTTGTTCCGCCGCTACTTCCTCGAGATCGGTACTCGGTTGAGCGGGGAGGGCCTGCTCGGTGCCCCCGATGACGTGATGTACCTCTACCTCGACGAGGTCCGGGGCGCCATCGGCGGTGCCGCATCCGGAGCGGGCCTCGCCGATGTGGTCGACGCCCGCCGGGCGGAGATCGCCGCTGCCGAGGACCTCGTCATGCCCGAGGTCATCTACGGTGACGACTTCGTGCCGGCACCGCCCGCCGAAGTCGCCGATCGCCTCGAAGGCATCCCCACCTCGCGAGGCCACTACCGCGGGCCATTGCGCGTGGTGCGCGGCATGGACGATTTCGATCGGGTGCTGGCGGGGGACGTGATCGCGATCCCGTACAGTGACGTCGGCTGGACTCCCCTGTTCGCCCGTGCCGGGGCCGTGGTGGCAGCAGCCGGCGGCATGCTCTCGCACAGCAGCATCGTGGCTCGCGAGTACCGCATCCCTTGTGTCGTGTCCGTCGATGCTGCGATGAGACTGCCCGAGGGGGCGATCGTCACCGTCGACGGGTATCGCGGAGTCGTCTCCGTCGAGCGGCAGCAGTGAACCCGGCGCTGGCTGCCGCTCTGGCGCTGGGTGCGTACCTCATCGGATCCGTGTCGTTCGCCCGCATCGTGGGTCGGCGCGTGGTGCCGGACGACGACCTCTCATCGACGACCTTGGAGCTGCCGGGTGGTGCGGAGATGGCGTACAAGGGGGTCAGCGCCACTGCGATCGGGGCCCGAACAGGACCCCGATGGGGCATCGTGGTGGGCGTCGGTGACATCGCCAAGGCCTTCATCCCGACGCTGGCGGTTCGACTGGTGTGGCCCGACGACTCGTACCACCTGATCGTGGCGGTGGCGGTGGTCGTTGGCCACAACTACCCGATCTTCCACCGGTTCCGTGGAGGGCGCGGGCAGTCACCACTGTACGGAGGCGTGCTGGCGATCGATTGGCTGGCAGTCCCGGTGACCACCCTGATCGGCATGGCGGTGGGGCTCGCGGCGCGGGAGATGTTCGTCGCCTACACCCTCGGCCAGTGGTTGCTGATTCCGTGGTTCATCTGGCGAGGAGGGTCTGCCGAGGTGGCGTACGCCATAGCGGTGAACCTGCTCTTCACGATCGCGGTGATCCCGGAGGCCAGGGCGTACTTTGCCAAGCGCCGCTCCGGCGAGATCAAGCAGATCGGCTCGGTGTCCGAGTTCCTGGACTCCCATCCAGCGATGGGGACGGGACGCGCTCAGACCGAGGCGGCTGACGACGAGCAGTGAAATCGAGGGCCGGGGCTGAACCGATACCGCAGTAACCGGTCCGGCCCTGCGAGCATCGAACCGTGCTCGAGTTGCTACGGATCTTCGTCGACGTGCTCACCCCGGTGCTGGCCGTGGCCGCCGTGGGTGCGTTCGCCGCCAAGATCTGGTCGCTGGACTACCGGCCCCTCAGCACCATCGCCTACCACTTCTTGGCGCCGGCTTTCGTGTTCCGGATCCTCGTCGACCCCAGCGGGTTCGACGGGCCGATTCTGGGAATGATCGGCGCCACGATCGCCACCGTGGTCATCGTGTTCGTGTTCGTGCGCGTGCTGCTTCGCAACGTGCCCGAGGAGCGACGGGTCCTCGACTCCATGCTGGGCACCTTCGGCAACGTCGGCAACCTGGGCTTCCCCATCGTGCTGTTCGCCCTCGGCGATGCCGCTCTTCCTGAGGCCGGCATCCACTTCCTCGCCACCACGATCGGAGTGTTCGTCCTGGGAATCGCGGCCGCGGCGCGACTGCGGGCCAGCACGGCGACGCGTGCGATCCGGAGGGTGATCACGACGCCCGTCATCGCCGTGGCACCCTTCGCCATCGCCTTCAACGTCGCCAATGTCACGCTGGCGCCGTTCGCCGAGCGATTCATGAACCTGCTCGCCGACGCCATGATCCCGGTGATGCTCCTCACCCTGGGGATGCAGCTGATGACCGTGAGAGTGGTTCCGGATGTCCGTCGTCTCGGCGTGCTCACACTGGTGAAGCTGGCGGTGGCGCCGGCCGTGTTCTTCGGGGTGTCCCGGCTCATCGGTCTCACCGGCGACGCCCGCAACGCCGGGCTCCTGCTGGCCGCGATGCCATCGGCGGTGTTCGTCGCCCTCATCTCGCTCGAGTTCGACCTGGAGAGCGAGGTGGCGAGCGCCGCGATCCTGGTGACGTCGCTGATCTCCATCGGCACGCTCGGGGTACTCATCTCGCTGCTCTGAGGATCTCGGTGAGCCGGGAGCCGGCGTCGACCGGATCTGGCTCGAGATGCACACGACAAGTCTGGTGACGTGATCGCAGCGCTGTTGATGGACCGTTACGCGCCCGACCACGCGGTCACCATCGACGGCGGCTACATCGTCGTGCCGCACTGAGAGTTGGTGCGGGTGGTCCCCCGGTGTCGAGCCGGGGGTCGCTCGCGCCTCACTCCTGCCGATGGATGCAGCCCGGCTAGAGACCTCCCATGGGTTCGGTCTCGTAACGCTCGCCGAAACGGTCGATGAGGGGTCGCCCGTGCTCCATGGCGACCTGCACTTGCGGTAGCTGCAGGGATGCCTGGTGATCCGTCTTCGTCTTCCACACCTCGGTGACCCACAGGGCGTCTGCGTTGGTGGGATCTCGCGCCACCACATAGCTGACACAACCGGGCATGCCTGTCGAAGCCTCCAGCAGGATCTCGGCGAGATCGTCGCGCCGGCCGGGCTCGGTGAAGATTCTGGCGATGAGGCCATACATGACGCGGTCACCTTAGGTGGCTCGAGACGGAGGCGGCTGGCGTCTGAAAGTCGATCGAGCCGCTGGTCGACCAAGGCAGCGCCACCAGCCCTGCGTTTGGGCCACTCAGCGACGTTCAACCCACGCGCGCCATGTTCCGAGAGTCCGCCTCGCCTGCCGGCCACGGCCGCCGCACGTGAGACTGCCCGGACGGAACCGACGCGGAGATCAGAGCTCAGAACCCGAGCAGCACCCCGGCCGCCACCAGGTCCGGAACAACGACGGTGTCGGGATCGAACCGGCCCTCGGCGCCGACGCCGATGAACCAGACGCCGGCGGCTGCGGCGGCGGCTTCGTCCCAGCTGCTGTCACCGACCATGGCGGTGTTGGAAGGTTCCAGGTCGAGGGCGGCGCATGCCGCCAGCACCGGCTCGGGAGACGGCTTGGGGCGGACCTCGGGGCTTCGGGTCACTCGCACGTCGATACCGATGCCGAACCGTTCACACACCGCGTCGATCGGAGCCGCCGACAGCAAGGTGACGATGGCGCGGGGAACGCGGGCCGTCATCGTGAGAAACGGCTGCAACCCCGGCATGGGGGTCGCCGCGTCCACGGCGCCGAGCTCGAACCGCTCGATGATGTCGCTCGCCCGCTGCCATCGCTCGGGATCGTCGACGAGGGCGACCAGCGTGGCCATCGC
>JBFGCM010000030.1:0-35372 GCA_041581135.1 Acidimicrobiia bacterium
GGTCGTCGGGGATGCCGAACACCTTCTCGGCGGACACGTTGGCGGCATGCCGTGGCACCTCCTCCACGACATCGGTGGCCTCATCCCCGATGACCGAAACCAGCGTGGTCACCGCCCTCATGGGCACATTCTGCCGCAATGTCGGGATTGGTGGTGGCACCGGAACGGGCCGCCCCGGAGGGAGGGGCGGCCCGTGTGGGTAGCGGCGTGGCTCAGCTGCGGCGGAGTTCGCGGACGCGGATCGACTGGAATCGCAACACGTGGATGATCGTGCCGAGGCCGAGCGTGATGGCGAACAGGTAGATGGCGACGCCGAGGCGGCGGAACCCCTCCAGCCCGATCGCCCACTGCTCGGTACTCACCAGGTTGGAGTCCGTGACGTTGGCGGCCACGACGAGGTGGATGATGACCGTGACCGCCAGCACCATCATCCCCATCATCATCAGGGCCATGAAGGCCTTGGCCGTTTTCGGCATCCGGAGCGTCTCGACCGGTCCGACTGTCTCCTGCACGTCGCCGCCTCCCTTGCGAAACGCGCCGAGGATGCGGGCAATGGCGAAGGACACGGCCGTCAACACGCCCAAGAAGCCGAGGAACATGAAAGCGGGCACGACGTGCGACAGCCTGGCGATCGTGGCCTCCGAGCCCCCCGAGGAGATCTCGTTGGCTCGAACGATGGCCAAGACGAACCCCACGGCCCATCCCATGAGGCCCAGGGCCCACATCGGTGCCCATAGGCGGCGGCCCATCTTCTGGGGAGCGTTGTAGCCAACGCTGTGCTCGCTCGTGACCGTCTCGAATGTCGGTCGGGTCGTTGTGGTAGTCATGCGTGTCCTCCTATTGACCCGTCGTGATGATGTCGCGGATGCGGCTGAACTGGAATCCAAGGACGTTGCCGATGGTCACGAGTGCCATCACGATGCCGGCGAGGATCAGACCCAGCCCCAGTTCGCGGAACGGACCGAGCCATGCCGACCAGGCGGCGAAGCCGGTGGCGCCGGGCGCGCCGCTTGCGGCCAGGTACAGAATGAACTGTGCGATCGACACCATGAGGCCCATCGCCATCAGCACCACGAACAGCTTGGCGGTGGTCGGCATCTTCAATGTCGTGACTGGGAGGCCGAGGGTCTCTTGCACCTCGCCGCCTCCGGAGCGCAATCCGGCCAGGATCGACCCGAGCAGGAACGCGATGCCCGACAGGATCATGCCCTCGCCGAGGAATTGCAGTCCCTGCGTCCAGGCTGCTGCCGCTTGCGAGGTCGTGTCCCCCGCCCACACCAGGGACGCGATGAATCCGATGAGCACCGCCATCGCGCCCATCGCCAGCATGGGGAACCACATCGTCTTCGCCATGGTGTGCACGGGCAACGGCGGCGGTGTCGTGGCCGTGAGGGTGGCCGGCCCGTAGAGCGTCTCGAGCGTCCCGGCGCCGCGGCCGGCACCCGGGCTAGGGCTGCGGAGCGTGGCGAGCGACGCTTTGACGCTCTCGACTCGCCACCACAGCCTCACCAGTATCCCGACGAGCACCAGCGCGATCGCCACTTTGATGGTGGCAAAGGCAACGGTGGTGAGTCCGAACGACCAGGCGAGCGTCTCCGCCGCGGACACCGGGTCGGTTTCCACGCCGGCCGCTGCAGCCAAGTTGGCGATCAATGTCACCGTCGCCAGCAGCAGGCCGACGAGCCCGAGGCCAAAGCCGATCGACCGGTGCCGAGTGTTGCCCCGGTAGTCGTCGGATGGGGACGGCCGGGTGAGGGATTCCAGCCGTGCAGTCATGTGTGCATCTCCTCCACTAGGGGAGCGCGAGGTGCGCTGTTTTCGCTGGTGTGAACCGATCCAGCGGTGGATTCGTCGAGCGTGTGTCAACGGGTTGACAGAGTTGTCCCGGGTGCGTTCGAGCCACGGACGCAACCGACCGGCTTCGCGGGTCAGCTGAGAATGGCCGGCCGCTGCCGCCGGGTCACCGCATTGGTGGGGCGGGTAGGCCGTTGGGGTTCGATGCCCGTTCGGCGCCGAACCCGCCGGGACTGTTCCTGCTGGCGGGGGTCTGGGAGCGAGCGAAGCGAAGCCATCTGGCTGCCCGGCGGAGCGGGGCGACCTGGCTTCTGTGCTCAGGCGGGGTCGGTCGGGCCGCGGATGATGGTGAGCAGGGCCTTCTTCGCCTGCTTGGGACGGCGGGCCGCGGCCGCCATGGCCAGGCCGGCGGCCCCGCGTTGCGTAGGCGGCGTCGTCGCCGTGACCAAGGCCTCGAGGTCGTCGGCGTCCTCGGCGTGGGCCAGCATCTCGACGAACTCGGGGTCGATGCCTTCGTCGCGAAGCGTTCCCTCCAGGTCGAGGCGAGTGGCTGCGCCTGACCGGAGCGCCTCGAGCACGTAGGCGGCGACCACGGTCTTGCGGGCCGCAGGGGTGATCAGCTCCTCGGCGCGTACGGCGTCCTCGGCGTCGAGCAGCCGCGCCACATCGACCGAGTGCAGGGCGGCCATCTTGGCCACGAAGCTCTTGACGAGGGCAGGATCGGCCTCTTCGCCGAACCGGCCGGCCTGTTCGACGAACCGCCGATGGGATTCGGCCAGTTGCGCAGCCGGTGCATCGATCGCGTCGCCCAGCCGCACGGTGGTCGCCAGCGCCTCGCGCATCGGTTGCCGGTGCTGCTGGGCGAGTTCGGCGTCGAGTGACGGGACACCCCGTCCGTCCAGTCGCTGGGCCAGCTGGCGCCAGTCGTCGCCTTCACGGACACCGAAGTCGACGAAGCCGTGGTAGCCGTAGCCGTTGAGGATCACCTCGAGACCTTCATCGAGTGATGCCGTCGTGACGGCGTACTCGAGTTGCGCCGGGATGTCGCGAAACGTGACCACCCCGGTGGCACTCGCGAGCCCGAGTGCTTCACGCAGGGACGCCCTTTGCAGCTCGCCGGAGGCCTGCTTGCGCGGCGTCGACGAGGCGATCGTTCCGTGGACGGTGTCATAGGCGTTGTTCACCACGATGAGTGAGGCGGCGCCGCCAGATCGATTTGAGTAGGCGATCACGTTCTGGTTGACCTCACCGGAACCGGTCACCAGGTCGAAGAGGTGGAAGTGCTCGGCCGAGGCGAACTGGGCGCGTCGGTTCAAGAACGGCGTGAGCTCGCGGCGGTGCCGCTCGACGAGACCCTTGTTCGCCTCTTCCTGCCAGCGGGCAACGCGGAACTCCATGCCGTACTGCTCGTGGAGGCCCTCCACCTGGCCGTGCCCGAACATGGGAAGCCCGGGCAGCGTCGCCATCAAGAGGGCCACTCCGAAGTACTTGTCCCCGTCCCCGTACTGCACCACGGCCGGTTCCTCGTCCGGGTTGTTCATGAAATTCACGAACCGTTCGAGGACGCGGGCGTCGTATGCCAGCGTGCGCCGGATGAGGGTGCGCAGGCCGGCGTTGTCCTCCTTGGAGGTCATGTGCATGAAGGCAGAGTTGTACACCCGGTGCATGCCGATGCTGCGAACGAAGTACGACTCCATCAGCCAGAACGCCTCGGCGAGCAGCAAGGTATCGGGCACCTCGACGGCGACACGCTCGACGACCTCTCGCCAGAACTCGTGGGGCAGCGCGGCCTCGAACTCCTGCTGGGTGAGGCCGTGCTCGGCGCGAGAGGGGATGGCACCGCCGCCTCCTGGTGGCGGATACCACAGCCGCTGGATGTGCTGGCTCGCCAGCGTCATGGCGGCGTCGAAGCGGATGACCGAGAAGCGGCGGGCTACGTACAAGATCGTCTGGATCACCGCCTCGCGCACCTCCGGGTTCAGGAAGTCCAGCTGGGCGGTGTCGTTCCACGGCGTCACCGTGCCGTCGTTGCCGTGATAGAGGTATCGGGTGTCGCCCGTGGTCCGGTCACGGCGCTGGAAGACCACCGCCGCGTCCGAGCCGTCCCAGTAGTGGTCCTCGATGCGGATCTCGGTGCGGTCGTCGGCGGAGAGATCCGGGCCGTCGTACGAGTACGCCGGGAACGGCGGTTCGGGCAGTTGGATGAACCAGTCGGGGTGCTCCATCACCCACCGCGAGTCGATCCCGGTGTGATTGGGCACCATGTCGGCGGCGAGACGGATGCCGCGGGCACCTGCTCTGATCTCGAGGTTGTGGAGTGCGGCGTCACCGCCGAGGTCGTCGGCCACCACGTAGTCGTAGACCGCGTACGCAGACGCGACGGCGGTGTAGTCGCCACGCCGCCGCTTGATCTCCTGGCTGGCAGGCGATCGCTCCCAGATGCCGATGAGCCACAATCCGGTGAATCCGAGATCGGCGAGCCGATCCAGCTCTTCATCGGGGATCTGATCGAGGCGGGTCACCTCGGTGCGGTAGATCTCGGCCAGCTGGCCCAGCCAGACGTAGGTGTTCTTGGCAATCAGTACCAGGCTCTGCATCCAGTCCCGGTGGGGACTGAATCGCTCGATGTCTGCGGCCCCGATGCCGTAGTCCGGCAGCTGAGGTGGTCCGGCGCCGTGGACTCCACCGACGGCCTCCTCGGCGATGACGTCGAGGGTGCGCAACAGGCGATCCATGAGGTGCGGTATGAGGTGGCCGAAGTGGTCCCGCACGTAGGCGAGCTGCGCCGCCAGCGACTCGGGGTGGGCGCGGGCAGGAGCCCGCAGCGTCTCCAGCAAGTCATCGGCGGTGCCACGTTCCCCGCGCTCTATGGCCGCGGTGATCTCCGGATAACCGGCACCCAGTCCGGTCTCGTCGGTGAACTCGGCGAACGGTGCCATCGCCGGGTTCTCGTTGGTGATGCGCAGCAACACGAGCTCTTCGAGGGGAGACTCAGGCGCGGCCTCGATCGCGGCAGACGCCGGCACCGTCCCGGCATACACCTCACGCGGCGGGTAGGCCGAGGTGAACGAGACGAGCGTGCCTCGCAGCACGCCATCATCCACCGCAGCCTCCACGCGGGAGCGGATCCCACCGATGCCACCGTGAGCCTCGATCAGCGCGTGGTACACCTCGTGCAGGATGCCGGCGGCCAGCACCGTGCCCGCCGAGGGCACCGATGTGCCGGTCAGTGAGGCGACGAAGCGGCGGCTCTGAGCGGCGTCCTGTAGGCGCAGGTCACCGGTGTCGGAGAACCACGACGCCGCGAGGGAGTGGCGACGCCGGGCGGCGGCGCACACCTGCAGCGCAGGCGTTCTCTCAGGTGGCAAGGATTCGCAACGCGATCGCCTCGGCGAGGCAGGCGCGTTTCAGCTCGAGCAGGTCGATACTCTCGTTCGGACCGTGGGCCCGGGTCTTGTCGTCAGAGGGTCCGACCAGCAGAATCGACGCTTCCGGATAGGCGTCGGCGAACGCGGCGACGAAGGGGATCGACCCACCGAGGCCGACCTCCACGGGCTGGACACCCCAGGCGGCGACGAAGGCTTGGCGGAAGGCGGCGTACGCCTTCCCGGCACCGTCCATCGAGAACGGCGCTCCGGCCGACCCCGGCGTCACACTCACGCTGACGCCCCACGGCGCATGCTGCTCCAGGTGCCGCACGAGCGCCTTCATCCCACGCTCCGGGTCGTCACCGGGGGCGAGCCGCAGGCTCACCTTGGCGCGGGCCACCGGCACCAGGGCGTTGACCGCGTCGGCGATCGTGGGCGCGTCGATGGCGAGCACAGAGCATGCCGGCTGTGTCCACATGCGAGAGGTGAGCGGGCCGTCGCCGATCAGCTCGACCCCTTCCAGGAGCCCGGAGTGGTGGCGGATCTCGTCCTCGCCCACATCGAGTTGTGTCGTGGTGCTCCCCACCAGGCCCTCGATGGCGACGTTGCCGTCGTCGTCGTGCAGCGTTGCGAGGAGGCGGGCAAGCGAGGTGATGGCATCGGGCAACACGCCGCCGTACTTGCCGCTGTGCACCGCGTTCTCCAACGTGCGCACCTCGACCACGCAGTCCACCAATCCACGCAACGACGTGGTGATGGACGGTTGCGCGGTGCGGATGTTGCCGGCGTCGGCGATGACGATGACGTCGGCGGCGAGCAACTCGCCGTACTTCGCCAGGAAGTCACCGAGGTGGATCGAGCCGATCTCCTCCTCGCCTTCGATGAACACCTTGATGCCGACCGGCGGCGTACCGCCGTGGGCACGGATGGCCGTGGTGTGGATGACGATGCCGCTCTTGTCGTCTCCCGAACCACGTCCGTACAGCCGCCCGTCCTTCTCGTAGGGCTCGAACGGATCGGCGTCCCATGCAGAGAGGTCACCGGGCGGCTGCACGTCGTGATGGGCATACAAGAGCACGGTGGGTGCCTCCGGTGGTCCTGGGATCTCTCCGTACACCGCCGGGTGGGCGCCGGGCAGCTCGAGCAGCCGCACGTGCTGGCAACCCGCCGCTTCCAACAACGCCTCCGTGTGGTCAGCCGAGCGCTGCAGCTCGGTGGGGTCGAACCCGGCGGCGCTGATCGACGGGATGCGAACGAGCTGTTCGAGCTCCATCCTCGTGTGCGGGAACAGGTCGTCGACAGCGGTGATCAGGTCCTCGTGCATGTGGGGAGGCTACAAGACCAGGCTGGAACCGGGCCGCCCGAGCGTGTGGTGTGGGGCGGGCATCGCGTCGACGGAACCTCGCGGTGGTGACGCGGCGACGAGCCGATGCACCTAGCCGCGGCCCGCCGTGTCACCGGTCGATGCCATCACCATCGGGAGCTGAGATCAGCGGCCACGACCACGTGTCGCGTCGGTAGCCTCCGGGCCGTGGGTATCAGGGTGCTGCAAGGGGACATCACCACACTCGAGGTGGACGCCGTGGTCAACGCCGCCAACGAGTATCTGGCCCACGGCGGCGGTGTAGCCGCCGCCATGGTTCGTGCCGGGGGCCGGGTCGTCCAGGAGGAGTCCGACGCCTGGGTGCGAGAACACGGCAAGTTGGAGTCGGGTGCGGCCGCCGTCACCACGGCGGGAGCGATGCCGGCGCAGTGGATCATCCACGTGGTGGGTCCCCGCTACCGAGAGGGGCAAGACAACGAGTCCTTGCTTCGCTCCGCCGTCGTCGCCGCACTGCGCGCGGCCGCCGACCTCGGCGCCGAGGCGGTGGCGCTACCGGCGATCTCGGCAGGGATCTTCGGGTACCCGGTGGACGAGGCAACCGCCGTGATCGCGAACGCCGCCCGCCGGTGGCTACGGGGCCGCGACCTGGAGGTCATACTCGTCGGGTACGACGAGGCCACCACGCGCCACTTCCGTACCGCCGTCGGCTGAGTGCCCTGATCGAGCCGGACCCGATGGCGGCCGGGACCTCCTAGCCGGGCGGGGCGATGCCGAGCAATCGAGCGGTCCACTCCAGGCACACCTTGCCCAGCGTGCGTTGGAAGTCCCTGATGTCTTCCCGAACGTGCTCCGGGATCGGTGTGCTTGCCTGGGCGGCGAAGTAGCCGGCGAACGCAGTGACGATGCTCGGGGCGTCGTCCGCGACCACCACCGGCACGTCCCAGGGCGCCGGGCCCCCTTCCACGTACAGGGACGGCAACCAGCCCAATACGTCGAGCGTGGCACTGCCCCGGCAGGCGTGGTTCCAGTCGACCAGCTTCACGCTCGGCGCGAAACAGAGGTTGTCGCTGCGGACGTCGAAATGGAGCAGCGACGACCCCTGCATCGGCATCGCCGCCTCCCAACGGACGAGGTCGTCGAGATGCTCGTCGAGCCAGCCGGCATCGAAGAGGCCGGTCGACGTGGCCGCCGCCGGGTCACGGGCGATCCTGGCCCACCCGGAGAATGCCTCGCGGTGGTCTTCGGCCGAGCACAACCCTGGTGGACAGGTCGCCGCAGCAACGTCCTCCAGCGTCGCCAACACCTGTTCGATCTGCTCGGCTGACCACGGAGGTGGCCAGTGGGCGCCGCTCAAGTCCTCTATCACCAGCATCGGGAGCGGCAGCTCAGCGTCCCAGAGCACCAGCTCGGGCATGAAGGGACCGGTGACGCCGGTGTAGATGAGGTGCTCATCGCGCAGCCATGCGGCAGTGAGGTCGTTGGTGGCGGCTTTCACGAACACCTTGCCGCCACCTTCGAGCGTCACCGTCCAGATACCGGCAGAGCTGAACCCGCCGGTGACCGGGGTCCAGGTCTCCGCCCGCTTGGCCAGTCCCCGCTCGAGGTGCGCCCGGTGCTCGGCGGACGGTCGGGATGGTCGCACCATCCCGCCACGCTAACGGTGCTCAGCCGGCGCGTTCGGCCCGCCGGCGCTGGCGTCGGCGCCGTACCGGCTGATCGGCCAGGAAGGAGACGCCGAGCCGAACGTCGATCTCTTGACGTGCGGGTCGGGATCGGTCGCCTTGGTAGTGATCGACCGTCTCTCGGATCTCGGCGATGTGCGCCGGTGTCGAACCGCAGCAGGCCCCGATGATCCGGGCGCCGGCGCGCATCGCCAGCTCCGCATAGGCGGCCATCAGTTCGGGGCCGATGGGGTAGTCGAGATATCCGTCGATGTAGGCCGGCATGCCGCAGTTGCCCTTGCTCACCACGATGGCGTCCGGATCGGCGTTGACGACGCCGCCGGCGGCCAGCACGTTGTCGCCCGGTCCGATGCCGCAATTCACCCCGATGGCGACGGCTCCGGTGCCCAGCCGGGTGGCGGCGAGGTCGTCCGGGGTCACCCCCATCATGGTGTGGCCGTTGGTGTCGAAACTCATGGTCGTGACGATCGGCAGCTCGGTGGTGGCGGCGGCCTCGGCTGCCGCCTCCAGCTCCTCGATGGTGGACATCGTCTCTATCCACAACACGTCGACACCGCCCTCGGCGAGTGCCTTCGCCTGGTCGCCGAACATCTGCACTGCGGAGGCGTGGGTCAGGGTGCCGTGGGGCTCGAACAGGTCTCCGGTTGGCCCGATGGAGCCTCCGACCACCACCGGTCGGTCGGCCCCATCGGCGACCTGCCGTGCCAGACGAGCCCCGGCCACGTTGAGCTCCGCGACGCGGTCTTGATGGCCATGAAGGGCCAGCCGGCTGCGGTTGCCGCCAAACGTGTTGGTGAGGATGATGTCGGCACCGGCCGCCACGAACGTCTCGTGGATCTGGACGATGACCTCCGGGCGCTCGGTGTTCCACCCTTCCGGCGAGTCGCCGCTCTCGAGGCCGGACGCGAACAGGCTCGTTCCCATACCGCCGTCGGCCACCAGCACGGGATGAGTGTCCAGTAGTGCCTGCAGCGTCGTTCGCGTCATGTGGCTCGCCTCCTCGGCTCTGTGTGCGGTCGGCCGGCGGGCGTAGCGGCCCCCGAAGAGAAGACCGCTACAGCAAAGCTGAGCGGTCTCGTGCCCCTCGCTTTAGCTGCATTTGTAGAGCGCCCGCAAGCTGACGGATCAAATCCGGCGCTGCCGGGAAGCGTAGCACCGATATTCGCCCGCTCAGATCAACTTGCGGTCGGCGGCCCACTTGGTCAGCTCGTTGCGGTTGGAGAGCTGGAGCTTCCGCAGCACCGAGGACACGTGCGTTTCGATGGTCTTCACCGAGATGAAGAGCCGTTCGCCGGCTTCCTTGTAGGTGTACCCCCGGGCGATGTGCTGGAGCACTTCGCGTTCACGTTTGGTGAGCTGGTCGAGTTCAGGGTCGATGTCGGCGACGGCGACCGAAGAGAACGCATCGAGCACGAATCCGGCGAGCTGCGGTGAGAACACCGCGTCGCCGCCGGCCACGCGGTGGACGGCTGCGGCGAGGTCGGCCGCCGAGATGGTCTTGGTGACGTAGCCGCGGGCGCCGGCGCGGATGGTGGCCACTACGTCCTCGGCCGCATCGGACGCCGAGATGGCCAAGAAGCGCACCTCGGGATGGTCCGCGGTGACCGCCTCGATGACGGCCTTGCCGCCCCCGGCGGGCATGTGTACGTCGACCAGGACGACATCGGGGACCCGCTCACCGATCAGCTCGATGGCGGCTTCCACCTCGCTGGCCTCGCCGACGACGTCGATGGTGTCCGGAAGCTCGGTCCGGACCCCGGCACGGAACAGGTCGTGGTCGTCGACGATGAACACCCGGATGGCATCTGGAGCCGATTCGCTCATCGTGACATCCTCAACTCGACTTCCGTTCCCTGTCCCGGATCGGTCCTGACCACCGCAGTGCCTCCGTGGCGTTGCATGCGGCCGACGATGGACTCGTCGAGCCCGTGACGGTCGGCGCCGACCTGCTCCATGTCGAAGCCGGCACCCCGGTCTCTGACGAAGATCGTAACGGTGTCGGCAGCCGTCTCGATGTAGATCGACACATTGTCGTCGCCGGAGTGGCGCGCCGCATTCGTCGTGGCCTCGCCGGTGGCCCGCACCAGAGCACGAAGCTCCTCGGTGAGCTCGCAGTCACCGACGGCGACCACATCGATCTCTACCCCGTACCGGCGCTCGATGTCCGCCGCCATCGCCTGGACCTCGTCGACGAGATGCCCCGGCGCCGGGGTCGAACCACCGAACAGCCACTCGCGTAGCTCGCGCTCCTGCTGGCGGGCGAGCGTCTTCACCTGTCTCCCGTCATCGGCCTGCCGCTGGATGAGGGCAAGGGTCTGCAGTACGGAGTCGTGGAGGTGGGCGGCCATGTCCGAGCGCTCCTCGGCCCGGGTACGAGCCTCTTGGGCGGTCCGCATCGCCGCCTCGGCGGCCTGCCGGCGGGCGTCGGCGCGGCGCATGATGCCGAACGCCCATGCCGCCGAGGCGGCCGAGAAGACGAAGACGACGAGGTTCGCCGAAGCCGAGGTGAGATCGAGCCCTCGCGTGATGATCTGGCGATAGCTGGTGACGATCGTCAACACGACGGCGGCCCCCAGCGCTGCCACCGCTCCGGCGCCGTATACGACCAGGAACACCGAGGACAAGGGGTAGCCGCCCGCGAACTGAGTGGACCCGGCAGCGATCGGGGCGACCTGGGCGCCGGCTCCCACGGCGACGTCCGCCACGAGGAACCAAGGGTTGCGCAGTGTGTCGGCCCGGTTGAAGTGGAGCCACACGGTGAGCGCCGCCCACGCCGAGGTGGCGGCGATGGTGATGATGATGATGGCCGGCCGGTCGGCCTCCTCGCTCGAGGCGAGGGCCACGACGCCGAGGATCGCGAGCCACACCGCACCGACGACACGGAACCCGACGACCACTCGGCGCAATGACAAGTCGATGTCGAATTCCATGAAGTCGAGGGTAAACGCGACGCCACTCGACGGCTGAGAGAAGCGCCGCGTGAAGCGACAGAGCGCGGTGTCATGCGATAGTTTGGAGGTAGCAGCAGAGTCGCGCGGTGTGGGGCGCGATGGGCGCGCCTCACGAGAGATCCGGGCACTAGCCCGGGGGAGGGAAGGCTCTCGTGTCTCGCAAGGTGTTTCTCTTGGTGGTGGCGCTCGTAACGGCGCTCACCCAGCTCAGTGCGGTGGCCGGCGCCCAAGATCCGGCGGCAGCCGATGTGGGGACGGTCGTTGAGATCGACGACACCACCGCCTGGGTGGTCGAGTTCGTCGATCGCGCCGATCTGAGCTTCGCTCGATCGATCACCGATCGGGCGGATCGAACCCGTGCAGTGGCGGACGCCCTGCAGCGCACCGCATCCCGCTCCCAAGGCCAGGCCATCGACCTGGTGAGGGCCACACCAGGGGCCTCCTATGAGGCGTTCTGGATGCGCAACGTGATCGTGGTCGAGGGCACGGCCGATCTCGCTGCCGAGCTGCGGGCCCTGCCGGGGGTGCTCAAGGTCCGGCCGGAGCAGAGCTACGAGATGATGCAACCAGTGGCGGAGAGGCCGGCCGCCGAGGCACCGACGGCCACCGCGGCACTGGTCGGTGACCCAGAGTGGGGTGTCGATCGCATCGGCGCCGACGACGTGTGGGCGCTCGGCATCACCGGTGCCGGTGTCGTCGTGGGCAGCCTGGACTCGGGCGTGCAGTACGACCATCCGGCGCTGGTAGACAGCTATCGCGGCAACAACGGCGACGGAACGTTCGACCACAACTACAACTTCTTCGATGCCACCGGCATCTGTGGCTCCGACGAGCCCTGCGACGAGTTGGGTCACGGCACCCACACCATGGGCACGATGGTCGGCGGCGACGGGCCCGGCCCGTTTGCGCCGGACATCGGCGTGGCCCCGGACGCGCAGTGGATGTCGGTGAGCTGCGGTCCGTTCTTCTGCAGCGAGAGCGAGCTGATGGCGGCCGGTGAGTTCTTCATCACGCCGACCGACCTCAACGGGGAGAACCCGGATCCCTCCAAGGCGCCCCACGTCGTCAACAACTCCTGGGGTGGCGGTCCCGGTGATCCGTTCTTCCTCGACATGGTCAACGCCTGGCGTGCTGCCGGGATCCTCCCGGTGTTCGCCTCCGGCAACCCCGGCCCCTTCTGTGAGGCCGGTGGTTCGCCCGGCGACTACAACGAGGTGCTGAGCGTCGGCGCCACCGACATCAACGACGTGATCGCCGACTTCTCGGGTCGTGGCCCGTCTGCGTTCGGCAAGATCAACCCGGACGTCTCGGCGCCGGGGGTGGATGTGGTCTCCAGCGTCCCCGGGAACGGGTACGCCGCGTTCAGTGGCACGTCGATGGCGACGCCACACACGGTGGGGACCCTGGCCCTGATGATGTCGGCCAGTCCCGACCTGATCGGGCAGATCGATGACTCGTTCGGCGCCATCAAGCAGACGGCGATGGACATCATCGACCTGTCGTGCGGCGGCGATGCCGACGGTGACCCGAACAACGTGTACGGCGAGGGCCGGGTGGATGCCCTGGCGGCCATCGCGCTGGTTGCCACCGGTGGCACGCTCGAGGGCACCGTCACCGATGCCGGCACCGGCGATCCGATCGCCGGCGCCAAGATCTCCGCCGACGACGGCGAGCGGGTGATCACCGGTGCGTCGGGAACCGACGGCACCTACAAGATGTTCCTCGTCGAGGGCACGTACGACGTCAGCGCCACGGCGTTCGCCTATCTGCCGACCGACGCCGGCAGCGTGGACGTCGTGGTGGACCAGGCGACGATCCTCGACATCGCGATGGAGCGGGCCCCTGAGGCCACCATCACCGGCAGTGTGTCGTCAATCCCCGGCGGCTCCGCCGTCGAGGGAGCCCAGGTGAAGGCACTGGGCACGCCAGTGGCGCCTGCCGTGACCGGAGCCGACGGGAGTTACTCGTTGACGCTGCCGCTGGGGAGCTACACGCTCGAGGCGGGTGCCGGCGGTTGCCTGGGTATGGCGTCGGCGGATGTGGAGCTCACGGCCGACACCACGGTGAACTTCGAGCTGGTACGCAAGGTCGACTCGTTCGGCCACGTGTGCAACGCGATCCCATTCGACTGGCTCGACGCCGAGCGGCGGGTGCGCTTCCCCCGCTTCGCCGACGACATCGAGGTCGAGGTCAAGCTGCCCTTCACCTTCCCGTTCTACGGGCGGCCCAACAGCCGGGTGTTCATCAGCAGCAACGGGTATGTGAGCTTCACGCGGTCCGCCGACTTCAGCCCGTTCTTCAATACGCCGATCCCGGATCCGGATCCGCCGAACAATGCAATCTATGCGTTGTGGGACGATCTCTGGGTCGACGACGAAACCCGAGTGTTGGTCAGTGGTAACCGGTATCCGGACCGGTTCGTGATCGAATACGAGAACATCCCGCAGTTGGGAAGCAGCTCACGTAGCAGCTTCCAGATCCAGCTGTGGCGGGACGGAACCATCGACATCCTGTACGCAGACGACATCGGCAACCTGGGCAACGGAAGCAATGCGACCATCGGCCTCGAGCGGCGGCGCGGTGTGGATGCCTTCCAGTTCGGGTTCAACCAGCCGGTGGCCGGTCCGGAGACCGCATGGCGGTACAGCGTCGTAGACGTCGGTCGCGTCCAAGGCACGGTGACGAACGCCAACGACGGCTTGCCCGTCGAGGGCGCCACCATCACCGCCCAGCCAGGCGGGCGTTCGGCCACGACGGGGGAGAGCGGGATGTACACCCTCGCCCTGTTGCCCGGCGACTACGAGCTGACGGCGGAGGCCGATGACTACGCATCGGCCGAAGCCGACGTGTCGCTGCGGCGCCACGCCAGGGTCGACTTCGTGCTCGACGCTGCCGAATTGGGCTTCTCGCCCGATGCGATCGCCGCGGCGGTCGACTTCGGTGAGACCGCGAACGCAACGTTGACACTGGAGAACACCGGTCAGGTGCCACTGGAGTGGGAGCTGTTCGAGCGCGACTTCGGAGTGACGCCGCCCACCCTGCCCCCGGCCGCGCTGGCGGCTTATGCGCAGGCCCACGCCGGGTGGAGCCAGCCGGACTATGACCGCTCGGCGGTCACCATCTATTCGGGTGGTCCTGATCTGACGGCGGTGTTGGCACCGGTGATCGACGATCCCGAAGGCGACGCGCAAGGCTCGGTCGACATCACGGTGGTCGAAGGAGGCCTCGACGATCAGGACCTGTCGATACGGGTGAACTTCACCGACGGCTCGCCCGTCGATGAGGTAGCCGGCTACATCTTCTTCGACACGGACCAGAACGAGGCCACCGGCCTCGATCCGCAGGAGCTGTTCGGCTTGCCGACGCAGACGGTTGGCGTCGACTTCTTCGCCGACATGTTCGCCTCGTCTGAAGGCATCGTCTTCATCGTCAGCGACGAGTTCGAACTCGTCGCCGAGGTCGAGGTCGTCGCCGATGGCCAGAGCCTGGCCTTCGACGTGCCGGCCGAGGCGTTCGGTGAGGACCTCGGAGATGGAGTGAACACGGCGATGGTGCTCGGCGATTTCTTCGGTCCGACCGATTGGGCGCCGGACGTCGGGCACGGCGAGATCAGTGCCTTCGGTGATGCCCCGTGGATCCAGGCGGAACCGGTGTCGGGCATCGTCGAGCCCGGCGAGTCTGTGGACGTGGAGGTGCTGCTCGGTGGCCCCGACACGTTGCCCGGAACCTACGAGGCCGAGCTGGTGATCGTCAGCAATGCTCCGCGGACTCCTCGCGTCACCGTCCCGGTGAGCCTCGAGGTGGCGATGCCGGACGACTTCGGCGTGGTGGAGGGCACGGTCACCGACGAGGTGACCGGTGAGCCGATCCGTGGTGCCGAGGTTGCCGTGGCCTCCGAGTTCGGAGGATCACCGCTCGACCTGCTCGCCGAGACGGACTCCGACGGGCACTATGTGCTCGTCGGGCCCGCCGGCACATGGCCGGCGACCATCGGCGCCGACGAATACGTGACGCTCGAGACCGATGTCACCATCGAACCCGGCCTGATGACCACAGCCGACTTCGCGCTGACACCGGTCATTCCATTGCTCCACGTGAGCCCGTCCGAGCTGAGCTTCACGCTCGAGGCCGGAGGCACCGACAGCGGTACGGTGGTGCTCGACAGTGTCGGCGTGTTGCCGGTGGACTTCACCGTGGTCGAGAACGTGCTCGAGGCACCCTCGCCTGAGGTGGTGGTACCCACCGGCCCAGATGGCACGGCGTTGATCTGGGACTCGGATCGATCGTTCATGGCGGATCTCCCGGCTCCCGCCGGTGGCTCGGCGGCGTACGCCGGTGAAGTGGTCACCATCATCGACGATCCGGCGGGCGATGCGATCGGCGTGGTCGACGTGGTGTCCGTCGATGCCGGGGTGGATGCGGGGTTGCTGACCCTCACCATCAACTTCAGCGAGGACACCGTGATGGATGAGGCCGTCGGATTGGTGTTCTTCGACATCGATCAGAACCCGGAGACAGGGATCCCGGCGCCGGAGTTCGGTGGCCTGCCGGAGCAGGACGTCGGGTTCGAGTTCTTCGCCGACTTCTTCCCGGCTCCGGACGGCTTCGTCGTGATCGTCAGCGACGACTTCGAGGTCGTGGCCGAGCCCGAGGTGATCGAGGACGGCCAGAGCTACACCGTGGTGTTCCCGGTGGACGTCTTCGGACCCACCGAGGACGGCACCATCAACGTGGCGATGTGGGCCGGCGACTTCGAGCAGCAGTCCGATTGGGCGCCCGATGCCGGGCATGGCGAGATCGTCCCGTTCGAGGATGCGCCGTGGCTCAGCGTCGACCCCACGGAGGGCTCGATCGATCCGGGAGTGTCCCAGGACCTCGCCGTGGCGGTCGATGCCACCGGCCTCGTCCCGGGCACCTATGTGGCGGAGCTGCGGATCGGCAGCAACGATCCGCTCAACCCGGTGCAGACGGTGCTCGTCACGCTCGACGTGATCTGACGATTCCCAGGGGGTCGCGCCTCGGGCGCGGCCCCCTTCGTCAGCGGATCTCGGCGGCGGCTTGGGCGACGGCCGCAAGGATTCGGGCGTACCCGGTGCAGCGGCACAGGTTTCCCGACAGGCCGATCCGAATGTCCTCATCGGTCGGCGCCGGGTTCGATTCGAGCAGCGCATGAGCCGACATGATCATGCCCGGTGTGCAGAAGCCACACTGCACGCCGCCTGCCTCCAGCAACGCGCGTTGGATGGGGTGGAGCGCATCGGCGGTTCCGAGGCCTTCCACGGTGGTGATGTCGCGACCCTGCGCCTGTGCCGCCAGGTACGAACAGGAGTTCACCGGGCGGCTGTCGACCAGCACCATGCACGCCCCGCACTCGCAGTCGTCGCATCCTTCCTTGGTGCCGGTGAGGCCCACCTCGTCCCGGATCACGCTGAGCAGGTTGCGCCCCGCATCGACCGTGACCGAGTAGTCGACGCCGTTGACGGTGAGGGTGATCATCATCGGGCGGCTCCCACCCCTGTGCTGCGATTCACCGGGACGCCGATGGTGTCGCCCCGCGCCCGACCGGCGGCGGCGGCGACGGCGCGGCGCGCCATCACGGCCACCATCTGCCGGCGGTAGGCGTCGCCGGCACGGAGGTCGGCGATGGGGGACGCCTGCTCGGATGCCAGTGTGGCGACGTCGTCGAGGATCGTGTCGGCCGGGCGGCCAAGGAGCCCGTCGGTGTCGTGGATGGCGAGAATCGTCGGCGCCACGGCAGTGAGCGCGATGGCGAGGTCGGTGACCGCGTCGTGGTCGTCGAGCGTCACGGACGCCGCTGCCCCGACCACGGCGATCTCCATCGCCCGCCGGTACTCGAGGCGCACGTAGGCGCTGCCGGATCGCGGGGGCCGCGAGGGCAGGGTGACGGCAATGCACAGCTCGTCTGGCGCCGCCGACGTCTCGCCGGGGCCGGTCCACAGCTCGGTCATGGAGACCCGGCGCGCCGCCGCAGTGGACCGGAGCTCGGCCATGGCGTCGAGCACCATGAGCGGTGCCCCGAGGTCCATCGCCGGTGATGCGTTCATGATGTTGCCGCCGATGGTGCCGACGTTGCGGGTGGCGGGCGATCCCACCAGGGCGGCGCCGTCGGCAATGGCGGTGTAGCCGCCGACGACCTCCGCAGCGTGTTCGAGTGTGGCGTGGCTCACCGCGGCGCCGATGCGGAGGCCGTCGCCGGTGCCCTCCATCTCGAGCAGCTCCGGTATGCGGTCGATCGCTACGAGGGACTCCGGCAGGGGATGCTTGCCCTGGCGGACCCCGACCACGAGATCGCTGCCCCCGGCGATCGGTCGCGCTCCCGTCGTGAGGGCTTCCAACGCCTGCTCCACGGTGAGCGCGATCACGAAGCTCACCGGTGCATCGCCATCCACACCCGCTCCGCCGTCATCGGCAGTTGTCGGATGGGAACGCCCACCAGCCGGCTCACCGCATTGGCGATGGCGGCCGCCGTCGCCACGTTCGGTGCTTCTGCCAGGCCCTTGGCGCCGTGCGGCCCGGCGTCGGGGGTGTCGACCTCGATGAATCGGGTGGTGATCTCCGGGGCATCGGCGGTGGTCTGCAGCTTGTAGTCGAGCAGGTCGGGGTTGAGCTGCCGGCCGTCGGCGTAGGCCGTGCCCTCCGTGAGCGCCTGGCCGATACCCATCATCACGCCACCCTCGACCTGGCCCAACGCCCCAACGGGATTGATGATGGTGCCCGAATCGTGCGCAGTGGCCACGTCGAGCACCCGAACGACGCCGGTGTCTCTGTCGAGGCGTACCCGCACCGCATGGCACGAGAACTGGGGTGCCGCCCAGGCCGCCACGCCCTGGTCCCCCACACAGGCGGAGCCGACGAGCTCCGGCTTCTCGATGACCTCGCTGGAGCCATGGGCCAGCAGCAGGTCCTGGCCGGCGGCGATCGATGCGAGCTCAACGATCGACACGGACGAGTCCGGCGAGCCGACCACCGAGGCCTTGCCGTGCTCCAGCACGATGTCGTCTGCTGCCGCCTCCAGCTGCTCCGCGGCGAGATCCTTGAGCTGGCGGGCGAGCTCCCGTGCCGCCCCCAGGGCTGCCCGACCGTTGTTGAGCAGCGTCTGGCTACCGGTAGCCCCCACGTCATAGGGGGCCGCGCTGGTGTCCTGGTAGACGAGCTCGAAGTCCGCGGGTTCCATGCCCAGCTCACCGGCCACCAGCTGCGGCAATGTCATCACCGCTCCTGTGCCGCATTCCTGGGCTCCGGTGATGATCTGGCCCACCCCGTCGTCGTCGATCTTCACGTACACCCCGGATGGACCAGGGAAGCTCGGCCACCATCCGACGGCGACGCCGATGGCCTCGTCGGCGGGAAGCTCGGCGCCGTAGCCGACGTCGGCCACGGCTGATTCGAGACAGTCGCGGAGGCCGATGTCGCCGTAGGTCTGGCCGACCACCCCCACGTCGCCGGAGGACAGCGCGTTGCGGCGACGGAATTCGACGGGATCCATGCCGATGGCGGCGGCGAGCTCGTCGGTGTGGGACTCGACCGCCCAACACGCCTGGGGCGCGGTGGGGGCGCGCACCGAGCCCGACGGCTGGCGGTTGGTGTAGACGAGTGACGATTCGATGGAGACGGCGGGGATCTTGTAGGGGCCGGCCAGGTGCATGGCGGCGAGCTGGGGGAAGAAATCGGCGTCAGCTGCATACGCGCCGTTGTCGAGGAGGAGCCTGCCCTTCCTCGCCACGATGCTCCCGTCTTCGCTCACCCCGGTGGTGATGCGTATGAGCATGCCCTCCCGTCTCCGGTCGGGGGCGATGAACTCCTCGCGGCGGGAGAACACGAGCTTGACGGGACGCCGCGCCAGCCGTGCCAGCGCCGCAACGTGGGCTTCGTAGTGGAACCCGCACTTGCCGCCGAAACCCCCGCCCAGATGAGGAACGATGACCCGCACCTTGTTGGTGGGCAGTTCGAGCGTCTGACACACACCGGCTCGCGCCTGGAACGGGACCTGGGTGGAGGACCAGATGGTGACCCGGTCGCCCTCCCACTGAGCGACGATGCCACGAGGTTCGATGGGAACGGCGTGGGAGGCGTCGGCAACGAACTCGCTGGTCACCACGACATCGGCGTCGCCGAGTGCGGCGTCGGCGTCCCCCCGTTCGATCGACGAGTACGAGCACACGTTGCCGTCCCGCACCGCGTGCGCTCCGTCATAGCTCTCCCACTCCGGGTGGACCAGTGGTGATCCGTCGGCGAGTGCCGCCTCGAGATCGTCGACGACCGGGAGCGGCTCGTACTCGACGACGACGGCGTCGAGGGCGCGTTGGGCGGTTACGGTATCGACCGCGGCCACCGCCGCCACCACCTCGCCCTCGAATCGCACCACGTCCTTGGCGAAGAGACGTCGGTCGGCCACGGACCCGAACAAGACATCCGGAACGTCTTCGTGGGTCAGCACGGCGAAAACGCCGGGGAGTCGACGCGCCGCGGTCACATCGACGGCGGTGATGCGGCCATGGGGAATGCCGGCATACAAGAACTTGGCCGTCGCCATGCCGGCAAGACTGAGGTCGGCGACGTACCGGCCGGATCCCGTGACCTTGTCCGGCCCGTCAGGCCTGATCCACCGTGTCCGCTCGACCGCCGTCATAGGCCCGTGAAGCTAGCCGATTTCCGCCCGACAGGTCAGCCGTGGGCGGTGGCACACTCAGCCGCGCCCGGGAGCGGCGCAGGCAGTGGCCGTCACAGGCGTCGGCTGCACCCCCACGGCGCGCAGCCACCCGGGTAGGTGGACGTCGGTGACCACCACGCACACCTGTGTGGCGTCGGCGCGCACCTGGGCCGTGCGCCCGGATGGCGCCCCGCTGAGCGAGGTGGCACGCGCCGCCTCCGTGGCGGCCTCGATGTCCACCTCGGCACCGCCCGAATACAGGCTGTCCGGCGTCACATGGCCGGCCCCGGCCCGGGCCCCGGCGTCGGCCGCCGCTGACACGCTGCGCCAGGTGCCGGCCCACCGGCCGAGGTCGATGGCGACCCCGATGAGCAGCAGGCCGGCCACGACCAGTGCCATCACCGAGGGGAGCGCCGAACCCCGTTCGCTCATCGTCCGCTGCGCAGTGGCGGGATCTCCGCCGTGCGGGTCGCCGCCACCTCGGCGTACGGCACGCCGACGAGGCCGGCGACGTCCACGGACGTGCGCACCTCCACCGTGATGCGCTCGCCGTGCTCGGTGACCGCAACCGCCGCCTCGGGCAGGATCTCCCGGACGATGCCGGGTGCCTCCTGGGCCGTGCCGTACCGAGCCGTCCAGGTGGCGGCCCGCTCGGCGGCGGCGGCCGCCGCTTCGCGTGCCGCCAGCATCGCACCGGCGCCCAGCAGGATCTGCACCAACACGACACACACCAGGGCGCCGACCAACAGCACCTCGAGCAGGGCGCTGCCGAGGTCGGCGGGCACGCGCCTCACGGGGGGACGTCGCGGGGGTACGTGGCCTCCACCGAGAAATCGATGGGAACGAGCACCGGTCCGGGGGGTGACCACCGGAACGATGCCGCTGCCGTGACGGTAACCGCACCGGGTACCACGCTGGTGTGGATGTCGGGGCCGGCACCGGGAACCGTGGCCCGGAGGGCAGCGAGGAGCCGCGCCTCGACGGCATCCGGATCGGCGGTTGCGACTGCCGCCTGCCGCGCCGCCGCTGCAACCGCGGCCGTGGCCGCATTGCGGGCGGTGACCGCCAGCGCGGCCTGCGCCAACACCATCAACAGGACGAACGTCACTGCCATGGCGGCCATGCCTTCGAGTGTGGCGCTGCCCCCATCGCTCAGGCGAGCGTGGACAGCTCGGCCACGATGCTCGACCAGATCTGAGCGGCAGCCGAGCGAACCTGTGGTAACAGCATTGCCACCACCAGCACGGCAATGGTGGCCAGGCCGAGCCACTCCACCGTGGTCGCGCCGCGTTCGTCGTGTCGCATGTGCTTCTCCCTTCGCTTCGGGGCCACGGCCCCGCCGTGGCCGAACGACGTCATCCATGGGCCAGGCTCCGAAGACCGGCGATGGCCGGAAACATGAGGAACAGGAGGGTCACCGGCACCATCAGTGCCAGGATCGGGCCGTGAGCGGTGATCGCCCGGCGTCCGCTCTCCGTTGTGATGTCCCGTGCGATGCCGGCCCGCAGGTCGACTGCCAGCTCGGCCAGCGCGTCGGCGAGACGTCCCCCGGTGACGTGGGCGGCTCCGAGCAACGCGTACAGGCGCCGGGCGTCCGGGTGAGCGGTTCGCCGTCCGGCGCCGGTGAGTGCAGCCGTCAGATCGGCCCCTGCGCCGTGCGCGTCGAGCACTGCTCCCAGCTCGGATGCGGCGACGCCGGCGGCCTCATCCACGAAACCGCGGATCGCCCCACTGACGGACTCCCCGGCGAGTATCCCGAGGGCGAGGCTGTCGGCCACGACCGGCAGCTCGTGACGGAGGCGGCGGGCCCGCTGCTGTTGCCGCGACGAGAGGTGCATCGAGAACGCGAGGCCGCCGGCAGCGCCGCCGAGCATGCCGAGCCCGATGGGGGAACCGCCCGCCGCCCCGGGCACCAGATCGCCCTGAGCGAGGAGCAGTCCGACCAAGACTCCGGCGACCATGGCGGCCGCGCCGCGGACTCGCGCCGAGATGATGGACCAGGTGTACCCAGCCTGCTCCGAGCGGCGCGACGTCTCAGCAGGTGCCGTCGGCGCCACCGCGACCGGGACCACGTGCCGAGCCACCCGGCGGTCGAGTGGGGTCAGCGGCCGACGCGACACGGCGAGGAACACCCCGAATGCGGCGAGACCGGCAACGAACACCGTCATGTGAACACCCGGGCGGGTTGCCCCAAGCGCGCCGTCCGGTGCGCCAGCCAGAAGCCCAGTGCCGTTGCCAGCCCACCGGCCCCGATGATGAAGGGACCCGGACCGGTGGCATAGGCCTCCCGAGCCTGGGGGTTGGTGGCCGCCGTCAGCAGGAGCAACACCCACGGCGCAGCCAGCGCCACGAGGGCAGTGAGCCGTTGCTGCGTCATGGCCGCGTGATGGGCGCCTCGCAGCCGAAGCTCGTCGGCGACCGACACGCCGAGCATGCCCAGCAGCTCGCTCACCCGCCTGCTGCCCGAGCGGTGCGCCTGGATGAGGGTCAGGAGCACTCGATCGGCCACAGGGTCGGCGAGCCGGATACGAAGGTTGTGGACCACCACCACGAAGTCCGCTCCGGCCCGGATACGTGTTGCCGCCGCCTGCACTGCCGCCGCGAGGCCGGACGGGCACGTCTCGGAGGCCGCGACGAACGCCGCCGGCAGATGAGCGCCGCCCGCGAGCTGACCGCGCAGAAGAGTGATGAAGTCGGGCCATGCGGCGGTGACCGCTTGGCGGTGCCGCTCCATCCTGGACGTGGCGAACACGTAGGGCACGGTTGCCGCCATGGCGGCGAGCGCGCTACCGATGATCGGTACGTTCGAGATCCCGAGTCCGGCGGCGCCCCCTCCGACACCGGCACTGAGGCTCCACATCGCCCAGCGTGGGGGACGGAGCCGTCTGGCCGCGGCGCGCAGCGACAGGCTGGGCAGATGACGGCTGCGGCGGGCGCGCAGCACCCACACAGAGGCACCGGCGGCGAGCACGGCGAAGCCCCGCATCAGGACGCGCGCCGATCGGGCGGACGTAGGCCGGTGGCCACCAGGCCGCCGCTGCGGGTCTCGAACACCGGCACCGAGGAGCACACGTCGTCGGACAACTGGTTGGCGAGGCAGGCGATGTGGTCAACGGCCCGACCATCGGCGTCCCGACGCAGGAACACGATCACGTCGACGACGCGAGAGATGGTCCGGCGGAGGAAGGCCGAGCCGATGTTCTCCCCGGCCAGCATGCCGTAGCTGACGAGCTTCTCGAGGGAGTCGGCAGCCGAATTGGCATGGATGGTGGCGAGACCGGAGCACCCCGCGTTCAGCGCCATCAGCAGATCGAGAGCCTCGGGACCCCGCACCTCACCCACGACGAGGCGGTCCGGCCGCTGGCGCAACGCCTCCCGCACCAGATCACGCAGGGTGATGGCGCCCCCGCCATCGAGCCCCGCCTCCCGAGTCTGCATCTGGGTCATGTCCGGCAGCTCGGCGCTGATCTCGAACACCTCTTCGCAGGTCACCACCCGCTGGTCGGGATGCACCTCGTTGAGCAGGCAGTTGACCAGTGTCGTCTTGCCGGCTCCGGGAGCACCCGCCACGAGGATGGTCTGGTCGGACTCGACGGCCGAGGTGAGGAAGGAAGCCGCAGCCGCCGTCAGCGATCCGCTTTCGACGAGGTCCGACAGACGCTGCGACCTCAGGACGAACTTGCGGATCTGAATGTTGAGGTGCTCGGGCCGCGTCACCGGCGGTCCCGTGATGTGCACGCGACTGCCGTCCTCGAGGCGGGCCGAGACGATGGGGCTGGCCAGATCGACGCGCCGGCCCGAGCCGTGCAGCAACTGATCCGCGATGCGGCGCACCGTCGCCACGTCGGCAACATCGGACAGCAGCTCCTTGCGTCCATCGCGCACGACGAACGTGCGACTGCCCCCGAGGACGATGATCTCCTCGACCGTCGCATCGGCGAGCAACGGGGTGAGGAAGCCATACCGTTCGGGTGTCGCCGCCGTCATGGCCGGGCCTCCAGATGTCGCAGCGGCCGTAGCAGGGCACGGTCCGGTGACCGCCCTGCGATGGCCGCCGAGCGGATCGATCGCCGGTACGGCACGCACGCAACCGCATCGCTCCCGGTCCACTGCCGTAGGGCCGCCTTGGTGGCCGCGGCCTCGGCCCCCACGACCCGGTTGAGCACGACGTGAGGTGTGGCGCCCTTCCAATCGGCGAGCAGGGATGCGGCCCGGACGATGCCGATGGAGGAGGCCTCGGCCACGACGAAGGTGGCGTCGGCTGCCTTAAGGGTGGCTCGGTCCTCGGACGGCACGTCCAGCACGACGATGTCGAATGAGTCTGCGGCGGCGCCGATGACCTCGTCGCCGATGCCAAGGGGGAGCCGTAGAGCGTCGGAGGGCGCCGCTGTCACCACGAGCCGGAGCGATCCGAGGCGGTGCACGGTGTGAGGATCGAGGCGACCGCCGTGCCGGAGGGCCTCGGCTGCGTCACCGAGGTGGGGTCGAGGGGGGAGGCCTGCCCGGATCGCCATGGCCGGTGCCGCCAGGTCGAGGTCGATGTGGACCGTGCTGCGTCGCTTGCTCCAGAGCCAGGCGAGACCGAACGACACTTCGGTGCGCCCCGGTGCGCCGCGAGGGCCGGTGACGGCCACGACGGTGCCGAGCGGCTCCAGGGGGGTCATGGCAGCCCGCCGTTCGAGCGTCAGCAGGGTGCGCACGATCTCGGATGCGCCGGAGTCGTCCGCCAGCACGGCATCGGCGTCGCCGTCCTCCAGAAGCCGTCGCGCCGGCGCATCGGCGGGTGGGTGCAGCCCGAGTACGCCCAAACCCCTCCGCTTCCATCTGGCGATGACGGCTGGTGTGATCCAGCTCGTCTCCGCCCCGGCGACCACGGCATCGATCTCGTCGGCGCGGTCGTCGATGTCTTGGGGTCGGTAGGCCCGGAGCACCAAGCGGATGGAAGCTGAGGTGTGCGCTTCGGTGACGAGCTCGGTCTCCCACTCCCGAGCCGAGAGCACGGTGGCGACCCTCACGGTCCCACCCGCACCAGGTCCACTTCACCGCCGCGAAGGGCGGCGGTGAGTACTGCGGCCAGGTCGGCGTCGACCGCCACGAGGAGCTCGATCCGGTTGCCGCCTATGGCGCCTTCGAACGTCGTGGTCTCGGTGACGAGGACCCCTTCGGCGATGCGCTCCGTGATGCGGGTGGCATCCGCCGCCACCGGCCACGTCACATACACGTCGACCGCGTCGCCGCCGCTGATCCGGCCGAGCACGGCATGGTCGGCGTCGAGCGAGAAGCCGAAGAGATCGGGCATCGCCGCCCGCTGCGGCTCCCGCAGCAGGGAGGGCAACAGCGGCTCACCGGCGGCGAGGGATGTGGCGAGCGTCCAGTCGACGAGGCCCCCGAGGGCGTCTCCGGTGACCAGCCCGGAGGGATCATCCACCCGGCGCACCGACACGTCCGAGGCGGCCAGGGGCTGCCCGGCTCCCACGTCGCGGGCGGCCACCAGGACCGGCACCGTGTGCGGAGGACGCGTGATCACCAGGACGAGGGCGGCCGCCACCGCAGCCAGGGCGACGCCGGTCAATGTCTGCACGTCGACCCGATCGAGGAGGCGAGCGATCATCGGAACGCCGCCGTGACGATGTGGCCGAACGTCACGAATCGCTCAGAGGTGCCGTCGTCGAGCACGACGTGATCGACACCGACGGCGACGACCCGGCCCTGATGGAGCTCCCCGTCGGTGCTGCTCACGGTGGCGTGTTCGCCCCGATCCGCCGCCTCCAGCAGTCGCTCCCGCAGGCCACGTCGCCGCAGCGCCGCTTCACGGGCCGCCGCCTGCTCGGCGTCCAGCGTCTCGTGCAGCTGTCGGCGCAGTTTGCGTCCCACCCCTTCCAGGTCGGGATGCCGCAACGGGTCCACCACCACACACTCTCCCAGATCCACCTCTTCTGTCGTGAGTGTATGAGGTTATTTAGCGATTTACAAGAGTGTTTATACGCTATCTGTACGAGGCATCCGGGGCCAGGTGTCGGCCACTCGGTAGCCCCGTGGCCAGGGGTCGGTGGGGTCGAGCGTGTGCTCGTAGCGGCCCGTGATCCAGGCGCGTCCCGAGATCGAGGGGACGATGGCGGGCCGGTCCCCAACGGTGGTCTCGGCGGTGATGGTGCCGCGGAACTCCGAGTCGATGATCGACCGCATCACGAGGCGGTCCCCGACGGCCATGTGGCCGCGTGCGTGCAAGGCCGCCATGCGGGCCGAGAGGCCCGTACCGGTGGGGGACCGGTCGAGCTTGCCCGGATCGATGACGCACGTGTTGCGCATGGTCAAGGTGCCGGATTCGTCGCGCTCGAGCGGTCCTGCGAGCTGGGTGAAGGAGATGTGGCGCCACTCGGGGTTGTCAGGGTGGGAGAAGCCGAGCTGCTCGTTGGCGCGCTGGGTGATCCGCACCCCGACGGCGGCCAGCTCACGTGCCTCGTCGGGCGTGAGGCCGAAGCCGAGAGCGGCGGCATCCACCAGCACGAAACTGTCGCCGCCGTATGCCGTGTCGACGTTGAGGGTGCCGAGGCCGTCGACCTCGAGGGTGGCATCGATCGCGGCGGCGAAGCTCGGGACGTTGGTCACGGTGATGCGCTCGGCCTTGCCGTCGTGGCACTCGGCGACCACCTCGACGAGCCCGCCGGGAGCTTCGAGCGTCAGTCTGGTCACCGGCTCGGTCATGGGGAGGATGCCGGTGTCCAGGAGCACCGTGGCGACGCAGATCGAGTTCGATCCGGACATCGGGGGCGTGTGCTCTGGCTCCATGATGATGAACCCCATGTCCGCTTCGGGGTGCTTCGGTGGTACGAGCAGGTTGACGTGGCGAAACACGCCACCGCGTGGCTCGTTGAGGACGAAGTCCCGCAGGGTCCGGTCGGCGGCGATCCAGCGTGACTGCTCCCAGATGGTGGCCCCGGGAGGTGGCTCGACGCCGCCGACGATCACGTCGCCGACTTCACCCTCGGCGTGGCATCCAACGATCGAGACCTGCACGCTCCGACAGTAGCCCTCGGAGCCCGGCAGGCTCTGGTCGCTCAGGGCGCGTAGTCGTCATCCTCCAGGACGATGTCCCAGCGATCGAGACAGTCCTCGCACCGATAGGCCGCCACATCTCCGGGTCGGGGCGGGTCGTCCTCGGGGAAGAAGGTCAGCAGGTGACAGGTCCCACCGCAATCGACGCATGTCATCGTGGCAGGTGGCTGCATGTGGCGTGGCTCCTCTGTCGCCTTCACCGACTCCTTGTCGGAACCGCAGGTGCCTAGGGTACGGGCACATGGCGCACACCCTCGGTCAGACCACGAATCTCGACGGAAACGCCCGCGGGGAGGCACACATGAGTCGCGTCTCCCACCGGCGCTCCGCCCGCGTCGTCTACACGGCGCTCGGGTTCGTGAGCCTCGCCGTGGCAGTCGTCGGGGTCGTCGTGCCGGGTATTCCCACCACCGGTCCAGTGCTGCTCGCGGCCTTCTTCTTCAGCAAGGGCAGCGCGCGTTTCCACCGCTGGCTGCTCAACAACAAGCGGTTCGGGCCGGCGATTCGTGACTACCAGGCGGGCTTGGGCATCCCGATGCGCGCCAAGGTGACCGCCATCGTCATGATCGTCTTGACGTTCGGCATCACCATCGCGCTCACTGTGACCAGGTTGTGGGTCGGCGTGTTGCTGGTGCTCCTGGCCGGTGCCATCTCCTGGTACATCCTGAGCCGGCCTACGAAGCCGAAGGGCGTGACGGCCGAGACGCTGGCCTAGCCGACCCGGCAGCGCGAGATGTCTGGTCCGGTCGTTGCCCTTGCCACGTCCTCCCACCCCTGGGCCGCCGTTGCCGGCGACGAGGATCTGATCTCCGCCGCACTCACCGAGCGTGGTGTGCGTGCCGAGGTGGTCCGCTGGGACGACCCAGCCATGGAGTGGGCCCGCTTCGACCTGGTGGTCATCCGCTCGACGTGGGACTACCCGAAACGTCTCCCCGAGTTCGTGGCGTGGGCGGATCGGGTGGGGGACCGGCTCCGCAATCCGCCTGCGGTGGTGCACTGGAACACCACCAAGGACTACACGGCCGATCTCGCGGCAACCGGCCTGGCTGTGGTTCCCTCTCGCATCGTGTCATCGCTCGCAGCCGCGGATCCGCTCCAGGGTTGGAGTGATGTGGTCGTGAAGCCGCTCGTCGGCCACAGCGCCATCGGGCTCATCCGTACCGGAGACGCCGACGTGGCACGAGCGCACATCGCGCGCCTGGAGGGGGCCGCCGTCGTGCAGCCGTACCAGGCTGCGATCGAGGACGGGGAGCTGTCCATCGTCCACTTCGCCGGCGCCTACTCTCACGCCGTCCTCAAGACTCCGGCACCGGGCGAGTTCCGCGCCCAGCACCATCTCGGTGCCACCGTCGCAGCCGTCGAGCCCAGCCCCGCCGAGCTGGAGCTCGCCGAGGCGGCGCTGGCAGCAGCCCCCGGCGGCCCCTATCTGTACTCGCGGGTCGACGTCATCGACGGCGCCGACGGGCCACAGGTGATCGAGCTGGAACTCACCGAGCCGTCGCTCTACATGGACCTCGTGCCGCCCGCCGCCGGTCGGCTGGCGGCCGCCATCGTTGCCGAGGTGACGTGACTACGAGGCGCTCTCGTTGGGGCGTCGACGGGCATCAGGTTCGGCAAATGTGATGAGGTCGATGACCGTGCGATCGGAGCGGTCGGGGAGCTCTCGGCCCCGCCGAATGTGTGCTGCGTCGGCCCGGGCGTCGGCGACGATCTGCGAGGCGAAGACCCTCGCGTCCGTGAGGATCGACGTGGCAGTTCGTTGCGCAGTCTCCACCCGACGCGTCGCGGTCTCCTGCGACTCGACCTCGAGCAGTGCTGCGATCGATCGGGCTTCGGCGAGGACCTGGGCCGCCTCTTCTCGCGCCGCCGCCAGGCGTTCCACGGCCAGCGTGCCGGACTGGTGGGCGAGGTTGTCCGTCTTGGCTGCCGTGTGCGAGCGAAGAGACACGGCAACGGTACGCGCTCTCTCGATGATCGCCTTGGCCTCAGCGCGTGCCTCGTGGAGCGAAGCCTCGGCCAGCGCCCGGGCATCGTTGCGGATTTGGTCTGATCGGGAGCGCGCTTCTTCCAGCATGCGCGCTGCGTCGTTCGTCGCCTCCGACTCCAGCTCCTCGACAGCCTGGCGCACGCGTACGTCGTGGCGGTGGGCGCGGCCCAAGATCTCTCCTGCCTCGTTCTCGGCGACGCGGCGGGTGTGCTCGGCGGCGCGCCTCGCTTCGAAGAGGAGTCGGTTTCGCTCCCGCGCGGCGTCCTTTCCCATCTTGGTGAAGGCCTCGAGTTGCAGGCGGGCGGAGTCGAGTGCCTCCTCCAGCTGGGCGGTGCGATCTTCGTGACGGCGCAGAGCAGCTGTGACTCTGGCCATCACAGCGTCGACCTCGTATCGGTCGTACCCTCTGCGGCGCACGTCGAAGCGGTGTGCTGCGACGGTTTCGGACCTGGCCTCCACGACAACCTCCGGTGCGTTCCGCCCAACATGCCCCTACGTGCAGAACGACCCAGCGAGGTCTGACGCCAACCTTACTGAGAACGCGAAACCCAAAGCAAGGTCTTCTGGGTTCTTCGCATGCTCCCTTGCCGCATCAGCTCCGACGCCATACGCTTGGCTGCATGGAACCCATCAACGTCGACCTTGGCAAAGAGTGGTTGTCTGTCGCAGACATCTGCGAGTACATGAACGTTTCGACGTTTGTTGTCACCACACTGCTTCGCGAGGGCACCCTCCCTGCGGTGAAGTTCGGCCGTGAATGGCGTGTGGCGCGGCAAGACTTCCAGGATTGGCTGAATGCCCAGCGCATGGAGTCGGCGGCGAGGCAGCACACGTCCCTGGACTGACGCTGCATCTGGTGACTACCTGCGGATCGGGCTAGCCCTCGCGTCCGGTCGCAATTGACTCCCTGAAGCAGTTGACCGACTACTGAGAGTGGTATTCACTGTCCTTGGGTCCTCCAGGGCCCGCCGGTTCGAGTTCCTCCGACCAGAAAGGACACCGATGAAGTCCCTCCGCTCACCCCGCACGATCGGTGCGGCGATGGGTGCGCTCATGCTCGCCGTGGCGCTGCTCAGCGGGATCGCACATGCCGACACAGGCACCGTCGAAGAAGATCCCGCCCATCTCCCCGCCAAGCAGGCGGTGGCCGACGCGGTGGGCGAACTGCTCCCCACCGGCCACAAGGGCGTCGACAAGCAGCTCGACAAGGGACTCGCTGACTTGGCCGAGGGGCTCGCAGCGGAGCTGTGGCTCGACGACTCCACACTGTCCGATGACGGCGTGAATGCATTCACGGCCGACAAGAGGGCCGTCGAGCAGTTCGAGAAGGCCATCGCCAAGGCTCCCGGAGGATCCGCCGATCTGATCGCCGTGCTGGATGCATCCATCGATGCACTTGTCACCATCGACGCGGCCCTCGCAGGCGATGCCATCGAAGGCGCAGGCGCCGATGCCGCAACTGCACTCGACAAGATGGCCGAGGCCGAGGAGAAGCTGGCCGCCGGGGATCGCGCCCAGGCGATCGACCGGTACGCGGAGGCCTGGACTGCGGCGGGTCAGGCCGACGAGGCGAGCAACGACAGCCAGGGATCCGATTCGGCCAGGCGAGGCGCCCTCAAGTGGTCCGAGTACACGTTCTGGTTCGTCAACATCGAGACGGGAGAGATGACCGGCCCCTTGAGCGGTACCAGCCATCCGGACGACCCGCTCGGCTACACGGGCAAGAGCAACGAGGGGTACCTCGCGGTCGGCGAGGAGCTGATGCAGCTTCACGTGTCGTGCTCCGACGCCTTCCCCGACGGGGTCGGCGCCTCGTCAGACCCGAGCCTTGCGTCCCCGTGGCGGGTGGATCGGTACTCGATCACCAAGTTCAAAGAGGGCCGGGAAGTCACGACCTGTGGGCTCGTGGGTATGGAACGGCCTGAGTTGGCTGTCGACAAGACCTACTCGAACAACGGCGGTGCCACCTTCGAGCAGGGTGGCGACGGCCAGGCGGTGTTCACCGATGAGCACATCATCTTCCGGTTCGTGGTCACCAACACGGGCAACGTCGCCATGGATGACGTCACCGTGACCGATGACGTCTTCGGTGCACTGACAACTGCCAATCCGGACTGCAGCGTTGCGACGCTTGCCCCCGGCGGGTCGTTCGAGTGCCGCGTCGATGGCGGCGCCCTTCCGGCGAGCGTCCACACCAGCGCAGCGACGGTGTCGGGCAGCTACGCCGGCAGCAGCTACTCGGCCACCGATACGGTGACCTTCATCGTGGAGGAACTCGAGATCGTCTAGCGCGCATGGCCCGGCGCGGCCACCGCCGGCAGCTACAGAGACGCCCGGGCGACCGCCCGGGCGTCTGCGCGTGTGTCGATCGTTGCTCTCCGAGACGTCCGTCCGTGGATTAGCGTGTGCGCATGGCTGATGAATTCCCCCTCGAGGACCTCTCGGCCGAAGCCCCGGCGACGAGCCCGGCAGCGGCCGAACCGAAACCCAAGCGCGATCCGGCAGGCACGCTCAGCATCGCAATGCTTGTGTACATCGCCGTGAATGCGATCTATGGGGTTCTGCTGCTGTTCCCGGCACAGTTCTACGACCTCGTCGGCGTGCGGTCCGCCACGGCCGACCGGCTCGGCGGATTGCGCTGGGTGGGAGCGATGCTGCTGTCGTGGGCGGTGTCCGCCATCCTGGTGTTGGCTCGGCCGGTGGGGAGAGCGATCTTCGTGACCGCAGGCAGCCTGCAGCTGACCGTGGTGACGGTGGCCCTGGCCTATTCACTCGCCATCGATGACGGCCTCGGTGCCTCATGGTTTCAAATCGTGTCCATACTCGTATGGGGGGCGGCCGCCGCAGTGATGTGGTGGGCACGCCTCGGTGCTCGCAAGGTCCTGGCCGGCAAGTAGCGACGCCGCACTGGCCACGTGCCTGGTCGGTCCTTTAAGCTGATATTTGCCCTCGGGCTCCTCGTCGAGCGGAGTAAGGGGTGCGTGACGGCCCGGCCTCGTGCCGGGTCGTTCGCGTGTAGGGGATGGAGCCTCCGGACCACGCGCCGCGGCTTGCCGTGAAGCCACGCGGTACCCTGAAGATCAACTCTGTGACAAGGAGGATGTGTGCTGACACGTGACGCCGTGGACCGCATTCGTGCCTTCGAGGGCGGGACCTATCCCGTCCTCTCGCTGTATCTCGGAGTGGTACCGGGTGATCAGCGCTCGATGCCGGCGAGAGTCAAGGATCTCATCGCCGGGCTGAACAATCGCAACGGTCTCACCCGCGAGGCGGAGATGTCGTTACGCCGCGACATCGATCACCTGCTGAGCAGCGTCGATCGATTCGAACCAGAGACGGGCCAAGGTCTCGCCATCTTCCTCTCAGGTGGTCACGGGCTCGACGAGCACATCGCCCTGCCCGACCGGGTACGCGATCGCGCCGTCGTCGACTTCGCCCCCTATGTGCGTCCACTCGACGCGATGCTCGAATACTTCAAGCGCTACCTGGTGGTCGTCATGGAGCGGCGCAAGGCCTCCTTCTTCGAGTACCACATGGGAAGGCTCTCCGCCGGCGGCTCCCTGGAGGAAGAGGAGATCCGCAAGGCCAACTATGCCGGGTTCGCCGGGTACGAGGAACAGCGCGTCCGCAGCCACACCGACGAGGTGGCACACCGCCACTACCGCGACACCGCGGCCGAGGTGTACGAGCGCTTCAAGGCAGACGCGTTCGACCGCGTCGTGGTGGGGGGAGTGGCCGATCACGCAGACGGGCTCATCTCGGAGCTTCATGCCGACCTCTCCGGCCGCGTCGCCGGCACCTTCACCATCGACCCGCACGCGCTCAGCCAACGTGCGCTGCTGGAGCGGGTCACCCCCGTGATCGCCGCGTTCGAAGAGCAGGCCGAACAGGATTCTGTGTCGCGACTGGTCGACACCGCCGCTTCGGGTGGGCCGGCGGTGATGGGCGTGCGTCAGACCCTGAATGCCGTGAATCAGCGCGCCGTCGACACGTTGTTCATCCAGGCGTCGGACAGCCAACCCGGTACCCGGTGCGGCGATTGCGGTTGGCTGGCGGTGGAGGGCCGTGGGCTGTGCTCGGTCTGTGGCGAGGCGCTGCGGGAGGTGCCTGACGTGTTGGACGCGATGGCGGAATCGGTCCGGGCCGCCGGTGGTTCGGTGCGCAACATCCTCGCCGAGACGGAGCTGACCGACGAGCACGTGGGAGCCATGCTCCGGTTCCCACTCCGGGTGACCATCAGCTAGTTTCAACGTTCACTTGAAGGTGAGACTCTGGATGCCGATTCCAGGGTGCTTCCTTTTGCACACGGTAGTGCTCAACGCCGTGCCGGTTTGGGCCGAAGAAGTAGGCCATGGAGCGGCCGACCGCCTTGAGCAATCGACATAAGCGCCGGCAACGGCGGGCCTGGGTGATCACGTCGGTGATCGCCCTCGCCCTCTTGGTGGTGTCCGCCATCGTCTTTGCCATCTCTGCCGGCACGCGCCGGATCACCACCGCAGCGCAGTCGTTGCACCTCGCGGACGAGTCCCTGTTGGTGACGACGGCGGCACAAGCCCAATTGGGGTTCGCCGTCCACTTCGCCATCGTCGAGGCCGATCTGCGCGCCGACACCGGGGACACCGATCCGCTCGCCGATGCCATCCAGTCCCTGGACGATCTCGAGGGGGGATTCGCGGATGTGCGGGCGTTCACCGGTGAGCTCGACCCTGCGCTCGCCTCCGCCCACACGACGTACCTCGCGACCGGCCGGGAGCTGGTCGCTGCGCTCGCCGCCGGCGACCTGGAGGAAGCGCGCCGGATCTCGCTCAGCCGTCTCGATGCCGACTACCTCGCGCTGAGCGAGCTGATCATCGAGGAGCGGGAGCGTCAGTTCGCCGCCGTGTTCTCCGCCGATGCCCTCATGGCCCGGATGGGTGACATTGCGCGATTCCTCGTCGCACTGATGATCCCGCTGGCGGTCATCGTGATCTACCGCGAGCTGGTGCGACGTCAGCAGCGGCAGGCCGAGCTCGAAGTGCGGCTGCAAGCGGAACGCACGTTGTCGAAGGCGCGCGACGACTTCGTGGCCAACGCGTCCCACGAGCTTCGCACTCCGCTGACGAGCATCTACGGCTTGTCGCAGCTCATCGAAGAGGACGACGTCAACCCGGAGACGACCCGGGAGATGGCCGAGATGATCTCCACCGAAGCCTCGGATCTGGCCCGCATGGTGGAGGATCTGCTCACGGCGGCTCGCCTCGACGCCGGCGCCCTCACGTTCCAACAGGAGCAGGTGATGACCCACGACGAGGCGTTGGAGATGGTGCGACCCTTCCAGCGCACCGGCAGTGAAATCGGGCTGGAGGTGAAGCCGGCGGTGGTGCGTGCCGATCGGCTCCGGCAGCGGCAGGTCATCCGGAATCTCGTCTCGAACGCCCGCAAATACGGTGGGGACACCATCAAGATCAGCGGGCGCCGAGACGGCTCGATGTACATGTGGACGGTCTCGGACGACGGTCCCGGCATCCCCGAAGAACTGCAGGCTCGACTCTTCGAGCGGTTCATCCACCAGGGCACCACCGTGGTGGTCCCCGGCGGTGTGGGTCTGGGCCTGTCGATCGTTAAAGCTCTGGCTGAGGGTATGGGTGGGTCGGTGTCCCACACCCGGGAGGACGGCTGGACCAACTTCCATGTGACGGTGCCGCTGGCGGCGCCATCGGCGGTCGATCGCTCCGAGAGAAGCCGGCTGGTGGGAGCTCCGTCCGGTGGCGGATTCGAGGTGTCGGCCAGCACGCCGTACACCGAGCCGGATCGGCGCAAGTGACCCGTCCGCACTAGTCACTTGGCGCGGCGCCTAACCACCCGCCAACCACTTCAAGTAGTCACACCTGACGACCGATCACCTCAACATGGTGACGGTGATTCCCCCCAGGCGGCGTGGCTATGACGTACGCCGCCTGCTCGTTCCCGTGGCGGTGCGGCGCACGCTGGCGGCTGCTGCGGCGTTCGCCATCGCCGTGGTCACCTTTGCCCATGCCGGGCCCCCTGTCGAGGGCCTGGTCTCGTTCGCGGTCAACTCCATCGCCGACAACCCCGACCTGATCATCGGCGACGGGTCGTGCGACACCGGCAACTTCGTCGGTCCGGACCCGGAGTGCACCCTCCGCGCCGCCATCCAAGAAGCGAACGCCTCGGCCACCGATGCCATCACCCTTCCCGCCGGTCTCTATACCTTGGGTATCGCGGGCGCCTCCGACGATGCCTCCAGCGGTGATCTCGACATCACCCAGACCCTCACGCTCACCGGCGCCGGAGCAGCCACGACCACCGTCGACGCCGCCGACCTCGACCGAGTGTTCCACGTGGTCGGCGCCACGACCGTGACGCTGACCGGGTTGACGGCCAGAAACGGCACCTCGGTCGTCAACGGGGGCGGCATCCTCAACGAGGGGACGCTGACGCTCGACGACGTGGTCGTCCGAGACAACCAGGCCTCCAACGGCGGAGGCATCCGCAACAACGGGACGCTCATCCTCTCGGATGTGGAGGTCCGCAACAAC
>JBFGCM010000031.1:0-35275 GCA_041581135.1 Acidimicrobiia bacterium
GTCCTCGTCGAGGGGCAGCGACGACTCGATGAAGGTCCCGCCGGCGTTCCACAACATCCAGCCCAGGCCGCGTTGCTCGGCTTCGTCGATCTCGGCTCGTACCTGGCCGGCGGAATACCAGAACGACTGAAGCCACGGTCGCATGATCGTGGTCGGCTCCATGCGGGGCACGCCATCGTCCAACGCATCGGCCACTACCGGGCCTGGATGGTCGTTGGGATCGGCGAAGCCGAGCCACCCGTTCGAGTAGTGGCTCGGGTAGATCATGGGGCTGAGTACGTCCACGGCGGCGGAGACGGTCTCCGGCATCTGCCCGATCCCTTCGTCGGTCTCCGATGAGAGCACGATGGAGAAGATGTCCGCCGCCACGGCACACCCCAGCGGGTAGAGACGGGCCCGAGCCTCCATGAGGTAGTTGGTGATGGCTTCGGTCCGAGCCGCTGCATCGAGAGGACGCTTGCGCTGCGCCGCCTGTGCGGTGATGCCGGCTGGGAACCGCACGTAGTCGAACTGGATCTCATCGAAGCCCATCTCGCATGCCTCGACGGCCAGTGCCAGCGGATACTCCCAATTGTCCGGATTCACCGGGTCGACCCAACTCCCCGCCAGCTTCGCCTCCGGTCGGGCCTTGGCCCTGATCGGATCCTCGAACGACACCACCCGAGTGATGGTGTAGAACCCCCGCGCCTTGGCCTCGGCGAGCAGCTCCTCGAGGTCGTAGTTGACCTGGATGGCGCCGATGTCGGCAGCCTCGGCGACGGCGGTCGGGTAGTGGACGACCCCGCGCTCGTCCTTCGAGTCGAACACCAGGGCGTTGACCGCGGTGCGTTCCGCCAGGTCGAGGAGGGCGGCGAACGACTCCGGTTCCATTGCCACGTAGGCGCTCACCCGCAGGGTCCGGGCCACGAACGGCTCCAAGGTGATGTCGAGGGTCGGCGCGCCGTCCCACGCCAGCTCGATGGGGCTCCAGGCCGGACGGCCGGCGCTGACGACGCCGGCTGGTACATCCTCGAACGAGAACGCTCCGTTCTCGTCGGTGGTCGTCGTCATGCCGTCGACGGTGACCGTGGTGCCGGGAAGTGGCGTGCCGTCTGCGGTGACGACCGTGCCGCTGAGCGCGAACGTGGGGACGGTGGTTGTCGTGGTGGTGGGGGGCGGCGGCGGGGCGGTGGTCGTGGTGGTCGTGGTGGTGGAGGTAGCCGGCGGGGGAGGCGCGGTCGTTGTCGTCGCGGGCTCCTCCAGGGGCGCAGCAGAGGAGACGGTGCACGCCGTGGCGACGAGCGCGAGGGCAGCGAGGGAAGTGGTCGCACGCATGGGGCCGATGGTACCGAGCCGACGCAGTTGCGCCATGCACCGGTGGTAGGTTGCCCGCCCACCGATCCCAGGAAGGCGAATGAGGCACGGCGGAGACGGTCGTCATGATCCTGCGCCCGCGTCGGGAAACGCTCACGCCCGCGCGGTTGCCGCATTCGAGACCCGATACGGAGAGGGCCCTCAGCTGGTGGTGCGCGCCCCGGGAAGAGTCAACCTCATCGGTGAGCACACGGACTACAACGACGGCTTTGTGTTGCCCATGGCGCTCGAGCACGCCACGTACCTCGCGGTGCGGCCCCGCGCCGATCGAGTGGTGCATGCAGCTTCGGAGGGCTACGGCGACGCCACGTTCTCGCTCGACGACTTGGTTCGCGGCGAGGGCTGGGCCGAGTACGTCAAGGGCATCGCCTGGGTGTTGGCCGCCGATCGCGAACTGGTGGGGTGGGAAGGAACGCTCGCCACGGACATCCCCGAGGGTGCCAGCCTCTCATCGTCGGCGGCACTCGAGGTGGGCACCGCGCTCGTGTTCGTCGCTCTTGGCGAGGGACGGTGGGATCCGGTGGCGGCGGCGCGAGCCGCCCAACGCGCCGAGAACGAGTGGGTGGGCGTGCCGGTTGGCATCATGGACCAACTGATCTCAGCTACGGCCACCGCCGGACACGCCAAGCTGATCGACTGTCGAAGCCTGGAGCTCACCGACCACGCGCTCCCTTCCGGGGTGTCCGTCGTGGTGCTCGACACCTCGTCACGGCGTGAGCTGGTGCACTCCGCATATGCGGACCGCCGTGCAACGTGCGAGGCGGCTGCCGCCGCCCTCGGCGTGCCGTCCCTGCGCGACGTCACCACGGCGATGCTGGACGACGGTTCGCCCGCGCTCACCGAGGTGCAGGCGCGACGTGCCCGCCACGTCGTTGAGGAGAACGAACGCGTGCTGGCAGCGGTCGAGGCCATGGCGACCGGCGATTCCACGCGGCTGGGCGATCTGATGAACGCCAGCCACGACAGCCTGCGTGACCTCTATGAGGTCTCCGGCCCGCAGCTCGACACGATGGTCGACCTCGCCAGAGCGGCCCCGGGCTGCATGGGCGCCCGGATGACCGGCGGCGGGTTCGCCGGATGCGCCGTCGCCCTGGTGGTTGCCGGGTCGGTCGACGACTTCATCGCCGACGTGGGGCCACGGTACGCAGACGCAGCCGGACTGGAGGGTGAGTACTACACGTCCCTCCCAGGCGCCGGCGCGTCGGTGGTCTGACCCGGCGGCGCCGGCTGCGGGAGCCGTCGCGGGGCGTTTCAGTTGGCGGCGTCACCTCCACCCCGCCCCATTGTGGGGTAGATCTGACCGCGAGCCTCACCGGCGCCGTTCAGCTCGGTGTGGGCGTTCACGTAGGTGAGGCCGCTGTGCAGGTAGTCGACGAAGGCACCCCAGTCGACGTCGCCTTGGAGCGTGTCCGGGGTGATGAGCCCCTTGCCTCGCAAGGTGCCGTTGTGGGTGGTGCACGAGCCGGCTGCCGGGTCCGGTCCGCCACACAGCGTGACCAGCACGCCGGCGGTTTCGTCGGCCGCGGCAGGACCATGGATGTGGGCGGCACCGACCATCCCACTGAAACCGTGGCCTGCCATGCGGAACGCGATCGTCTCCTCGTCGATCATCCGGAATACCGCGAGCCCACTCGGGTCGGCATCGATCACCTCATGCAGCTCGGCGTCGGCGCTCAGCTCCGCCACCAGGGGCGGGGCGGCGGCGGTTGCGGTCAGTGTCAGGCCGGCGAGCATCGCAATGACGGCGACGAGCACTCCGGTGCGTCGTGTGACTGTGCTCATGGGACGGTCTCCTCCTCCTGTGGGTTTCCTCACACCATTACGGATGCGGCCGGGTTTCCGGTTCGTGCCGCACATCCCACCCGGCCGGCGTCGGCGCCGGTAACCTTCCGGCAGGCGACGAGGGGAGAATCATGCTGGAGAACGCGATCCGTGCGGCGCGGCTCGATGTCGACTTCTACAACACCGTCGAGAAGGACGAGTCCTTCACCGGTCAGGCCGCCATGCTGGTCGTGGTCGTCAGTGCACTGGCCGGGCTGGGCACGGCATTTGTCGCCGACGGATTCCTGTGGCCCATCATCTATTCGGTGATCGGAGGTCTGGTGGGTTGGGTGGTGTGGAGCGCGGTGGCGCTGTTCGTGGGTACCAGGCTGTTCGACGGTCAGGCGGACATGGGAGAGATGCTGCGCGTGCTGGGCTATGCCCAGGCACCGACGGCACTGGCGGTGGTCCCGTGGCTAGGGGCCTTGGTGGGTGGCATCTGGACGCTCGTGTGCGCAGTGGTCGCCATTCGTGAAGGCCAGGACTTCGACACCGGCAAGGCCGTCGGCACCGTGGTGATCGGCTGGCTGGCGCTTCTCGTGCTGCGTTTCATCTGGGGCGTCATCTTCTGAGTGGCACTGCCATCATGCGCTTCACGCACGAGTGAGGAGGGGAGATGAAGCAGGCAGTCCCGCAGGAGGAGCTGGAGTCCTACGTCGGAAAGCACCTCGGCTATTCGGAATGGATGGTCGTCGATCAGGATCGGGTGAACGCGTTCGCCGATGTCACGTTGGACCACCAGTACATCCACGTGGACCCCGAGGCGGCGGCGCAGACTCCGTTTGGGGGGACGATCGCCCATGGTTTCCTGACGCTGTCGTTGCTCGTCCACCTCACGGCGGATCTGACGGTCGCTCCCGAGCGCACCCTCATGAGCATCAATTACGGGTTCGACAAAGTGCGATTCCTGGCGCCGGTGCGGGTGGGCAAGGCGATTCGGGCAGGTGTCGAGGTCCGGGAGATCGCAGCGAAGGGCCCGGGACGGTACCTCATGACCTATGGCGTCACCGTCGAGATCGAGGGTGAGGACAAGCCCGCCCTCGTCGCGGATTGGCTCGGTATGGCGGTCACTGGTTGATGCGTGCCGTCGTCTGCCGCGAGTTCGGTCCGCTCGACCTGCTCGAGCTTGCCGACATGCCGGCGCCGGAGGCCACCCCGGGCGCGGTGGTCGTCGACGTGCACGCCGCCGGAGTCAACTTCCCGGATCTGCTGATGGTGCAGGGTCTCTATCAGGCGCGGCCGGACCTGCCGTTCATCCCGGGCGCCGAAGGCGCCGGTGTGGTGGCCGCTGTGGGAGGGGGGGTCTCCGGGGTGAGCGTGGGGGACGAGGTGATGTTCGTCTCTCAGGTCGGTGCGTTCGCCGAGCAATGCGCCGTGGACGGGAGCGGCGTCATGCCGATTCCGGAGGGTCTGACCATGGAGCAGGCGGCCGGTTTCACCCTCGTCTACGGCACTGCCTACCACGCGTTGGTGCAGCGAGGCGGACTGGCGCCGGGTGAGACGTTGCTGGTGCTCGGTGCCGCCGGTGGCGTGGGCTCGGCTGCGGTGGAGCTCGGCAAGGCCTTGGGGGCTCAGGTGATCGCGGCTGCATCCACTGCTGAGAAGCTGGAGTTTGCCACGGAGCTCGGGGCGGACCACGTCATCAACTACGCGACGCACAACGTGCGAGATGGCGTCCGCGAGGCCGGGCTCACGGTGGATGTCGTGTTCGATCCGGTGGGGGGCGACATCGCCGAGCCCGCACTCCGCACCTTGGGCTGGGATGGCCGTTATCTGGTCGTCGGATTCGCTGCAGGCGGGATTCCCAAGATTCCCCTCAACCTGACGCTGCTCAAGGGGCTTCATGTCGTAGGGGTGTTCTGGGGCGCGTGGGTGGCGCAGAATCCCGGGGGGTCTGCAGGAAACCAGGCCGCGCTGGCCGCGATGGTCCGGAGTGGGGCGATCCGCCCACGCGTCACCGAGATCCATGCCCTGGAGGACTTCGCCGAAGCGTTCACGTCACTGGCCGAGCGACGAGCGCGCGGCAAGGTGGTACTCAGCCTTCGGTGACCCCGGCCGCCTCGGGTCGCAAGCTCCGCAGGAACCTGACGGCCCGCTCGCGATCTGAGGTCCGGAGCAGGCGGGGCAGGGAGCGCAGAATCCGCTGGCCGTAGCGCTTGCTGGTCACCCGATGATCGAGGAGCGCCACGACCCCACGGTCGTCCTCCCCCCGGATGAGTCTTCCGGCCCCTTGGGCCACGAGCATGGCGGCGTGGGGCAGGTCGATCTCGTTGAACGGGTCACCGCCGCGTGCAGTCACGGCGTCGCGTCTGGCATCGAAAAGCGGGTCGCCGGGACGCGGGAACGGCAGCTTGTCGATGATGACGAGGGAAAGCGAGCTGCCGGGAACGTCGATGCCCTCCCAGTAACCCATGGTGGCCACGAGGACCGAACGCTCATCGCCGGCGAACTCGGCGATCAGTCGCTTCTTGGGAAGCTGGCCCTGCACGAGGATGCGATGGGTCGAACCCAGGCCGGCGGCGATGGTGTCCACCATCCGGTGGCTGGTCGTGAGCACCAGGGCCCGTCCGCCGGCGGCCTCGAGCAGCAGCTCGATCTCGGCCGTCGCCGCCGCGCCGAATGCCTCCTGGCGCGGATCAGGGAGATGCGACGCCACGTACAGCAGTCCTGCCTTGGAGTAGTCGAAGCTGCTCTCCACCCGCAACCCGCGGTAGGTCCGTGGCAGCGGCTCATCGACGTCCTCGGCGAGAGGATCCGGGTCCAGGCTGCTCTCCACGAAGCCGGTGCGGCGGGCAACGGGTACGAACGAACCGCCGGTGGTGAGCGTGGCGCTGGTGAGGATCACAGGATGATGGACCAGCACGCTGCGCCCCAACGACTCCGCAACCTCCACCGGTGCCAGCCGCAAGGCGGCCCGGGCCGGTTCGGCCCATGCCACGTACCCGGACGGAAGGCCCAACGCCAGTGCGGCGTCTCCCAGGAGGTGACCGCCTTGGGTCTTGACCCGCGCCACCGGGCCCTCGTCGCCTCCGAGCTGCTTGGCGGCGGCGCCCACCACTTTGGTTGCTCTCGAGATGATGCTGCCCACGTCGCCGGCTCCCGGGTCGAGGCGCGCCTCGGGCAGGTCGCGAAACAGCTTGTCCATCTCCGTTGCGGTCTCTCGAACCGCGTCCACCAGACCCTTGTCGCGGCCCCGCACGAGGCGAGCGGCGTTGTTGGCGAAGGAGGTGAGGCGTCCCGGTCCCATGTCGATGCCGAACGCCGACGCAACTGCGGCTTCCAGCTTGTGTGCCTCGTCGAAGACGGTGACTCCGTGAGACGGCAGGATGCGTCCTCCCGACGCCAGGTGCAGTGCGTACAGGTGGTGGTTGGTGACGACGACGCGTGCGGCGCGGGCCCGTTGCGCCGCACGCTCGGCGCGGCACTCGGGGCCCTGGGCGCAGCGCTTGGCGCCGGGGCACTCCATTCCCGACACCGAGGCCTCCCGCCAGAGCGCGTCGGATACGGCTGCGGGTAGATCGTCCCGATCGCCCGTCGGGTGCGATGCCGCCCAGGTGGCGACCTCCCGCAGCGCTTCGATGTCGGAGTCCGGAAACAGCTCAGGGGTTCCGCTGCCCTTCAGATCTCCGCCGAAGCGCTCACCCAGCTTGGCCATACAGGCATAGGACTGCCGGCCCTTGAGCACCGCCCACGTCACCTCGGTATCGAGCACGTCCGCCAGCAAGGGCAGCTCGGCGTCGGCCAGCTGGTCCTGCAGGGTCTTGGTGGCGGTGGCAACGACGACCCGTTCGCCCGAGAGCAATGCGGGGACGAGGTAGGCAAGCGACTTGCCGGTTCCGGTGCCCGCCTCGACCAGAAGGTGGTGGCGATCTTCGATGGCATCCGCCACGGCCTCGGTCATCGCCGCCTGGCCCTGGCGCCGGTTGCCGTCCTTGGCCGTGATCACGTCGTCGAGGGCACTGACGGCGCGGGTGGCGAGGCGGGACATCCGGCGAGTGTACGAGGCCACGTGACGCCGCCGTGGGACGAGCGAGAAGAAGCCAGGTCCCGTCGCACCGCCCCGGTACAGTTCCGCCACGTGGAACTGCTCGTGCCTGCCGAGATCCCGCTGCTGGGGGATGCCCGCCGCAAGAACTGGGCCAAGGTCGTGTCCGCCGTGGACGACACCAAGGCTTCAGGTTGGGCGTTCGAAGGCGACTTCATCGACGTCGGGGGCATCCAGGACGTGCCTGCCGGTGCGGTGGTGCTGGTCTACGGCGAGCGTGGCTCCCGCGCCAACCCACAGATGGAGGCCGCCGCCTATCGGGTCCATGCCGACGGGACGCTGAGCAAGGAGACCACCGCCTCGGGCCGGGCGTGGGCGCGGACGCTTCGTGACGAGGTGTCGCAATTGCTCGCTGCCGGCGACGCCGGCCTCGGGCCCGGGCGCGGCTGGGATCCCGGTCTCATGGCGTACGACGACGGCGCCCTCGTCGCCGAACTGGAACGACGCGGTTACCAGGTGGACGCCACCTCCTGATCTCTGTTCATGGCCGAAGCGAGCCGGTAGGCTGACGCTCGTGGTGGTAGTGGTGGTGGTACATGCTCCCGGCGCCGTCTGACGCGGCGCGACGCTCGATACGTCGACTCGTGTGGAGTCTGCAGGTCGCGCTCGTGGCCGGCACCGTGTTCACGCTGCCGGTTGCCGCCGACCAGTGCCGCACGCTCGGCACCGGTGTGGTGGAGTGTCGGGTGAGCGGTGGTTCGCAGGGTGGCCGATCGGGCGACCCCGCTGCAGCTCCGAGGTTCCTGTGGATCGGCCATGACGCCGGGGTCGGGCCCTGTTGGTACTGGTCGAGCCGGCCGGGTGGCTACGACCCGCAGAATCCGACCGATGCCCTCGCCATCAGCACGGCCCTCCGCGACCACCCCGCCTGCCCGGCGCCACCGGGCGACGAGGCGGCCCGGGCGTGGGAGATCTTCCGTTCGTTTCGCCTCGAGGCCCCACTGCCCGAGATCACGCCGGACGTCGGGGTGACCGGCCTGCCCACCTTCGTGGGGGTAGCAGCGCCGGCTCCGGTTGCGCATAGCGAGGTCCTGCCGGACGGTCGTGTCATGCGGGTCGAGGCGTCTGTCACCAGCGTCGCCGTCGACTGGGGAGACGGCCATCGCAGTGAGCACGCTCCCGGTGACGTCGGCGGTTACCCGGGCGGGAGCGCAGTTCACACCTATCGGCACAAGACGTGCACCTCCACCTACCGGACCGAGCATCCGGCCGGAATGCTGTGTCACCCCACCCTCGACGCGTACGACATCGAGGTGACGTTCGTCTGGGCGGGTTCATACTCGATCGAAGGTCCCTGGATCGTTCTCGGGGTCCTGGAGCTGGGAGCCACGCGTCGCCACGACGTCGACGAGCTGGTCGGAGTGCGGCACCCCTGAGGGGAGCGCTCACCCGGTGGGGCGGTCGAACACCTGGTGGTCGCCGGTACGGAGGTGGCAGGCCGCCTCGTGGCCAGGCAGATCGTGCGCCGGACGCAGCTCCGGCTCTTCCAGCGAGCAGACGTCGCGGGCGATCGGGCAGCGCGGATGGAACGTGCACCCCGAGGGCGGATACAGCGGGCTGGGGACGTCGCCCGACAGGATGATCCGGCTGCGTCGCAGCTCTGGGTCCGGCACCGGGATGGCGCTGAGCAGGGCTTCGGTGTAGGGATGCTGCGGGTTGCGGTACAGCGTGTCGCGGTCGGCGAGCTCCACGATGTGGCCCAGGTACATCACGGCCACCCGGTCGCTGACGTGTTCGACGACCGCCAGGTTGTGGGCGATGAAGAGCAGGGTCAGGTCCAACTCGGCCTGCAGCTCCCGCAACAGATTCAAGACTTGCGCTTGCACCGACACGTCGAGGGCCGAGACCGGTTCGTCGGCCACCACGAACTTCGGCCGGAGGATCAGAGCCCGGGCGATGCCGATGCGCTGTCGTTGGCCGCCGGAGAACTCGTGGGGGAACCGCTTTGCCTGCTCCCGGCGCAACCCGACGAGTTCCAACATCTCGCCGACTCGTTCATGCTGCTCGTCCCGGTCGCCGATCCCGTGCACGCGAAGGCCTTCGGCGATGGACGAGCCCACCGGGGACCGGGGATCGAGCGACGAGAACGGATCCTGGAATATCATCTGCAGGTCGCGCCGCAGCACTTTGAGGTCCTTGCCCTTGGCGTGGGCGAGGTCATTGCCCTCGTAGGTGATGGTGCCGGCGGTCGGCTCCAGGAGGCGCACCAGCATGCGGCCCAGCGTCGACTTGCCGCAGCCGGACTCACCGACGAGACCAAGTGTCTCCCCGCGCACGATGTCGATGCTCACCCCGGCTACGGCGCGCACGTTGGCCACGGTGCGTTGCAGGATGCCTCCCTTCACCGGGAAGTCCATCTTCAACTCGCGTACCGAGATGAGCGTCTCAGCCATCGGGATGATCCTGATACAGCCAGCACCTGACCTTGTGTCCGGGCGCGATGTCGAGCAACTGCGGCTTTTGCACGGTGCAGATCTCGAGGCCGGCCTCGATGCGTGCATCGCAGCGATCGGCAAAACGGCATCCCGGGGGCAGATCGATGAGCCGGGGCACGATGCCGCGAATGGTGGCCAGTTCGTGGGCCGGCTGACCGATGACGGGGATCGAGCCGATGAGCCCTTGCGTGTACGGGTGCTTGGGTTCCGAGAACAGCGTGTTGACCTCAGCCTCTTCGACGATCTCGCCGGCGTACATGACGGCCACCCGATCGGCCATCTCGGCGACGACGCCCAGGTCGTGGGTGATGAGGATGACGGCGGTGCCCTCGTCGCGCTGGAGATCACGCATCAGGTCGAGGATCTGGGCCTGGATGGTCACGTCGAGGGCGGTGGTGGGCTCGTCTGCGATGAGCAGCTCGGGCTCCAGGGCCAGAGCCATGGCGATCATCACCCGCTGCGCCATGCCGCCGGACATCTCGTGTGGGTACGACTTGGACCGGCGTCCCGGGTCGGGGATGCCCACCCGCGCCAGCAGCTCGACGGCGCGCTCCGCACCGACCGCCTTCTTGAGGTTCTCGTGGATCTCGAACACCTCTGCAATCTGGGCCCCGACCCGGTGCACGGGGTTCAGCGACGACTGCGGCTGTTGGAAGATCATCGAGATCTTCTCCCCGCGCAGCTGCTCGAGCTCCTTGCGCGACATGTCGAGGAGGTTGCGCCCTTGGAACATCACCCGTCCCGACTCCACCTTGCCCGGCTTGGGAACGAGTTTCATGATCGACAACGACGTCACCGACTTGCCGCAGCCTGACTCGCCCACGAGGCCAAGGATCTCGCCCCGGCGCACCGAGAAGCTGACACCGTCGACGGCTTTGGCCACTCCGTCGCTGGTGTGGAACCACGTGCTGAGGTCGGTCACCTCGAGGACGATCTCGCTGTTCGCCGGAGCCGTCATTCGTGGAGCGATGGGTCGAGTGCGTCGCGGAGACCGTCGCCGAGCAGGTTGAACCCGAGCACGGTGAACATGATCGCAAGGCCGGGGAACCACACGAGGTGCGGGGCACTGAAGATCTGGCTGCGTTCGGCGGCCAGCATCGCCCCCCACTCCGGGTCCGGCGGCTGGGCGCCCAGCCCCAGGAAGCCGAAGGCGGCGGCGTCGAGGATGGCGGTGGCGATGCCCAGAGTGCTGATGACAACGAGTGGCGTGAGGGCGTTGGGAACCACTCGGGTCCACAGGATGCGAAGCCTGCCGGCACCCAGGGTGCGCGAGGCGGCGACGAAGTCGAGCTCTTTGATGCTGAGCACCGAGGCGCGCATCACCCTGGCATAGATCGGGATGGACACGATGGCGATGGCGATCATCGTGTTGCGAATCCCGGGGCCCAGCGAGGCGCCGATGGCGATGGCGAGCAGCAGCGCAGGGAAGCCCAGGATCACATCCATGATCCGCATGATCCAGTTGTCGAGGTGGCCGCCCCAGTAGCCCGCCACCGCTCCGAGCGTGGCGCCGACCGAGAACGCCAGTGCCACGGTGAAGAAGCCGATCGACAAGCTCCACCGAGATCCGAAGACGATGCGGCTGAACTGGTCGCGGGCATTGCCATCGAGTCCCATCAGGTGCTGGGTCTTCTCTTCGTCGCAGCCGAGCACATGGACGCACGGAGAATCGCGACGACGGCTGTCACCGTCGCCGATGAAGTCGTCGAGCACCGGGTCGTAGGGAGCGATGATCGGTGCCAGCAGGGCGACGAGGACGATGGTGCCGATGATGATGAGACCGGTGACACCACCCTTGCGCCGCAGCAAGCGGCGCCACGCCCCGCTCCACAGACCATGCGGGCGCTCCAACAGGGTCTCCTCGCGGACCAGCTCGTCGAGTTCTGACACGTCGGGACCCGAGAGCGGATTGAGCTTCATTCGAGCCGGATCCGGGGATCGAGGTATGCGTACGAGATGTCGACGATGAGGTTGACGAGCACGTATCCGGTGGCCACCACGACGACGAATCCCTGAATCACCGGGAAGTCGCGGGCGGTGATCGCCTCGAACACCATCGTTCCGGCGCCGGCCAGCCCGAAGATGGTCTCTGTGAGCACTGCGCCCGAGAGCAGCGCACCCAGCTGGAGGCCGATGATGGTCACGACAGGCAGCAGTGCGTTGCGCAAGGCGTGCTTGACTACCACTCGGCCCTCTCCGCCTCCCTTGGCCCGTGCCGTGCGCACGTAATCGCGGCCCATCACGTCGAGCAGGCTGGAGCGGGTGATGCGGGCGATGACGGCCATCGGGATGGTGCTCAGGGCGACGGCCGGCAGGATGAGGTGGGTGAGAGCATCACGCAGCACCGACCAGTCGCCGGTGATGATCGAGTTGAAGATGAAATGGTTCGAGATGAACTCGAGGGTGCGGAACCAGAAGCCCGATTCCGAGACCTCCCAGCCCCACGCCTCGTAGAACGGGATCGACGCCGCTCCTGCGCTCAACCGCCCCGAAGGAGGTAACCACCCGAGCGTCGCCGCGAACAGCCAGATGAGCATGAGCCCGAGCCAGAACACCGGCATCGACACGCCCACGTTGGCGACCACCATCGTGCCGACGTCGACCGCCGTGTTGTGACGCATCGCCGACAAGATGCCGAGACCGACCCCCACCACGATGGCGATGGTCAGCGCCACGAGCGCCAGCTCGATGGTCATGGGAAGTCGCTCGACGAGGATCTGGGTGACCGGCCGGGAGAACCGGATGGAGTCGCCGAAGTCGCCCTGCACCACATCCTGCATGTAGATGCCGAGCTGGACCGGCAACGGCTCGTTGAGGCCCTTGTTCTCGGCGAACGCCTCACATGCCTCGGCAGTGGCCTTCTCGCCGAGGATCGACTTGCACGGGTCTCCGGGAATGAGGCGGGCGAGGAGGAAAGTGACGATCAGGATGCCGATCAACACCGGGATCGCCAAAAGGAGCCGTCTGGTGATGAACTGCACCATTGGCCGGGGTGCCTCCTCTTCCTCTGCCGGGTGACGTTAGACGGGGAGGGCCCACCATTGCTGGTGAGCCCTCCCCACTGTCACTGGCTGCTCGGTTGTCTCGTCACTAGTTGTTGATCAAGGCGTCCCACAGGTAGCTGTAGTACTCGAAGGCGCCCGTGTTGCCGACGTGGAGCGGGTTCGCCGCGTCGATGCCGGCCGCCCACGAGGCGACGACGTCGTTGGCATCGAACGTCGACCCGTCATGGAAGGTCACACCGGTACGCAGCGTGCAGGTCCACACCGTGGCGTCGGCATTGCCCGTGCAGTCGGTCGCCAAGCGTGGCTCGACGGCGCCCGAGTCGATGGCGTAGCCGAGCAACGGCTCGACCACCTGCTGGCACGGTGACAACGACTCACCATCGGTCTCGTCGGCGCAGTACAGGCTGATCGGCTCGGCGTTCTGCATGTACACGAACTGGTCCTTGCCGGGATCGGTGAAGTGGAACAGCGGCGCTCCGAAGGGTCGGAAGTGCGCGTTCTCCACCGTCGCCAGCGCGGCAGACGCCGACGCACCGTGGGCGATCGGCACCATCGGCACGATCTCCTTGATGGCGTTGTTCGCCTGGGCGTAGATGTCCGCGGCGTCGGCATCGTTGGCGATCTGGGATCCCTGCTCCAACAGCTCGAAGATCTCCGGGTGCGGTTCCCCGAACTGCGGGTTCGACTTGCCGAAGTGGAAGTCGAGGAAGTTGGTGACGTGCGGATAGTCCGCACCCCACCCGAGCAGGTAGAAGCCGTCGAGTCGCCCGTTCGTGGACTCATCGATGAACTCACCCGACTCCATCACCACGACGTCGGCCTCGATACCGAGGTTCTCCCGTAGCTGGGTCTGGAACTCGACTGCGACGCTGCCGGGCTCCGGCAGGTAGCCGCGGAACACATCCCGGTAGAAGATGCTGGTCTCGAACCCGTCCGGGAATCCGGCGTCGGCCAGCATCTGACGGGCGGCCTCCGCATCGAAGTCGTGCCACGCTTCACCTTGGCAGCCGTTGGGGATCGAGCACGGCGTGAAGTGCGACGCGACCTCCGACCCCTCGGGGAAGAAGTTGTCGACAATCCGTTGCCGGTCGATGCCCAAGGCGATGGCTGTGCGCACCATGGGATCGGCGAACACCGTGTCCCCACCCGGGCTGTCGCCGAACGGATCGAGCTGGGCGGTCATCGCCAAGTACAGCGTGTTCGGGTTCGCCACCGGAATGAACGTCAGGTTCGGGTCGTTCTTGACCGTGTCGAAGTCATCCGGGCTCACGTTGGTGATCTGGTCGACGGTGCCCGACTGGAGCTCGAGCAACCGCGCCGCGCCCTCGGTCGCCCACCGATACACGAGCTGGCTGAACGGAGGCTGCTGGCCCCAGTAGTTGTCGTTGCGGGTGAACACGATGCTGTCGCCGCGGTTCCACGCATCGAGCATCCACGGCCCGGTGCCGACTGGGTCGTCGAGCGGGGCGCCGCCCGTGGCCTCGAGGTGCTCCTCGGGCTGGATGCCGAACGGAGTGAACGCCGCGATCTGGCGGAACGCCGGCACCGGGCTGCACATCGTGAACACGACGGTGAACTCGTCGGTGGCCTCGATCGACGAGACCTTGCCTCCGTAGTCGCAGTTTGGTGCCGCGACGCTGTTGCCGACGAAGTCGTCCGACGGCGGTGCGGGCTGTGTGGTCGACGTGGTGGTGGTCTCACCACCTGTGTCGGCCGTCGTGGTCGTTTCTCCGGCGCCTCCGGCTGTCGTGTCCGTCGTGTCGTCGTCGCTGCCGCATGCAGCGGCGATCAACGTGAAGACGAGCAGTAAGTAGATGCCCTTCCTCAACAATCTCATAGTCTCCTCCTGTGTTCGCACCCACCGGGATGCAGACGAGTTCGGTGGGAACCCGCCCGGAGGAGCCTACCGATGACCGGCAGTTGGGGCCCAGTTTGGTTGCCGCGGGGTCCCCGCACCGTCGTCGTGGAGCGCATCGAGCAACGCGCCGAGCTGGGAGGCGACGTGGGACGCCCGCTGTTCGTAGGCGGCCCGAGCCGCCCATCCCGCAGTGCCGGCCGCCAGCATGCCGGCGGCCTCACCGAGGAACGGCACACCCACGGCGACCATCATCATCGGGATCAAGAACAGAGCGAGCGCGGCGACGGTGAGGTAACCCGTGCGGACCTCGGAGAGGTCGCAGTCCAACCGAACTCGGGAGCCGTCTCCATGACGGTACGGCGTGATGTGGGTGACGATCGGTGCCACCGTCACCGAGGAGACGGGATCGGGCCACGAGCCGTTGCGGGGCACCCATTGGTCACCCTCTTGCACCAGCCGGCGCCGGCGCAGCTGGCGGTCGGCGCGAGCAGCGGCGACCGGAGGGGGCGTCGGGATCACCTTGCTCCGTGACACGCAGCGGGCGCCAAACACCCGATCCGCCCACGTCGACGGTGCGGCCTCCTGGGCGCGGGAACGCAGATGCGCCGCGGTGGCGGCTGCGAGTGCGGACTCGGAGATTCCCACCTCGTCGGCGACGCGTTGAAGCTGCTCGAGGGTGAGGCCCTCGTCGGTGACGTCGTCGGCGGCCGTGGCGCGGGCCAGTATCTCGTCGACGTCTCGGCGCGTGAACCGTTGTTCGCTCACGGTCCCCCAATGAAACCAGAATTGCGGAGGCTACGTGACGGCGAGCGGGCGCTCTTGCATCGCTCCCTCGATTCGGGGCCGTCCACGCCCGTCGGGTCAATCGTCCCGGCGGAGGCGTTCCAGCAGCTCGGCGTCGGTCTCGAAGGCCAGATCCGGCAGGTCGTCGAGATCGAACCACCCCGCATCGTCGGCATCGTCCGCGGCCTGGAGTGTGCCACTGACCACGGTCCCTTCGAACCAGACCCCGACGGTCAGCTTGGCCGGGTCGTGGAAATTGGAGGCCACGAAGATGGCGTCGCCGACCTCCGCCACCAACCCCGTCTCCTCGAGCAGTTCCCGCGCCGCTGCGGCGCGGATCTCCTCGCCGTAGTCCACGAAGCCCGCCGGCACCGCCCAGTACCCGGGTCGCGTCGCCCCGGGGCCGCGTCGCACCAGCAGCACTCGGCCGGCGGTGTCGCGCACGAGCACGGCGGCACCCACACCGGGATTGCGCCAATGCACGAACGCGCACTCGGGACAGGCCATCCGGTTCTTGCCCGCCGTCGTGCGCTGCTCCAGTTCGGCGCTACAGAACGGGCAGTAGTTGAACTCCCCAGGCCAGCCGTGTCCGTGCTCGTGGCCGTGCCCCTCGTCGCTCATGGCGCCGCACGCTACCCCAGCCCGCCGGCGAGCGGCTCAGTTGCGCTTGAACACTCGTGCGACGAGTTTGCCGAGCCACGACAGGAGGCTCTTGAGGAACAGTGACACTCCGCCGACCTCACCGGCACTGATCTCCGCTGCTTCCTCGGCCGAGCCGGCTTCCAGCTTGGCATGGAGGCACTCGACGAACTCGCTGATGAGGCGGCTCGACATCTCCTCGATGAGGCCGGTGCGGCCGAACTGTGCGGCGGCTCCCGACAGCTGCACGGTGGCGTCGACGGCCACCGTCGTCTTTCCGTGGGAGGGCGACAGCTCGTAGTCGACTTTCACCTGACCTCGGCTGCCGCCGCGACGGTCAGTGCCCTTACCCTCGATGTGTGCACGCTTGGCGGCGTGGTCCGGGTCGACGTGGGCTTCGCCCTCGAACGTGGCGCTCATGGGTCCGAGCTTCACGGTCACCTTGCCGGCATAGTGGCCGTCCCCCTTGTCCTCCGTGAGCTCTGCCCCGGGCAGACAGCTGGCCACATTGGGTACGTCCTGGAAGAACCCCCACACCGCTTCGACCGGACGGTGCACTTCGAACTCTTGATGGATGTTCAACTGGCCTCACCTGCTTTCTCTGCCATGAACGCCTTGCGGCAGCTCGCCGCGCAGAAATAGAACGTCGTCCCCTCGTGCTCGTAGACGTGCTGCGCCGACCGCGTGTCCACCGACATGCCACATACCGGATCGGTGGCCAGTGCCGGCGCAGCGACCGTCACGCCGTCGAGGCCGCCGCCGCTCTTGAGTGCGACGATCTCGGCAATCACCGCCACGGCGATCTCGTTGGGCTCCACACTTCCCAGATCCATGCCCGCCGGGGCGTGGACGCGGGCAAGGGCGTCGTCGCTCACGTCCTCGCTGCGGAGATACTCCAGGACCGTCGCCGCCCGTTTGCGAGAGGCCACCAGGCCGACGTATCCGGCCTCACTGGCCAGTGCCACCCGCAGAGCCCGTTCGTCATAGTGCCCTTGGGTCGCCACGACGACGGCGGCACGTCGGCCGGGTGACGGGTTCCACGCCTCGAGTGATCGCACCACCTCGACGCCGTCCACCGCGGTGGCTTGTTCGTCGACGAGGGTGGCTCGCCAGCCCAGGTCCGCCGCCAGCCGCACCATCGTCTGGGCCGCCGGTGAGCCGCCGATGGCAATCAGCTCGAAGTCCGGCAAGACAGGTTCGATGTAGATCTCCATGGCTCCCTCGCTCTCGCATGCCATCGGGACGGCGGTGACGCCGGGCCGGCGATGCCCATCCAACTCGTCGGCGGGGCCGGTGAAGAGCAGCCGGGGACGGCCATCAGCGAGCGCCTCGAGCGCCGACCGTACGACAGTCGGCTCGGCACAGGCACCTCCCAACCAGCCCACGACGTCGCCGTCGGGAGTGATGAGTGCCTTCGATCCGGCCCTGCCGGAGGACGGTGCGCGCCGCCACACCACCGTGGCGAGCGCGAACGGCTCACCGGTGTCGGCCAGAGCCGCAGCTCGAGCGAGGACCTCGCGGTTCACCCGCCGTCGGCTTCCTTGACGGCCGACCACACCCGGTGCGGCAGCACCGGCATGTCGATGTTGTCGACACCCAGGTGCGACAGGGCGTCGACCACTGCGTTGACGTAGGCGGCAGGTGAGCCCACCGTTGCCGACTCACCGACCCCCTTGGCACCGATCGGGTGATGCGGCGATGGCGTCACGGTCTCCCCGAGCTCGAACCGAGGCGTCTCCCACGCCGTCGGAACCAGGTAGTCCATGAAGTTGGACCCGATGCAGTTGCCGTCATCGTCGAACGTGATCCACTGCATGTTCGCCTTGGCGAATCCCTCGGTGAGACCCCCCTGAATCTGCCCTTCCACGATCATCGGGTTGATGCGCACCCCGCAGTCGTCGACCGCCACCATGCGCAACACTTTCCACTCACCGGTCTCGGCGTCCACCTCGACGACCACGATGTAGCTGCCGAAGGGGTACGTCATGTTGGGCGGGTCGTAGTAGTGGACCCCTTCGAGGCCCGGCTCCTCGCCGTCCGGTGGGTTGGTGTAGGCGGCGAACGCGATGTCCTGGATGGACACCGAACGGTCGGGGCTGCCGGCGACGGCGAATTTGTCCACCGACCACTCCAGATCTTCCGGTGCCGCCTCGAGGAGGTGGGCGGCGATCTTGCGGGCCTTCTCTCGTAGCCTGCGGGCGATCACCGCGGTGGCAGCGCCGGCAACCGGCGTCGACCGCGACGCATAGGTGCCGAGGCCGTACGGGGTGTTGTCGGTGTCGCCCTCTCGCACCGCGATGTGCGACGCCGGAATGCCCAGCTCGCTGGCGACGATCTGGGCGAAGGTGGTCTCGTGGCCTTGGCCTTGGGTCTTGACGCCGAGCTTCAAGATGGCTTTGCCCGTCGGGTGCACGCGCAGCTCCGCCGAGTCGAACATCTTCAAGCCGGCGATGTCGTACTCCTTGGAGTTCCCCGCTCCGACCACCTCGGTGAAGCTGGCGATGCCGATGCCGATGAGGCGGCCCTCCTCTCTGGCCTGTGCCTGCTCCGCCCGTAGCTCGTCGTAGCCGACCATGTCCATGGCCTGCTGCAAGGCGGTGTGGTAGTCGCCCGAGTCGTAGACGAATCCGGTGGGGGAGTGGTAGGGGAACTGCTCCGGCTTGATGAAGTTCTTCATCCTGAACTCGGCCGGGTCCATGCCGATGGTGGTCGCCGCTTTCTGCACCAGTCGTTCGATGAGGTACGAGGCCTCGGTGACCCGGAACGAGCACCGGTATGCCACCCCGCCGGGCGCCTTGTTGGTGTACGCCCCCTGGGCGACCACGTGCGCCGCAGGGAAGTCGTATGACCCGGTGCAGATGTGGAACAGCCCGGCACGGAACTTGGTCGGCTGGGCGTCGGCGTAGAAGGCGCCCTGGTCGGACCGGATGTGCGCCCGCATCGCCGTGATGCGTCCGTCACCGTCGATGGCCAGCTCACCGTGCATGTGGTAGTCCCGGGCGAACCCCGTGGAGATGAGGTTCTCGGTGCGAGTCTCGACCCACTTCACCGGCTTGCCGATCAGCAGCGACGCCGCCGTGGCCACCACGTAGCCCGGATAGATGGGCACCTTGTTGCCGAACCCGCCGCCGATGTCCGGCGAGATGATCCGGATGTTCTGCTCGGGGAGGCCGGCGACGATGGCAAACAGTGTCCGATGCGCATGAGGGGCCTGGGACGTCAGGTAGATGGTGGCTTCCCCGGTCGCCGGGTTGATGTCGGCCACCGCGCCGCACGTCTCCAACGGGGAGGGGTGCGAGCGTGGGTAGTGGGTGTCGAGCGTCACCACGTGGGCGGCGCCGGCGAACGCCTGGTCGGTGGCGTCCTTGTCGCCTGCCTCCCACTCGTACGCCAGGTTGTCGGTCTGGTCCTCCTTGTCGGTGCGGATGACCGGCGCCCCGTCTTCCATGGCCTGCATGGGGTTGGTGATGGCGGGTAGTTCTTCGTAGTCGACGAAGATCAGGCTCAACGCGTCGCGAGCGATGTAGGGGTCGGTGGCGACGACGGCAGCCACCTCCTGGCCTTGGAACCGCACCTTGTCGGTGGCCAGCACGGCCTGGGTGTCTCCGGACAGCGTCGGCATCCACGCCAGGTTGTGGGCCGCCAGGGCCTCGCCGGTGATGACGGCTACGACGCCGTCGAGCGCCTCGGCCTCGGAGGCGTCGATCGACACCAGCTCGGCGTGGGCGACGGGGCTGCGGAGAATCGCCATGTGCAGCATGCCCGGCAGTGAGACATCGTCCAGGTACTTGCCGGCGCCTTGTATGAAACGGTCGTCCTCCACCCGGCGGACGTTGTGGCCGATGCCGCCGATCTCGGGCGGGGTTCCGAGATGATCTTCTGTGGTCGTCATTGGATCTCCTAGCTCTCGGCCAGCATCGCACCGGCCTGCTGGATGGCCTTGACGATGTTCATGTATCCGGTACAACGGCACAGGTTGCCGGAGATGGCCCAGCGCACGTCGTCATCGGACGGACTCGCGTTCTCTTCGAGGAGTGCCTTGCCCACCATCATCATCCCGGGCGTGCAGAAGCCACACTGGAGTCCGTGGCTGTCTTTGAACGCCGCTTGTATCGGGTGCAGGGAGCCGTCCTGCTTCAGGCCCTCGACCGTCTGGACGGACCGACCATTGGCCTGTACCGCGAAGAGCGTGCACGATTTCACCGGCACTCCGTCGAGGAGCACCGTGCAGGCGCCACAGCTCGTGGTGTCGCAGCCGATGTGAGTGCCGGTGAGGCCGGCGTCGGTGCGGATGAAGTCGACGAGGAGGGTTCGGGGCTCGATGTCGGCGCTGGTTTCGGCGCCATTGATGGTCACGTTGACGTTCACGGGTCCTCCTCAGCTCGCCAGCTCGATGGCCTTCGCCAGTCCGCGTCTCGTGAAGACGCGGACCAGGTCTCGCTTGTAGTCGGCGGGCCCTCGCACGTTGTCCTCCGGTTGGGCCGCAGCGGCCGCCAGTTCACCGGCTTCGGCGAACAGCTCGGGCGATGGGGCGTTCCCCACGAGAGCTGCCTCGGCCGCGGTTGCCCGCGTGTTCTTGTTGTTGACTGCGGTCAGGGCGATACCCGCCTTGGCGATGGTGCCGTCGGCTCCCAGCTCCACGTGGGTGGCGACCGCGGCTGTTGCGTAGTCGCCGATCTTGCGCTCCATCTTGAGATAGGTACCGCCCGAGGGACCGGAGTACTTCGGGATGAGGACGGCCTTCACCATTTCGCCGGGTTGGAGCGAGTTCGTGAAGAAGTCGACGATGAAGTCGTCGATGGGGATCACCCGTTCACCGGCGCTGCTCACGGCGATGACCTCGGCGTCGACCGCCAGCATCACCGAGTTCCAGTCGCCCTCGGGGTCGACATGGGCAATGGAGCCACAGACCGTGCCGCGGTTGCGCACGAGTGGATCGGCGATCCACGGCGCCGCCGCTGCCATGGTGTGGTTGTGGGCGCTGATGACGTCGGATCGAACGATGTCGTTGTGGCGCACGAGTGCGCCTACGTGTATGTGTCCGTTGACCTCTTCGATGGTGTCGAGGCCCTCGATGTCGTTGATGTCGACAAGGACAGCCGGAGCGGCCAGTCGCAGCTTCATCATCGGGATGAGGCTCTGACCGCCGGCGAGCACGCGGGCGTCTTCCCCGTGTTCGGCAAGGAGGGATAGGGCTTCATCGAGCGAGGTCGGAGCGTGGTAGTCGAATGCCGATGGGTACATGTATCCCTCCCTGTTGCGGCACGTGCATCGACCATACCTCCGATGGGTGCCCCGGCGTCGAGCGATCGGGCCATTTTCTCGACGGTGGATCGCGGCTGTGGTTGGATGTCGCCAGGCTCGCCGGCCCGCGAAGCTCCGGACGCACGCCGACCCTTCGCTAGGTTGGGGCGACCCGACGACGAGGAGCCGCCATGGGTGACGTGAAGTACCGGTCCGAGGTCCGCATCGAACGGCTACGCGGTCCGATGCGCCGAGCGTGGTTGCCGGCGCTGGATGAACCGATCACCTTCGGGGTCCACTCGGCCATCGCCGAGCACTACAAGGTGGATCCCGACATGTACCCCCCGGATGCCACCACGATCGACTACGTGATTGCGGCCGCCGCCGGCTGACTGACCGGGACCTTCGGAGGCGCGCTGGAGGCGCGTGGCATCAACGCAAGCGACGGGACGCTCACCTCCGAGACGGTGGGGGAGGTGGAGCTCGACGGCAAGGTGCTGGTCATCCGGCGCATCCACACCTCGCTCACGCTGCGAGGAGTGACCGAGCCCGAGCACAAGGACACCATCGAGCGCGTCCACGGCTTCTTCGCGGACTATTGCCCGGTGGCTCGCAGCATCAAGGACTCCATCGAGATCACGACGAGTTACGCGCTGGTGTAGCTCCAGATCGCTCGGAAGGCTCGTTTCCAGACCGGGCGCCGGCGCGTTTCTGCAAGGCGGGCCAGCCTGGCACCTGGCGCTCCTAGCCTGATCCGGTGCACGCTCGGACCTGGATCGCCATCGGCATCGCCGCATTCGGCTGGGGAACCTCGTCGCCTGCAACGCGCGCCGCCCTCGCTGCCGAGATCCCGCCGGTCGGGCTGGTGGCCTGGCGTACCCTGATCGGGGCAGTCATCCTGGCAGTCCTCATCGGGGCTACGGGTCGGCGGTACCCCCGCGAACGAGCCGCGTGGTCCATGGGAGCCGTGATGGGCTTCGCCAACCTGGCTCTGCCGTTCGTCACCCTGGTCTTGGCCTTGCAATTCGCCTCGTCCGGATTCGTCGGGCTGCTCATCGCGCTCGTCCCGCTGGTGACGGCGGTGCTCGCGCACTACGTCCTGCCTGGCGAACCCCTCTATCGGGGCAAGGTAGTCGGGCTCTCGGTGGCGCTGGGCGGCGTCGCCGTGCTGCTGTTGTCCGGGGACAGTGGCCTCGGAGCAGTCGGTCGCCCGTTGCTCGCCGCCAGTCTCGCGCTGATTGGTGTGCTCGCCATCGCCTTCAGCGGCGTCTACGCCAAGCAGAGGCACGCCCACTACGACCCGCTCGTGCTCACCGGTATGCAGTTCATCGTCGGGTTCGTGCTGATCTTCTGCTGGATGCTGATCGTCGAGGGAATGCCCGGCGCCTTCTCGGCTTGGGGCTGGTTCCTGATCCTGTACGTGACGGTTCCGGGCAGCGTGGTCCCGTTCTTGCTGTACTACTGGGTGCTCAAGCACGCCACCGCCACCAAGGCCTCGCTGACGGCGTACGTCGTTCCGCTGATCGCTCTCGTCAGCGGCATCGTCGCCCTCGACGAGCAACTCGAGCTGGGTATCGCCGTCGGGGGTGTGCTCATCCTTGCCGGAGTGCTCATCATCGACCGCAACGATCGGCGACGCGCCCAGGAGGTGCCGGAGGCCGCACCCGCCTCCGGCTAGTCATCCTCCCAGCACTATCCCGCGGCGGCCGCCAGGGCTCGCTTGGCCATGATCGTCGCCAGGTGGACGCGGTACTCGCCGGAGGCGTACACGTCCCCCATCGGGTTGGACAGTGCCCCTGCCACCTCACTCGCCGCGGCGGCGATGTTGTCCTCACTCGGTTCCTTGCCCACCAGGGCCGCGCCGGCTGCTGCGATCGTCTCGGGCTTACCGGTGACGCCGCCCACCACGAGACGCGCATCTCCCACCGAGCCGTTACTCATCGCAACGACGGCCGCAGCGCTGGCCACGGCGTAGCTCGACGCCGGGTGCCGGTGCGCCTGATACGACGCCCCGCTCGTCACCGGCACCTTCACGGCCGTGACCAGCTCACCGGGGGCGAGCGCGGTCGTGAAGATGTCGACGAAGAAGTCGGCAGCGGGAATGGTCCGCTCTCCCGTCTTCGATGTCGCCACGATCTCTGCGCCGAGCGCCACCAACACCGGTGGATAGTCCGCCGCCGGATCGGCGTGGGCCACACTGCCGCCGATGGTGCCTCGGTTGCGCACCTGGACATCCCCGATGTAGCCGGCGGTCTCACACAACACGCGGCAGTGGGCGGCGAGGACATCAGAGGTGGCGACCTCGTCATGGGTGGTCATCGCCATGATGGTGATGGTGTCGCCGTCGCTGCTGATTCCGGCCAGGTCGGGAATCTGACCGAGGTCGACGAGCGCCGAAGGCGCTGCCAGCCGCAGCTTCATCACGCCGAGCAGGCTCTGCCCACCGGCGATGGGACGGGCGTCCGGATTGGCCTCCAACAGATCGAGCGCCTCGGCGATCGAACCGGCTCGGTGGTAATCGAATGCTGCCTTGTGCATGATCCGCCTCCTATGCCTTCGCCGCTTCGATGGCCCGCCACACCCGTTCCGGTGTGAGCGGCATGTCCACCTTCTCCACCCCGAGTGGCGCCAACGCGTCCATGACGGCGCTGTACATGGCCGGGGTGGACCCGATGGTGCCGGTCTCGCCGATGCCCTTCACGCCGAGCGGGTTCACCTCGGTGGGGGTCACGGTGTGGCCCAGCTCGAACTTGGGGAACGAACCGGCCTTGGGGATGGCGTAGTCCATGAGGGAGCTGGTCAGCAGGTTCCCTGCATCGTCGTACTCCACGCCTTCCCACAGCGCCTGGGCGACACCCTGGGCGATCCCGCCGTGCACCTGACCTTCCACGATCATCGGGTTGATGATGGGCCCGCAGTCGTCGACGGCGATGTATCGCTGGAAGTCGATCTCGCCCGTCTCGGGGTCGACCTCGACCACGGCGATGTGGGCGCCGAACGGGTAGACGAAGTTCGAGGGGTTGAAGAACGCCGATGCCTCGAGCCCGGGCTCGACGCCTTCGGGCATGCTCCAGGCCACGTTGGCGGCGGTGGCGATCTCCTGGATCGTCTTGGCCGCCTCGGGCGAGCCCTTGACGTAGAACTTGCCGTCATCGAACTCGATGTCCTCCACCGCCGCCTCCAGGAGGTGCGCCGCGATCTTGCGGCCCTTCTCCTTGATCTTCTCCATGGCTCCGACAATGGCGCCGGCGGCAACCGCAGTGGTGCGGCTGCCGTAGGTGCCCCATCCCATCGGGGTCTGGGCAGTGTCGCCGTAGAAGACGTCGACGTCCCCCACCGGCACCCCCATCTGGTCAGCCACGACCTGAGCGAAGGTGGTCTGCTCTCCTTGGCCGTGAGGGTTCACCCCTACCATCAGCCGCACCTTGCCAGAAGGATGGAAGCGGACGATGGCGCTCTCCCAGAGACCGCCGCCGAAGCCGACGGCACCTGCCACCTCGGACGGGCCGAGACCACAGATCTCCACGTAGGTGCACACGCCGATGCCCATGTAGCGGCCCTCGGCGCGGGCTTCCTCTTGGGCGCGGCGCAGCTCTTCGTAGCCCGCCTTCTCGAGGGCCAGATCCAGAGCGCCGTGATAGTTGCCCGTGTCGTAGATGAGGCCGGTGGCGACCTCATGGCCATCGTCGAAAGGCGGTATGAAATTCTGCCGCCGGATATCGACCGGGTCCATGTCCAGCGCATTGGCGACTTTGTCCACGAGTCGCTCCACCATGAACACCGCTTCCGGCCGACCGGCTCCGCGGTAGGCATCCACGGGTGTCGTGTTGGTGAACATGCCGTACACGTCCTCGTGGATGTTCGGGATCGTGTAGCACCCCGACAGCATCAACCCGTGGAGGATGGTGGGCACTCCGGTCGACGCCGTCGACAGGTATGCCCCCAGGTTCGCCCACACGGTGGCGCGTATCCCGGTGATGGTGCCGTCGCTCTTGGCGCACATCTCCACGTCCTGGACGTGGTCACGGCCGTGGATCGTCGCCTGGAAGTTCTCGCTTCGAGTCTCCGTCCACTTCACCGGCGCACCGGTGAGCTGCGAGGCGTAGATCACCATCGTGTCTTCGGGGTAGTGCGGGATCTTCGACCCGAATCCACCGCCGACGTCGGGGGCGATCACCCGGATCTTGTGCTCCGGGAACGGCGTGTCGAGCGAGGTGAGGAACCGCACGATGTGCGGGTTCTGGGTGGTGTTCCACAGCGTCACCTCGCCCATCGAGCCGATGACCTGCGCCAGCGCCGACCGCGGCTCCATGGCCATGGGCACCAACCGCTGGTTGATGATGCGCTCCGACACCGTGACGTCGGCCTCGGCGAACGCGGCATCGATATCCCCGCCGGCCACGGTCCATTTGAAACACTGGTTGTTCGCCGCATCGGCGTGCAGCTGGGGGGCGCCGTCCTGATGGGCGGCGTGTGCGTCGGTGACGACATCCAGCGGCTCGTAGTCCACCTCGACGGCCATTGCCGCATCCCGCGCCAGATAGTCGTTGTCGGCCACCACGGCGGCGACCGCGTCACCGACGTAGCGCACCGTGTCGATGGCGAGGGGCGGATGCTCGGGGGTCACCGTGCCCGAGTCCGGGACAACCCAGGCGCACGGGATGCCGCCATAGCCTGCATCTCGCATCTGGGCGCCGGTGAACACGGCCCTGACGCCGGGCATGGCCTCGGCAGCCGTGGTGTCGATGCCGGTGATGCGGGCGTGGGCGAACGGCGAGCGGACCACCGCCAAATGCAGCATCCCCGGGAGCGTGAAGTCGTCGGTGTACTTGGCCTGACCCGTGATCATCCGCGGGTCCTCGACCCGCTTCTGGTCGTGACCGAATGGGCGGATGGTGGCGGTCATTCTGACCTCCTCGATGCGATCTCCTCGGCTTCACGCAGCGTCTCGCGATGCGCGGCGCGATCGGCCTCGAAGGGGCTGTGCGGCCCCATGTCCTTGGCCGCGGCGATCACCGACTTCACGATGTTCTCATATCCGGTGCACCGGCACAGGTTGCCCTCCAAGCCGTGCCGCACCTCGGCATCGCTCATGTCGGGGTTCCGTTCGACGAGCTTGACGGCCGTCATGATCATGCCCGGGGTGCAGAACCCGCACTGGAGGCCGTGGTTCTGCCGGAAGGCCTCTTGCATCGGATGCAGGGTGCCGTTCGATGCCAGGCCCTCGATGGTGGTCACGGAGCTGCCATCGGCCTGGGCGGCGAGCACCATGCACGACTTCACGGATTTCCCGTCGAGGTGGACGGTGCACGATCCGCACTGGCCGGTGTCGCAACCGATGTTGGTTCCGGTGAGCCCCGCGACGTCTCTGATGAAGTCGACGAGGAGCATTCGTGGTTCGACATCTCCTTGGTGAGTCGAGCCGTTGATGGTGAGTGTGACGTTCATGCATCCCCTCTCTGGCGTGGAAACCCAAGGGCTGTGTCGTTGACGACATCAGGCGCGTGCTGCCCGCGCCCACCTAGAGCGAGAATAACCAGCGGCGCTGGGCGATGTCGGGCGAACCGGGGCCGACGTCAGTCGATCGGCGTAAGTGCTCCCGCCAACTCCACCGAACGGCGCTCGGCACGCCGGACCTTTGTCATCTCGGCAACGATCGCCAGCGCGATCTCCTCCGGAGTGGTGCTGCCGATGTCTATGCCGATGGGCGCATGGAGCCGATCGATCTGTTCCTGCTCGACTCCCATCGCGGCGAGGCGCTCGACTCGTGCCGCATGTGTCTTGCGGCTGCCGATGGCCCCCACGTAGGGAGCTGGTCCGGCGAGCACGGAGGGCAGGAGGGGGTCTTCGAATCGGGCGTCATGGCTGAGCACCACCACATAGGTGCGGTCGTCGATGGCTACCTGCTCGAGGACCTGGTCGGGCCACCCCACCAGCACGGCATCGGCGTCGGGGAAGCGGTCCGGGGTGGCGAACGCAGCTCGCGCATCGGCGACGGTGACCCCAAACCCGAGGTCCTTGGCGAGCCGGACGAGTGGTTGGGCGACATGTCCGGCACCGAAGACCAATGCATGGGGAGGGGCGGGGAACGGCTCGAAGAACACGTCGACGTCGCCGTAGCGCAAGGTGGCGCTGCGCTCCACGGCGAGGAGGCGCGAGGCGTCGGTGGCGACGTCGTCTGCGATCGAGTCGGGCAGCGAGCCGGTGACCACTCTTCCGGCGGCGTCGAGCACCGCCTGGCTGCCGGCGTCCGGCCCGGACACCAAGGTGGCGGCCGTGTGCCCTGGTGGAGGAGGCGTGGTGTCGGCCTCCGTTGCCAGGAACACCTGGATCGTTCCGCCGCAGCTGAGGCCGACGGCGAACGCGTCCTCGTCGGCGATGCCGTAGCTCACCAACCGCGGCTTCCCGGAGGCGGCCACCTCGGCGGCATGGAGGATCACGTCGTTCTCCACGCACCCACCGCTCACCGACCCGTCGAAGGTGCCGTCGCCGTGAATGCGCATGCTGGCACCGACAGGTCGTGGCGCCGACCCGCGGATGTTGACCACGGTGGCGTGCACCGTGGCGTCGCTCGGGCTCGGTTCACCGGTCATGCGGGGCGTCGTTTGGCCGGCACGCTCTCCAGTATGCCGATCAGCGAGCGGAGGTCGGTCAGGTTGCCTGCCGGCAGGAAGTGGTCGACGTGGGGGAGCACCGTTCGCATGCCCCGGGTGAGAGGGGCGTAGCCGTCTCTCCCCGCCAGCGGGTTCAGCCAGATGACGCGGTGCATGGCGCGGGCAAAACGTGCCATCTCCTCGGCCAGTACCGCGGGGTCGCCGCAGTCCCAGCCGTCGGAGATCACCAGTCCCACCGCGCCGCCACGGGTGACTCGGCGGCCCCAGTTCCAGTTGAAATCCCGCAGGGCCTCACCGATCTTGGTTCCGCCCGACCAGTCGAACACGGTGTTCGACACCTGGCTGAGGGCGGTCGAGGGGTTGCGGTGCCGGATCTCCCGCGTGATCCGGGTGAGTTGTGTGGAGAAGACGAACGCCTCGACCCGGCCGAGCCGGCCCTGGGCGGCGTGGATGAAGTACATGAACATCTCGGCGTACTTCTCCATCGACCCACTGATGTCGGCGATCACCACCAGCGGCCGCTTCCGGTGGCCGGGATCGGAGAACGCGAGCGGGATCAGGTCCCCTTCAGGCCCGCTCAGCCTCCGCAGCGTGCGTCGCATGTCCGGCCGCCTGCCGCCCGACGCCGGCCCGTAACGGCGGCTCCTGGCGTCGGCGGGTTCCCAGATCATCCGCGCCATCAGTTTCTGGACCTCGGCCCGCTCCTCGGGGGTCAGGTCCTCGAAGTCCTTCCGTGACAACCGCTCCACCGCGGAGCCACCGACATGTTGCTCGACGTCCTGGGACTCGGCCTCGGGATCAGGCGCGATGCCGTCCTGGAGCACCGGCATCACCGCGCTGAGCGTCGCCTGGTCCCACATGCGCAACTCGACCTGATCCAACGTGGGACGCCGGCGCGAACCGTCGCCGAAGAACAGCTCGAAGGCCTCATCGAAGGCCGCCAGCTCGCTGGGACGGGCCACGGCGAGGGAGCGGAACGCCAGGTAGAGATCGTCGCGCTGGTCCCACCCGATCGACTCGGCGGCGAGCAGCAGGTCGTTGGTGGTGGTGGGAACCACCCCGAGGCCGATGGCCCGTAGGTAGCGGACGAAGTGAACGAGGTTGCCGGCGAGGATCTCGCTCATCTGGGGCGCACTTTCGTCATCGGGTCAGGCAGACTCGACCAGGCGTTCGACGCCACCGGCTCGTACCCGGGCGATGTCCTCCTGGTACTTCAGGATCACCCCGAGGGTGTCTCCGACGATGTCGGGGTCGAGCCGCTCGGAATCCAGCACCTGGAGCGCTCGCGCCCAGTCGAGGGTCTCGGCCACGCCCGGGGGCTTGAACAGCTCCATGGTGCGGAGCCGCTCCATGGCCCGGGCGAGCTGGGCCGCCAGGTCCTCGGAGATACCTGGGGCCTTGCGCATCACGATGGCCTTCTCCCGCTCGAAGTCCGGGTAGTCGATCCACTGGTAGATGCAGCGTCGCTTCAACGCGTCGTGGATCTCACGAGTCCGGTTGGAGGTGACCACCACCACCGGCGGCGTCTCCGCCTTCACGGTCGCGACCTCGGGAATCGACACCTGGAAGTCGGACAAGAGCTCCAGGAGGTACGCCTCGAACTCCTCGTCGGCGCGGTCCAGCTCGTCGATCAGCAGCACCGGACGCCGCCCCCCGGCGGCGGCCTCTACCGCTTGGAGCAGCGGGCGGGCCACCAGGTACTCGCGGCTCATGATGTCGGTGACCTCGGCGTGCTCGTCGGCGGCCTCCAGCAGCCGGATCGCCAGCATCTGGCGGGCGTAGTCCCACTCGTACAACGCATGGGACACGTCGAGGCCCTCGTAGCACTGCAACCGGATGACCTCCTCGCCGAGGATCGCCGCCAGCACCTTGGCGACCTCGGTCTTGCCGACACCGGCCTCACCCTCCAGGAACAGCGGGCGGCCGAGCTGAAGTGCCAGATGGATGGCGACCGCGAGGCTGCGGTCGGCGACGTAGTCCTGGGCCTCGAGGGCGATGGCCACGTCGTCGACGGAGTCGAGCCCCGCGGTGTAGAGGGAATCGGTCACGGGGGAGGAGGGTAGCGGGGCTCGTTCTGCTCAGCCGCTGCGGGCCGCCGGGGGTCGCAGCCGGTTGCCCCAGGCCTCCGTCATGCGGTCCAGCACCATGGCGATCAGGGCGATGGCGATGCCGACCTCAACCCCGAGACCGACGTCGTTGCGGGTGAGGGCCTCCACGGTCTTGAAGCCGAGGGCCCCGCCGCCGACCAGCCCGGCGATGATGACCATCGCCAGCACCATCATGATCACCTGGTTGACGGCGGCCATGAGGGTGGGCGCCGCCAGCGGAATCCGCACCCCCAGCATGGTCTGGCGCGGGGTGGCGCCGAACGTCTGGGATGCCTCCACGCTCTCGGACGGGACCTGGCGGATACCGAGAGCGGAGATCCTGATCCCCGGCACGATGGCGTAGAGCACCGAGGCGATGATGCCGGGGACGACGCCGACGGTGAACAGGATCACCACCGGGATGATGTAGACGAGCGACGGGATGGTCTGCAGCCCGTCGAGGATGGGCCCCAGCGCCGCCTCCACTCGTCGGTTGCGGCCGGCGGCGATGCCGATGGGGAGGGCGATTGCCAGCGAGATCAGCACGGCGGTCATCACCTGGGTGAGCGTGTCGATGGACAGCGCCCACAGGCCGATGAGCCCGATGATCGTGACCGCCCCGGCGCAAAAGGCAGCCAGGCCCCAACCCTTGAGCCGCCACCCGATGTACCCCGTGACGAACACGAGTACCGGCCAGGCGACGGTCTCGGTGAGGAAGTCGCGCACCGGGATGACGATGCCCGCCACGATGAAGTCGTTCACCGGACGCGTCAGCCACGACAGGTTGTCACGGGCCCACACCACGAGGTCGTCGATGGGATCGAACACCCGGGTGGTCCACACCTCCGGAAACTCGATCCAGCCAAGCAGCCGCCCGACCAGCGTCGCTCCAACGATGCCGGCGGTCACCAGAAGCACCGTGCGGCGTTCGGGGCGGCGCGCCGGGTCGGTGGTGGCGAGGCTGCGGCCGACACGGTCGAGCACGATGGCCACGGCGACGATGGCGAAGCCCACCGCGATGCCGCGGCCGGTGCGGCGCTGGTTGAGGGTCTGGAGCACGACGGCACCGAGTCCACCGGCGGCCACCAATGCCGCCAGCACGACGATGCCAAGCGCCATCATGATCGTCTGGTTGAGCCCGGTCATGATGGAGGGCAGCGCACTGGGCAGTTGGACCTTGAACAGGGTCTGGCGCGGGGTGGCTCCGAAGACGTCGGATGCCTCGATGGACTGTTCCGGCACCTGGCGGATCCCGAGGGTGGTGAGTCTCACGATCGGCGGCAGGGCGTAGATGATCGTGGCCACGGCTCCGTTGACCTTGCCCACCCCGAACATCAACAGCAGCGGCAGGAAGTAGATGAAGGCAGGCACGGTCTGCATCACGTCGAGGAACGGCCGGACGATCTTCTCCACCCGGGGCTTGAGCGCCGCCCACACCCCGAGCGGAATACCGATGATGCTGGCGATGGCCACGGCGATGGCCATGAGGGCGAGAGTCTCCATGGTCTCGTCCCAGAGACCGACGAGACCCGGGTAGAGCGCAGCGGCGGCTCCCACGACCGCTTCCATCAGCGGTCGGGTGCGGGCCACGATGAAGAACACGGCGGCGGGCAGCACGTACCAGGGGAGCCACTTGAGGAATGTCTCGACGCCGCTCATCGCCGACTCGAGTCCGTTGGTGAGCGGGTTGAAGAACCCGGTGAATGCCACGTGGGTGCGGCGGTTGGCCCGCCCCCATTCGGCGGCGGAGTCGGCCGGCTCAGAGAAGAACGTGTCGAGCCCGGCGGGGAACTCTGCCCACGAGCTGAAGGCCACCTGCAGTGCCACGGCTCCGGCGAGCAACCCGAGCCAAGGCAGCCAACGGGACCAGCGGATCCCCGACGCGAGGGTCGTCGGAGCGGTGGTGGACGTCATGCCTGCGACTCGAGCACCGTGGCCACGGCGGCACGGTCGATACCGCCGATGGGGCGGCCCGTGGCGTCGACCACCACCACTGTGTCCATCCCGCCCAAGAGCATGGGGACGATCCGCTCCACGCTGTCGTGCTCGGTCACCCGAGCACCGTTGCCGGTGACGTCGGTGTCGGTGAGAGGGTGCATGACGTCCCGGGCACACAGCACTTTGGCTTTGGGGATGTCCTTGGTGAACTCGCGGACATAATCGGTGGCGGGATGGGTGATCAGCTCGGCCGCCGTGCCCACCTGGTCGAACTCGCCGTCGCGCATGATGGCGATACGGTCGCCGAGCTTGATCGCTTCGGCGAAGTCATGCGTGATGAACACCAGCGTGCGCTGCATGTTCTCCTGCAGGCGGAGCAGCTCGTCCTGCATGTCGCGCCGGATGAGGGGGTCGAGCGCCGAGAACGGCTCGTCGAAGAACAGGATCTCGGGATCCACGGCCAGGGCCCGGGCCAGGCCGACTCGCTGCTGCATGCCACCGGAGAGCTGCTGGGGGTAGTGATGTTCCCATCCTTCGAGGCCCACCATGGTCAGCACCTCCAAGGCCCGGGAGTGGCGCTCCTTCTTGGCGACGCGTTGCACCTCGAGCCCGTAGGCCACGTTGTCGATGACCCTCCGGTGGGGGAGCAGGCCGAAGTGCTGGAACACCATCGAGAGCTTGCGGCGTCGCACTTCGCGGAGTGCCTGCTCGTTCATGCCGGTCAGGTCCTCACCGTCGATGGCGATGGTGCCTCGGGTGAGATCGGTCAGCCGGGCCGCACAGCGGATGAGGGTGGACTTGCCCGATCCGGAGAGGCCCATGATGACGAACGTCTCGTTCTGACCGACCGAGAAGGACACGTCGCGAACGCCGATGGTGGCCCCGGTGGCGGCGAGCACTTCGGCACGGGTGGCGCCGGACTCCGCCATCTCGACTGCCCGGGCCGGCTTGGGACCGAAGATCTTCCACACCGAGGTCGCTTCGAGTACCACGGGCTGATCAGGCATCGATCGGTAATGTAGCGGCTTGGGCGGTTCGCGAGAGCCGACGCTACGGAGGGCAAACCATGTGGAAGAAACTATTTGCGCTGCTGGCAGCACTCACACTGGTGGCTGCTGCTTGCGGGGGCGACGACGACGGTGCGGGCGGTGACGGAGACAACCCTCCCATCAGCCTCATCGTCAATCCATGGACCGCATCCCGGCTCAATGCCGAGGTGGCGAAGATCATCATCGAGCAGGAGTTGGGGAACCCGGTTGATCTGGTGGAGGTGAACGAGAACGATGCCATGTTCACCGGCATGGCCGACGGCACCCTCGACGCCGTGCTCGAGATCTGGCCGTCTGGTGTCACCGATGCCGAGACGGCGTACTTCGATGAGGGTACCGTGGAGGACATCGGTCTCCTCGGAACCGTCGGCAAGATCGGCTGGTTCGTTCCCGATTACGTCATCGACGCCAACCCGGCACTGGCTACGTGGGAGGGCTACGCCGACCCTGCGGCGGCCCAGCTCTTCGCCACCGCCGAGACCGGTGACAATGGGCGCTTCCTGGGCACTGACCCGTCGTACTCGCAGTACGACGAACAGATCATCACCAACCTGGGTCTGCCGTTCGAGGTGATCTTCTCTGGTTCCGAGCCGGCAACCGTCGCCGAGGTCGACACGCGTGTGGCCGCCGGCGAGCCGATCCTCTTGTACTGGTGGACGCCGACCGCGGCGGTCGCCAAGTACAACCTGGTAAACGTGGAGCTGCCTTCCTACAACGACGAGTGCGGCGCGTCTGCCGCAGCCGGCGACGGTGGCGTCGACTGTGACTACCCCGAAGACGTGCTGTACAAGGCCGCTTCGGCGATGCTGAAGGACAAGGACGCCGATGTGTACGCCTTCCTCGAGGCATTCCAGCTCACCACTGAGGATCAGCTGTCGATGCTGCCTGCGGTCGAGATCGACGGCGAGGAACCGGCCGACGTGGCCGCCAAGTGGGTGGAGGAGAACGAGTCGGTTTGGATGGCCTGGCTCCCGTGACGGGTCGCCACGTTCATCGAGTCATCGAGGGGCCTGCGGGCCCCTCGATCATGTGGGCTTGCCCTTTGCCGGACGCCGATCCCAACTCCCTTGCTGGAGGGCGGGCACGTCGCCGGGCATGACCCGGCTGAGTATCCGCCGGGCGTGCGCCGGCACTGACTCGACCGAGACGTGGAGGCCCGCTTGCCGGGCCCGTTCGATCATGTCGACGAGCGACCAGGCGCCGGTGTAGTCGATGCGGCCCAGGCGGCTGAGATCCAGCACCAGCGCGGTGGCGTCCGGATGCTCGGCCAATTCGACGAGAAGGGCGTCCTGGAGTCCGGCCGACGACCCGAAGAACATCACCCCGGCCGGCTTCAGCGTGAGCGTCGTGCCTTCGGCCGAGACCATCACCAAGGTGCGCAACTCCCGCCAGAGGTGGACGATGATGCCGGCCCCGATACCGAGCAGGACCGCCTGGTCGATCCGGGGGGACATCACCAGGGTGGCGACGAAGGTGATCGACGCCACGGCGCCCTGCGGGATCGACTGGCGGAAGATGGTCACGAGGTGGTCGATCCGGACCAGGCTGGCGACGGCTGAGATGACGATGGCCCCGAGGATGGCGCGTGGCAGCGGCGACAGCACTCCGGCAACGGGGAGGAACGCCAGCACGGTGAGCCCGGTGACGGTTCCCGCCCAACGGGTTCGGGCGCCGGCGAGCCGGTTCACGGACGTGCGGGAGAAGGAGCCGCCCACCGGGAACCCACCCGACACGCCGGAGGCGACGTTGGCGAGTCCGGAGGCGAGGAACTCCCGGTTGGGATCCCACCGCTCCCGGTCCTGAGCGGCGAACGTGCGGGAGATGGCCGCAGGCTCGGCGAATCCGACCAAGGCGATGACGACGGCGCCTATGAGCAGGTTGTCGATTCGGGACCAAGGGAGATCCAGCGAGAACGGGGGCAGACCGGTAGGCACGTCTCCCACGGTGCTGCCCGTGTAGTCGGTGATGGCGCTGTAGGCGATGCCGATGGCCACAGCCAGCAGGACTCCGGGGAACACTCGACTGATGCGCCTTCCGCCGATGACGGCCAGAACGGTGACGATTGCCAGCACCACCGACGTTGCGTCCCAGGCGCTCGGGTGAATGAGGGCGTTCCACGCCTCTTCCAGCAGGGCCCCGTCGCCGGCGTCCACCCCGAGCGCCGTCGGGAGCTGTGAGGACACGATCAGGATGCCGGCGGCGGCGGTGAACCCCATGAGCACCGGCTGCGACATCAGGTAGACCACGCTGCCGGCGCGCATCGAGCCGAGCACGAAGCGCACCAGGCCCACCATGATGGCGAGGAGGGCGGCGAGCGCGATGTACTCGGGGCTGCCCGGCGCCGCTATCACCGACAGCGCGCCGAACGTCAACAGGCTCGTCATCGCCACCGGTCCGGTCTGCA
>JBFGCM010000032.1:0-35180 GCA_041581135.1 Acidimicrobiia bacterium
CTGCGACACACCGGCGGTCGGTCCAGCCGGGCGAACCGACACATGGACAGAGAGGGGCGGCCACTACTCGCAGTGGCCGCCCCACTGCCTGAACAGCCTCAGCGATTGGCGGACCATCGCAGCCGCTCAGAACAACGCGCACCACACTTGCACGAGGCGTCCGGTCGCCCTCGCGGGTGATCGTCGACGTACGGTGCCCGCGTTCCACGCCTCGCGTCATGACGCATCCGCACATATCGCCCACCGCCAAGGTCTCGAACGCCTCGAAAGCCGGCTCAGAAAGAGAATGGCTCCCGAGAATGGCTCCCAACGGTCGCCCGGGCGATCACCGGCGCACCGCTGACGCGCCGAAACCCCCGCCTGAGCAGGGGTTTCAGCAGCACGCCCGGAGGGACTCGAACCCCCAACCTCCTGATCCGTAGTCAGACGCTCTATCCAAATTGAGCTACGGGCGCAGAACGCATGAGTATGACAACGCCGGCGGTTCGCCGTCAATGCCATGTTCGGGTGCATGTTAGGCCCCGGCCGCCGGCTCGCGGCCGTTGCGAGGGGACCGCTCGCCGGTAGGTTGCACGGGTGATCCGCCCCGCGACCACCGCCGATCTACCCGCCGTCGCTCGTCTCGTCGACGTGGTGTGGGGCGATCACGAGATCATGAGCGACCCGGGCCGGTACCGCAACGGTGCACTCGTGGCCACCGAAGGCGACCAGGTGGTCGGCGTCGGGTCCTGCATCGAGTCGTCGCGGACCCCGGAGCTCGCCACCGCCCACATCGACGTCGTTCCCGACAGGCGCCGCCAGGGCCTCGGCACCGCGTTGTTCGACGAACTCGTCCAACGCACCACGGCCACGCTGCTCGTGGGAAGGACGCTGCGGTCGCAACCGGGTGCCGAGCCGTTCGCGACTGCCCTTGGCTTCGAGTTCGCCGAGTCTGCGCTGGAGGGATGGATCGACCCGGCGGCGGTGTCCGCGTGGCTCGAGTCCGCGCCGGCTGCGATCCCGCAGGAGGCGCGGATCCTCGTCGACGCCGAGTATGGCGCCGCCGCCGACCTTCTTGCCGCCCACTTCCGCCGTACGCATCCATGGCTGCCCGAGGCGGCTCCAGCCGGTCCGGAGCGGTTCGTCGGCGACGCCTTCGCCGTGGCCGGGGTAGAAGCAGACGGCGAGCTGATCGGTGCGGCGTCACTCCAGCGACCCTTCTTCGGCAACGATGCCGGACGGGCGTTCCTCCTGTGGGTCAGCGGGCCGAGTGACGCCGTTGTAACCGCTCTGGTCGCCGCGGCTCTGCGCGAAGCGGAGGCTCACCAGCTTCAGGTCCGGGTCGAGTGCAACAGCCACAACATGGCCTTCTGGCGGTGCCTCGAGTCGATTCCCGGGGCGCCGCTCCAACGCGACCTCACCGTCTGGACGATGCGCCGGTGACTACCCGACGGTGATCGTGACGCGCGCCGAGCACCCGCGTCGATCCCCCGACAAAAGGACCTTGGGTCGTGGCGGGCAATCGGCGTATGTGACACCGTCGCATAGGAGGGCGAGGGCAGTCAGCTTCAGGAGGGCCGGGTGGTCTGGCCCGGTTGCCGCAAGGGATCGAGCCCCTTGCTGATCGGGTCGGACCAGGCAACAGCTGATCGTGCAGGGAGGAGAAAAAAATGAGAGGCAGGATTGCGGTTGTTCTCACCGTGCTCACCCTCATCGTCCTGGTCATGGCGGCGCCGGTAGGCGCAGAGAAGCCGCTCCGAGGGCCGGTGGATGGGTACTTCAACACGGGCTTCGGCGACATCGACACGCCCTGCGCCCACATCACGTGGGCCGGAACCGTGGAGCTGGGCGGCGAGGAGTTCGGGATCGCGTGGATGCCGCTGGCACCGCCGAAGGAGGTCGGCCGGGCGTTCCATGTGGAGGAGCGGTGGCTGATCTACTCATCCACGTTCGAATTCGAAGGAGGCGTGTTCACCGAGTGCGGCGACGAACTTGGCATGTGGGGGGACGAGAAGGCAGTCGAATCGTTCGCGAATCTCCACGCCGTGGCGAATGGGCAAGTGGACTGGGTCAACCCTGACGGTCCGTTCGGCGAGGCTCTGGAAGGTCGTAACTCCCATTGGAGCGGCGTGGTTGCGGGATCGCTCGACTACTTCGAGGGTACGTTCCGCATCAACCAGTAGCGGCGAAGCGCTCGGGCGTTCGCCGCCGAACGACGAGGGTCCGGCTCGGGGTCGTCGTCACCGCCGACCCTGATCCGGACCCCATCATCTCCTCATGGCAAGGAGGTCGTTCCCTAGTTGGGGTCGTCCCCTCCGCACTCGCCGTCGATGTACGGAAGGTCCACGTGGCCGTCCTTGTCGACGTGCTGGGTGTGGTCGTTCTCGCCGACGCCGTCGAACGCGGCGACATCGACCTCGATGACCACGAACGGATTGGTGTCAGAGTTCGTCACGTGGCAGATCGTGATCGTGTGGGGCTCGCCGGGGGTGGCCCCCACGGGCAGTGCCATCGTCATGGCGAGACCCACGCCGACGCCGAGCTTGGCCAGTTTCCGTATCGTCTTGCGTTCACGCATCATGTCGTCCCCTGTCGAATGCGGTCGTTGCTTCACGGGAACACCTGTGTGGACCCGCTCTGCGAGCGTACGCCACTCTTGGCAGTCAAGACAGACACAGATAGTGGTTGTAGCGGGGACTAGTCAATTCCTCGCCGCGCGCCGAACCCCGCACCGGCCATGCGCAGAAGTCGAAACAGGGAATACGGCCCCCTCGCCCCGATGCCGCCCCCCTCTCGGCGGTGCTCTCCCTCGAGGGGTACCGCTTCCTTGTGCCAGGGCGGGGATTTGAACCCCGCTCGCTTGTCCGGTGTCGCCCGGAGCTCTCCAGTTGGGTGTTTGGCCCCCTGGCTTCTCACCTTCGGCGTACCTCGATGTGGCCGCGGGCGGTAGAGGCGAATGGATCAAGTGCGCCGTTGCCGGGCGTTCAATAGCGGAAGATGGCGGCCAGCTCCCCGCCGCCGGGAACCTCCTGGCCGGCTACGACGTGAACCGTGGCGCCCGTGCTCCAGGCCTCGACCGCAGCGGTGTCCAGCAGATCCTCGTCGCCCGCCACCCGCTCGGCGTGCAGCTCGGGGGCCTCGGCGTCCGGGTCGAATCGCCCCCAAGACTGGGTGTCCGCGGCGACGAACAACGTTGCCACCCGGCCGTGCCGGGTCGCAGTGAACACCGTCGTCGGGACGTTCGATGCCTTGCCCGTGCCGTGGAGCTCCAAGAACTTGGCGGCGTCGTCTGCATCCCGGGAAGCGGTTGCGGCGACGATTTCGAGCGCCCGTGCGTGCAGCTCGGTGGACGCCATCACCTCGGAGTTCCCGAAGATGTCCTGGGCAGGGAGCATCCCCTGGCTCGACATCGAGCGGTACGCGGCCACCATGTCGCGGCTGCCTGCCAGGACCATTGCCTCGTCGTCGCCCACGACGCCCTTCAACGAGCCGTCGACCATCCGCAGGTACCGCATCACGTCTTCGGACAGGTGATCACCACGGTCGCCCTGCCCGTGAAAGGCGGCAACCACACCACCCATGCCTCGCCGGGACGAGCTGTGGGAGAGCAGGATCCGCTCCCGATCGTCGTACTGGATGGCGTCGTCCAGGCTCGCCGGCATGCCCGGGACGTCCACGGGCTGCAGGCCGTCCGCGTCGCCGACGTGAAGAAGGGCGTGCCCCCGAGTCAATCCCAGCACGAAGAAGCTCTGCTTGGTGTGGAGCTCATGGAGCAGCGGCTTCAAGTGAAAGCGGCGAGCCACCGTCACCAGCGGCGGCGTGTCGTGGGTGAGCCGGTAGCTGCGGTGGAAACCAGGGGCGGCGAACACTGCGATGCCAGCTTTGTGGAAGACCTCGGACCCGGGATCGGCCACCTCGTCCGGCACCGCACTGCCGAAGAGTTCGTCGACCTCCGATCGCCGTACCCCTAGCTCGAGCAACTCGCTGCCGGCATCGCGAAGCAGGTTCTTCAGTACAAGCGAGTCTCCGCCTTTCTTTCCGACCACGTCGTGGGCGGGGACGAACGCAGATACGCACCAATCGGTTGTCCGGTCCGCCAGTTCTTTCACTCCTGACGCGTCAACTCCGAGCATGTCGCCTCCCGGAAGCCAGTGGATTCCCCAATCGCGCGCGGGCCGCGTCGTCCGCATGACCTCCCAGGCGATGACGACGCAACCCGTCTCATCGCCTCCAAGCGTATTACCCGGAACGGATCCCCAAAAGGGGACTTCGTCCCATACCCGCCGCCTCCGCGGTGGGCTGGGTCACCATGTGACCTCGAGGCCCACGTCATCGCCCATCCGGACGTGGGTTCCGAATCGACGGCTGTGGTCATCGAGGGTGCCGGCCAGCCATTCGACGTCTCGCGTCGACGCCCGCCCGGCGCGGAACCGATGCATCTGGAAGGCGGCCATGTCCACCCCCTCGAGGCCGTTCCGGCCCATCGTCACGAGGTAGGCGACACCCAGATCGCCCCGATACTCCTCGTGGCCGGCGATGCCCTCGTAGTCGTTGATCAGGTCACCACAGCCGTACATGATGAGCCGGTCCTGATACACCTCGAGCGCCTTGGCGTGATGTGACGAATGGCCGTGCACGATGTCCACGCCGGCCTCGATCACCTGGTGGGCGAACCGGGTCTGGTTGCGCGATATGTCGTGCCCCCAGTTGGGGCCCCAGTGCACCGACAGCACCACCACGTCATCCGGTGCGCGGATCGCATCGACATGGCGGGCCACCGCGTCGGCCGCCTCGGCGGTGGGAGCGGGGAAGTAGGCGACTCCGGGCTGGTGCTCGCCCGCCGCCCAGGCACGGGGAACGCCGGCGGTGCCAAACCCGATGCCGGGGACGACCACCCGGGCACCGTTCACGGTGACGATCGCCGGTGCTTCCGCCTCGGCACGGTCGCGGCCGGCTCCGGCGCGTCCGATTCCGGCAGCGTCGAGAGTGTCCAGGGTGTCGGTGAGGCCCGGATACGACCAGTCGAGCACGTGGTTGTTGGCGAGCGAGCAGACGTCGATGGCGGCGGCGTGGAGCACGCCGACGTTGGCCGGATGCATCCGATACGAGATGCCCTTGTCGGGCCACGATGAACCTCCGGCCGTGACCGCCGTCTCCAGGTTGACGATGCGGACGTCGGGCGCTGTCCGCTCCAGGGCCGCGATCACGTCTCCCCAGACGTAGGCGTCTTCGACGTTCCTCGGAATGGGCCCGCTGCGACGCTCCGCCAGGCCGACGTACCCTTCGGCCGACTTCATGTAGGACTCGTTGATCACCGGATCGACCGGATGGCGCAGGATCTGGTCGATGCCCCGCCCGGTCATCACGTCGCCGGCGAGGAAGAGCTTCACATGCTGATCCTATGCACGCAGTCCGGGCGGGTGAGGGGCGCCGGCTGGCGAGGGTGGGTCGCCCCCAGAGCGGTCCTCAGAACTTGCGCCGGTACCCCATCATCTCGACGACGCGGGCCTTCGCCATGGCAAAGGCGGCCTCGCTCGGCATGATGCTCCCCCGAGCAGCCCGCTCGAGCACCTCGCGGGTGTTGGTCCGGATCTTCTCCTCGATCACCTGGAACGCTTGCGAGGCGCTACCTCCCTCGTACTCGACGGCGCCGCAGATGACGCCACCGGCGTTGGCGATGAAGTCGGGGATCGAGATGATCTTGCGATCGAAGAAGATCTTCTCGGCACCCGGAGTCACGGCGATGTTGGCTCCCGGCAGGATCAGCTTGGCCTTGACGTCGGCTGCGTTGTCGACGGTGAACACGTCGGGGCGAGCCGCCGGCACCCAGATGTCGCAATCGAAGCCGATCAGCTCGTCGTGGAACACGGGCGTGCCACCGGCGAACTCTCGCACCGGGTTGCCCTCGGCTTTCCACAGGAGCAGCTTCTCCAGGTCGAGACCTTCCGGGTCCACGACGCCGCCCCGGCTGTCGGACACGCCGACGATCACGCAACCCCGTTGTGCCAGGAAGTTGGCGGCGTGGGTGCCGACCGCCCCAAAGCCCTGAATGACGACCCGGGCACTGTCGAGGCTCACGTACTCGAGCTCTTCTGCCACCTCGGCGGCGATGGCGAGCCCGTATCCGGTGGCGCCGAGAGAGTCGAGCGGGATCCCGCCCATCACCTTGGGGAGGCCGACGACGCGGCCCATCTCGTCGTAGAGATAGGCCATGCATGCCTCGTCGATGCCCATGTCCGGGCCCGGCGTGTAGTCGACGATGTCCTTGATGGCCACGCCGAAGGCGCGGACCACGCGTTCCTTCGCGGCAGCCGGCATGTCGGGATCACCGATGATGCCGGCCTTGCCGCCACCGTGGCGCAGGCCGGCCGCTGCGTTCTTGAAGGTCATCGCCCGGGCGAGACGGAAGACCTCGCCGATGCTGATGTCGGGTGCCATCCTGATGCCGCCGATCGCAGGCCCGGCAGCGGTGTTGTCGACCACCAGGATGGCTCGTAAGCCGATGTCGGGCTCGGTGATGAGTATCACTTTCTCCGGTCCGAGCTCGTCCGTGAGCTGCAGCCACTGGGCTTCCATCGGGACCTCCTCCTTGCCGGACGCATGCCCCACCGTCATCACACTCGATCGAAGGGCACACCCGCTACCTCCATAGGTCACGTTCTGTCGTGACCGAAGGCAGGGGGCTCATACGAGGAGCGAGGCCGCGGCAGCTCGCCAACCTGTCGGTACCGGTCGTCGTCGGTTGGGGTGACCGCGACCCTTTCTTCCCGGTCGATCAGGGAGAACGAACGGCCGCTGTGGTCGGGACAACGCTGCGGGTATACGCCGGCGCCGGTCACTTCATACCCGAGGAGCGGCCCGTTGAGGTGGCGGGCGACCTCGCAGCACTCGCCGGAGCTACGACGGGCTGAGTTCATGGACGGCACCAAGGCGGCCCAGCCTCTGGCGTCACACCGCAGGCATCCTTTGCCGTCTGACGCGCGGCCACATGCGATTGCTTCCTGCGAACCGCCGACACCGTCCTGGATGCAGATGAAATAATGGGGTGAATCCGCACCCGAGGGGGGCCATGCAAGAGCAAGAGCAAGAGCAAGAGCAAGGGCAAGAAGAGAGTCGTGGCCGCGGCATCTCGCTGCGCGGCGTCATCTCCGTCATCGCCTTCGCGCTCGGTGTGGCCGCCGTCATCAAGGAGCTTCGCAAGCCCGCCGAGCAGCGACAGTGGCATGGCACCGTGGCCGGTCTCGTCCCGTATGACTTCCGGCCTCCTACCTTCGAGCGCGTGAAGGCACGATTGTGGAATCCGAAGGGCCCGTTGCTGTCCAGCCAGGTGTTCGGTGTCGGCTGGACGCTGAACGTCGGGGCCGTGGTGACTCGACTGCGCACTCGCCCCTGACGGTGGGTCGGCGCCCACCGTCTCCCGGTACCATCCTCGCCCGCAGCGAGAGAGGTGTTGGTCATCGCGACGTCATCTGAGCAAGAACGCTTCTGGCGAGGCGAGTTCGGGACCTCGTACGCCCAGCGGAATCGTGGGTCGGACTGGGTGGCGGCGAACACTGCGCTGTTCGGACGCATACTGGGACGCACCCAGGGCGTCCGATCGGTGCTCGAGCTCGGTTCCAGTATCGGCCTGAACTTGATGGCCATCGGGCACCTGCTGCCTGAGGCCGCCATCTCCGCAGTGGAGATCAACGAGGACGCCGCTGCTGAGTTGGCCACCAACCTGCCCGGTGCCGAAGTGCACGTCATGCCCATCCGTGAGTTCGAGCCCGTCCGCACCTGGGACCTCGTGTTCACCAAGGGCGTGCTCATCCACGTCAATCCGGACGAACTGCCGACCGTCTACGACCTCATGCGGCGCTGCTCGAATCGGTATCTCGTCGTCGCCGAGTACTACAGCCCGGCCCCGGTGGAGATCGAGTACCGCGGTCACACCGGCAAGCTGTTCAAGCGGGACTTCGCCGGAGCGTTGCTCGATCGATTCCCCGAGTTGCGGCTCGTTGACTACGGGTTTGCGTACCACCGCGATCCGAACTTCCCTCAAGACGACCTCACGTGGTTCGTGCTCGAGGTTCCCCCCGGACAACACTGACCGGCGGGGGCAATGCGAGTGCCATCTGCCAGCATGTGACCGACGGCCCTGTCGTGGGGTCGGTGTCATGCAACAATGCGCAGTTGAATCCCCACACAACGAGGCAGCAGTGAACAAACAACGTTGGGTCTACTCCTTCGACGAATTGGATCAGGCCGAGAAGCACGCCGGCGGCGATTGGGAAGCCGTTCGGGCTCTGCTCGGCGGAAAGGGCGCCAACCTGGCCGAGATGACCCGGCTGGGCGTGCCGGTGCCGCCCGGGTTCACCGTCACGACGGAAGCCTGTAACGGCTATCTCGCCGCCGGTGAGGCCTTTCCCGAAGACATGTGGAAGCAGGTTCTGGCAGCTCTGGAAGACATGGAGCAGAAGACCGGCAAGACGTTTGGCGATCCTGCCGATCCGCTGCTCGTGTCGGTGCGCTCCGGCGCCAAGTTCTCCATGCCGGGCATGATGGACACGGTGCTCAACGTCGGCCTCAACTACGAGGTCGTCGAGGGGATGATCGCCCTCACCGAAGACCCGCACTTCGTCTACGACTCGTACCGCCGCCTGGTGCAGATGTTCGGCTCGGTGGTGCTGGGTATCCGGGACGAGCTCTTCGAAGACGTGCTGTCCGCCCAGCGCGATCTCCGCGGAGTGGACAACGACTCCGAGCTGACGGCCGAGGATCTCGAGCACGTGGTCGCTCGGTTCAAGGACATCGTGGCTCGCTACGCCCGGCAGGAGTTCCCCACCGAGCCACTGAAGCAGCTGGAGATGGCCATCGAAGCCGTGTTCAAGTCGTGGAACGGCAAGCGGGCTCAGGACTACCGCAACGCCTCCGGTATTCCCCATGACCTGGGCACGGCAGTCAACGTGGTCACGATGGTGTACGGGAACATGGGGAATGATTCGGCCACCGGCGTCGCCATGTCGCGCAACGCCACCACGGGCGAGAACCAGCTCGAAGGTGACTTCCTGACGAACGCACAGGGCGAAGACGTGGTCGCCGGCATCCGTGCGACGAAACCCATCAGCGACTTGGCCACCGAGATGCCGGAGATGTACGCCGAGTTCGAGCAGATCGCGCGCACGTTGGAACTGCACTACCGCGAGATGCAAGACATGGAGTTCACCATCGAGCGCGGCAAGCTGTGGGTGCTCCAGACCCGCGACGCCAAGCGGACTGCGCAGGCGGCGGTTCGGATCGCGGTGGAGATGGCCGAGGAGGGGCTCATCGATCGCGACGAGGCGCTGCTCCGCATCGCTCCGGAGCAGGTGGACTTCTTCCTCCATCCTCAGTTCTCGCCGGTTGCCCGTAAGGGCATCGGCCCTGCTCTCACCAGCGGGCTCAACGTATCGCCGGGGGCCGCTGTGGGGGTGGCCGCCTTCGATGCCGACCTGGCGGAGCGGTGGGCCAAGGCCGGCGACCGGCCCGTGATCCTGGTACGTCCGGAGACCAAGCCAGACGACGTGCACGGCATGCTCGCCGCCGAGGGGATCTGCACCAGCAGTGGGGGGAGAACCAGCCACGCTGCGCTCGTCGCCAGGCAGTTCGGCAAGCCGGCCGTCGTCGGCGCGTCGGCCCTGAAGATCAGCACCGCCGATCGCATGATGCAGATCGGCGACACCGTGGTGAGGGAAGGCGACTGGATGTCGATCGACGGCACCACCGGAGAGGTGTTCCTCGGGCGGCTCGACACGGTCATCCCGGACATCGACGATCCGTGGCTGGTGAAGCTGCTCGAGTGGGCCGACGAGGCACGTGAGCTCGGAGTGTGGGCGAATGCGGACTACGCCACGGACGCCGCTCGGGCCCGACGATACGGCGCCGAGGGCATCGGGCTGTGCCGCACCGAGCACATGTTCTTCGAGTCCGACCGGCTGCCCACGGTGCAACGCATGATCACCACGCAGTCACCCGGTGAGCGACGCGACGCCGTGCAGGCACTGCTGCCTTTCCAGCGGAGCGATTTCGCCGCGCTGTTCAGGGTCATGGACGAGTTGCCGGTGATCATCCGTCTCATCGATCCGCCGCTGCACGAGTTCCTGCCCAGCTATGAAGAGCTCACCCATGACCTCACCGACCTCAAGATTCGGTTGACGAAGGCCGGCGACTTGTCGGCCGTCGACTCCATCCTCGGCGAGGTCACCACCAAGCAGGCCATGCTGGACCGGGTCGAGTACCTCCGTGAGTCGAATCCAATGCTCGGCCTGCGTGGTGTACGCCTCGGCATCCTCATCCCGGAACTCACCAGGATGCAGGTTCGGGCCATCATCGAGGCCGCCTGCGAGGTCACACGGGAGGGCGTGACCGTGCTGCCGGAGGTGATGATCCCGTTGACGAGCCACGTCAACGAGCTGGCCCGTCAGCGCGAGGTGCTCGAAGCCGAGGCCCGTGCGGTGATGAACGAGCAAGGTCTCGAGATCGAGTACAAGTTCGGCACGATGATCGAGATCCCCCGGGCCGCGGTCACGGCGGACCAGATCGCCAAGTTCGCCGAGTTCCTCTCCTTCGGGACCAACGACCTGACCCAGGCCACGTTCGCCATCAGCCGCGACGACGCCGAGACGGGGTTCCTCATCGAGTACCTCCGGCAGGGCATTCTCACGAGCAATCCGTTCACCACCATCGACCAAGATGGTGTCGGCGAGCTGATGCGCATGGGGGTCGACAAGGGGCGCCAGACCCGGCCCGATCTCGTGGTGGGAGTGTGCGGCGAGCACGGTGGTGACCCGACGTCGATCGAGTTCTGCCACGAGCTGGGGCTGAACTACGTGAGCTGCTCCCCGTTCCGGGTGCCGGTGGCGCGCTTGGCTGCGGCCCAGGCCGCCATCAGAACCAAATAGGAGGAAGCGGGTTCCGGAGCCGGCTCAGCGCTGCGGTCCTGGGCGGCGCCGCGCCCCGGCCGGCACCTGGCGAAGGCGTTCGAGCCTGCTCGAGGCCGAGGGCTCGCTAGGAGACGGCGCGCAGCGGCGGGAGGCTCCCGGAGACCACTCCCGGCACCACCTCGGGGGGCACCGGCTTCGAGAGCAGGTAGCCCTGGAAGGAGTCGCATCCCATCGTCGCGACCAGCTCGAGCTGCTCGGTGGTCTCCACGCCTTCGGCGATCACCTTGAGCTTCAGGCTGTGGGCGATCTGGATGATTGCGTTGACGATGGCGGCGTCCTCCGGTTGCGAGATGGCGTCCTTGATGAACGAGCGATCGATCTTGAGGGCATCGAGCGGCAGCCCCTTCAAGTAGCTGAGCGACGAGTAACCGGTACCGAAATCGTCGATCGACACCTTGACTCCGAGTTTGCGGATGTCGTGCAGTGTGCGGCGCGCTTTCACGACGTCATCGACCAGCGTGCTCTCGGTGAGTTCCAACTCCAGGAGGTGCGGCGGCAGCCCGGTTCGCTCGAGTACGCCAGACACCGTCCCCAACAGGTCCGGGGCTCGGAACTGACGGGCGGCGATGTTGACGGCGACGCTCAGGTCGTGGGAGGCGTCGTGCCATGCCTTCGCTTGTTGACACGCCTCCTCGAGCACCCAATCGCCCAGCGGGATGATGAGGCCCGTCTCCTCGGCATGGGGGATGAACCGAGCGGGTGGGACGTCACCGAGCTTGGAATCCTTCCAGCGGATGAGTGCCTCGACACCCAGGATCTGCTGATCGTCGATCCGGATCTTCGGTTGGTAGACGAGTTGGAACGGAGTGCGGGCGTCCACCGCAACGCGCAGCGCGTCGATGAGGCGGAGCCGGCTGGAGGTGCGGGCGCGTAGCTCGTGGGTGAAGTAGCGGTAGTTGCCGCCTCCGAGCGACTTGGCCGTGTACATGGCCAAGTCGGCGCCCTGCAGCAAGTCGTCCACGCCGTCGCCGTCCTCGGGGTACACGGCGATTCCGGCCGTCGCCGTCAGCGACGGTGCCTGACCCTTGCCGGTGATGGGCTGGGCGATGGAATCCAGGATCTTCTCGGCGATCCGCCCCGCATGTTGAGTACTGGTGATCCCCTCCACCACCACCGTGAATTCGTTGCCGCCCGACCGCGCCGTCGTGTCGCTGCTCCGGATCGAGCCGTCGATGCGCTGCGCCGTCAGCTTCAGCAGGTCGTCACCACGATCCTGTCCGAGCCGCTCGTTCACCAGGCTGAACTGGTCCAGGTCGATGAGGATGACGGCGACCATGTCGTCGTCCCGTTTGGCCCTCTCCAGGGCCTGTGCCAGACGGTCATGCAGCAGGGCGCGGTTGGCGAGACCGGTGAGGGGGTCGAATTGGGAGAGGTACGTCAGCCGTTGTTGGTCCTTGTCGCGCTCTTGTTCGTGGCGCTCCTGCTGTGCGGCGAGACCCGCCCTGATTCGTTTGGCGGCGGGCCGGAACAGCACAAGACCCTCGATGACGAGCAGGAGCAATGTCAACTGGAGCAAGCTCAGCTGGACACGCTTGAGGTCCTTCACCCGGGCCCGGGTGGTGTCGGCGAACTCGGCGGTGGTGAGCTCCATGTAGGACCGGAACAGTTCGGCGCGGCGGCCCAGATCGTCGAGTTGCTCGGGCGATGTGTCGCCGTCCAGTATCCGCTCGGCGGACAGCACCAAACCGACGAACGCCGGTTGCACGGGGCTCGTCGGGCTGCTGATCACGTCATTGTCCGTTGCGTCCAGGACCAGCTGTAGGGCGCCGAATTCACTGCGCAGATTCCCGAGTTCGTCCTTGAGGTCCAGGGCGAGGCCCGACTGCATTCCCATCGCGCCGGCGATGGCGCCGATCTCGGAGCCGATTGCCGCCTGCCGGTTGGCCGATGCGATCACCTCGGTTTCGATCTCCTGCCGGGTCAGCTCGGCGCGCACCAGCCATGTGCTGATGATGGCGGCAGCAGCGATGGCAGTGAGGCCGATCACGTGCATGGCCGTGAGGCGGCGAGTCACGGTGCTGGCGGGTGTGTTGGATTGCGACGTGAAGAACATCGCATTCCCCCTGGTCAGGCGACGTGAACACTATCGGTGGTCAAAGCCACTCGCTTGAGTGTTCGTGATTCGCGGACCCTGGAGGTACGGACCCGGACCGTGGCTCCGAGGCCGCCCACCGCGTGCCCGTGCTACGCAGGTCCGATGCGCCAGATGCCGGCGGCGAAGTCGACGACCCAGAGCTCACCCTCGGGATCGACGGCGAATGCCACCGGCGAGACCGTTCCCCGCTCGAGTTCCTGCAGCACGCCGGTTTCCGGGTCGTAGGCGATGAGCGCCTTCCGGCAGAAATCCCCGAAGACGTATGACCCATGCAGGTCGGGCAACAGCGCACCGCGATAGACGTGACCGCCGATCACAGCGCACAGCCCCTCTCGGTGACCGTAGGTGAAGGTGGGCGAAGTGGTGGCGACGGGGGCCTGGTCCAGGAACGGCACGGTGCCTTCGAGGGCGTTCCAGCCGAGGTGCTCGCCGCCGGAGCCCCCGCCGGGAAGCATGGTGACCTCTTCGACACACTGCTGGCCGATGTCCGCGATCCACAGGTCGCCGGTAGCGGTGTCGAACGAGAAGCGGTACGGGTGGCGCAGCCCCCACACCCACGAGTAGTCACTGCCGGGAGCGCTCCCCACGAACGGATTCTCCGGAGCGGCGGTCAACGTGGGCACCGGGTCGAGGGCGACGTTGAAGCGGAGCAGGGACCCGAACTCGTGCGGGACCTCGCGCCCTGTCACGAAGGGGCCGCCCTGAGCGCCACCATCGCCCACGGTGAGATACAGATCACCGTCCGGCCCGAACACGAGGTCGCCACCGTTGTGTTCTCGGGAGGGCTGATCGGCCCGCAACAGCTCGACGAGGCCGCTCATGGCCGGCCTGCCATCGACCAGCGGGTAGGCCTCGATGACGGTGTCGTCTTCCCGGTCCGTCCGGTTCACGAAGAGGTAGCCGTGGGCGACCGTCAGTCCGAGGAGGCCTTGGTCACGCTCGGTGGATGTGTAGCGGGTCAGATCGAGCACGACTTCGGGGTCGGTGCCCTCGGTCCATCGAAAGATCGTCCCGCGCCGGGCGCCGATGAACGCCGTCCCGTCGGGGGCGAACGCCAACGCGGATGCCTCCGGCACCTCTGCTACCTGGGTGAGCGCCACCGCCGGCTGCTTCACCGGCAGCACGCTGTCCACCGCCAGGTCGGCCGGACATTTCTCCTGGGACCGCAGAAACTCGGGAGTCTCTTCCCATGGGATGTCGGGCCGTGTCGGCCGTTCGAGGTGGACGGTCGCCGACGCGTCGGAGGGCACGAGTCCTTCCGGCGCCGCTTCCGGCGCCGTGTCGGATGGTCCACACGCGGAGAGCACCAAGGAGCCGGCAATGAGCGCGGCAGCGAATCTGCCCATGCCGGGCAGGTTATGCGGGTGTGGTCGCAAAGCGGAATCGCCGTCCGTTGTGCTTGAACCGACCATAACGGTCTGATTAAGCACAACGAACGGGTGGATGGGGGGAGCGGCGGCTTCGCCGCCCCTCCCCGTCGGTCACCCTCCCAAGATCGAGAGCACCTCGACACGGTGCTCTGGGTCCGGTAGCACGATCGCCTCGGTGGCGTGGCTGGCCGCACCCCGATCACCGGCGCCGCGATCACCGTTGGTGAATATCAGCACGCCGATCTCGCTGGAACCGATGTCACCGGTATCCGCCGTGTACATCGTCTTCGACTCGCCTGCAGCCAGGTCCAGGTCGGGGAACAGCGTTCCGTCGTCCGGGTTGAATGGCAGGTACCGCTCGCCCAGCGGAGCGAACGAGATACCTGCGATCTCGTCGTCGGGTCCACCGAAGTAGACGTCGTTGGCCACGAACCGGGCGTCGACCATCTCGCCGATGGCCGGAGCCGGCAGCGTCACGTTGCCCTCTTCATCGGTGCGGATCAGCTGGCTACCACACAGCAGTGCTACGTAGTTGCCCGTCAGCGTGTTGTGCTCCGTGAAGAAGAACGCCGATGCGCCACCCGTCTCCAGGTCGACCACCCACGCCACGTTGCGCCCGTCACTCAAGTTCGGGAAGGCCAGGTCGAGCGTCCGCACGACGAAGTCCTCGGTCCCGTCCTGGTTCGTGTCGAGCCACGCCTGCATCTCTGCCGGAGCATCGGCATGCGCCTCTCGCTCCCACGTGTTGAACGCCAGCGCCAGCACGTACTGCGGATCGGCCGGGTCGAAGGCGGTGCAGAATCCCTCGCCGACGAAGAACGTCTGCACACCGACGGCCCGCAGATCCGGCGTCGGTGACTGCTCGCCACGGTCACCCTCTGGGATGTTCGGGCTCACACCCAGCAGCGAATACACATCGTTGTGAGCCTGTCCTTGCCCCAGGTTGCGGAGCTGGTTCACCGATACGTCACCCTGGCTGAGGAACCGTGGAGCCGCCCGCACGTCGGCCGCCTTCCGCGGTAGTGCGTGCCACGCCACGTGCAACGGATCGTCACCATCATCGAGGATGAGATACCCGTCGAACTCCATGGCGGTGAGCGCGGCGCCGTTGGCGCCCTGCGAGCCCGAGTTCATGGCGTTGTCCGGCAACAGGGCTCCGTTGATGCGGAGCTGCACCGGGAACGACCGGGACGAGTTCGGCGGAACGGCGATCGCATTGGGCGTGTGCACCGTCACCGCACCGGTCTCATCCTCGGCGAACCGGAACGTCGGCGTGATCGAGTAGGTCCGGAGCTGGTCGGAGTAGTTGTGCACCACGACCCGCCGTGTCAACACCTGGGTCGACTTGGTGATGTCGTGGAAGCCGAAGCTCACGGCTCCGGCCGGCCTTGCCGAGTCCCAGGCCGCGGCCGGTGAGGCCAGCGCCCGGTCGACCCGCACCTCACCGCCGCCGATGCGGCTGACGGGTGCCAGCGCCCCCGTGAGCGGATCATTGATGATGTCCGTCTCACCGTTGTTCATCAAGACAGCCTTGATCTCCAACGGAGTGCGGTCTGGGTAGGCCTGGAGCAGCAGTGCTGCCGAGCCCGACACCATCGGTGCCGCACCGGACGTGCCGCCGAAGGGCTCCACCCCGGTACCGGTTCCGGCCGTCGCCGAGATGGAGGCGCCGGGGGCGCCGATCTCGGGCTTCAGCATCTGGTTGCCGAACTGGGGCCCGCGCGACGAGCTGCCGACCATGTGCATGATCAGCGGGATGCCGACGGCGGGGTCGAAACGGACCACCGCGTCGGGCAGACCGGACTTGAGCGTGTTCGAGTCGGCCTGGCTGATCATGAATCCCGGAATGCCGGGGAAGTCGCCGCCGCCGAAGCCACCCGCGAACGGATCACCTGGGGCGATGAGCCCGATGATGCCGGCGAGACCGCCGGCCGCCTCGACGTTCTGGATCTTCGTCGAGAAGAAGCAGGTACCCCGGTCGATGAGCACGATCTTGCCGCTGAGATCGGCATCGAAGAGCGCACATCCGTCCAGGTTGCCGCCGGCTCCGTCGCCATAGACGAGCGGGCCTTCGATCACCTCGGTGAGCGGAGCAGACCACGGCTGGAACACCGCGGCGTAGGTGCCGGCGATGCTCTCCGGTTCGAGCGCTTCGAGCAGCGGCAGAACCGCACTCGGGACGGCCGTCTGCGCTACCGAGAGCGCCGTGCCGGTCGCCGACGGCGAGCCGGTCACGAACGGCTTGTCGGCGCTGTTGCCGGCCGATGCCACGGTGAGCACTCCGAGCCCCGTGGCCGCGTCGACCGCAGCCGACAGGTCGTCGTCGAACGGTTGTCCGTAGACGCTTCCCAGCGACATGTTGATGATGTCGACGTGGTCGCTCGTGTCGCCGTCGCCGTTCGGGTCTACGGCGAAGTCCATGCCCTGGATGAGCGCGATGCCCGAGCACGAGTTGCTCTCCGACGAGCACACCTTGACGGCGTAGATGTCTGCCCCAGGGGCGACGCCTCCGACGCCGGCGATGATGTCGGCAACGTGGGTGCCGTGCCCGGCGTTTCCTCCGCCATCGATCGGGTCAGGATCCGGCGCCTCGGGCGGGCTGCCGTCACCGCCGACCCAGTCGGGTCCGACGAAGTCGAAACCGCCCACGACCTTGTCGGTCGGGAACGTGCCTTCCTCGATGATCTGATGATTGTCTGCGGCGTACTCGTCCGGGTCACCGGAGCCGCCGAGGTTGGCGTGGTAGTAGTCGACGCCCGAGTCGAGCACCGCAACGCTCACGCCCGCGCCGTCGAAGCCGAGGCCCTGCACGGCCGTGGCGCCGATGTACGGCACCGTCTCGGACAGGTCGAGCTCGTAGTCGGCCACTCTGGCGATGCGCTCCACGGCAGGATCGGCAGCCAGCGCGGCCAGCGCCGCGGCATCTACGTCCATGAACACGGCGTTCAGCACGTGGCGCGTGGTGGCGAGGACTCTGGCATTGGGAGCCTTGGTCCTGGCCCGCGCCATGAACGCGCCTTGCGCCCGGGCGACGTCGGCAACGCTCGCCTCGGGGGCGAGCCGGACGATCACTCGTTGTGTGCCCACGGCGGCACGCAAGTCGTCGGTGAGTTTGAAATTGGCTTGTGCCGGCGCGTCGAGCCGTGTGTCGGCGAGCCGGTCAGGTACGGCTACGGCAGTGCGGTCGAAACCGTCTGCAGCAGCCGCAGGAGTCAGCATCCCCAGCGCAAGCGCGATCACGCTGAGGACGACGAGCAATCTTCGCACGATGTCCCTCCCTTGGGTCCCTCGGTGCCCTTCCCAGGAGCATGTCTCCACCCGTCTTCCCCAAGTGCTCCATTGTCGACCCTAGACCACGGCGGCGGTCTGCGTCGGGCCAGGTCCTTCGGCCCTGGTGGCGTCCCGTGGCGTCTTGGACGATCGCGTGAGAGCCCGTGGGAAGGCGGGAGTTGACGGCTGCGATCAGCACGCTTGGACTGACCAAACGCTACGGGTCGGTGACCGCGCTCGACGGCATGGACCTCGAGGTCCATGCCGGCTCTGTGTTCGGCTATCTGGGACCGAACGGCGCCGGCAAGACGACCACCATCCGGCTGTTGGTGGGGCTGTTGAAGCCCTCCGCCGGCAGCGGGAGCATCCTCGGGCACGACACGTGGGCCGAGCGGGAGCTCGTGCACGCCACCGTCGGCTATCTGCCCGGTGAGTTCGTGGCTTACGACTCCCTCACCGGTGAGCAGTACCTGTCGTACCTCGCCCACCTGCGGGGCACCGTGTCGTGGTCGGAGGTCGACCTGCTCGCCAAGCGCTTCGACCTCGACCTGAGTCGGCCGATCCGCACGCTCTCCCACGGCAACCGGCAGAAGGTGGGCCTCGTCCAAGCCTTCATGCACCGTCCCCGGGTGCTCGTACTGGACGAGCCGACCAGTGGCCTGGACCCGATCATGCAGCGCGAGTTCCTCAACCTGATCAAGGAGGTGCGAGAGGCCGGTCGCACGGTCTTCATGTCCTCACACGTCCTCGACGAGGTGGAGGCGGTCGCCGACACCGTCGGCATCCTCCGGCGCGGCGAGCTGCTCGTCGTGGAGCAGGTCGAAGCCCTCAAGGCGATGGCGGTGCGCCGCATCGACCTCATGTTCGACCGGGAGCCGCGGGTCGAGGATCTGCAGGGCGTGCCCGGGGTGCGGGAGGTGTGGGCGACCGATCACTCGGTGCGGGTCGTGGTGGAGGGCACCACCTGTCACCTGTTCGATGCCGCCGCTCCCTACGGAATCAGCAATGTGGTCACCCATGAGGCTGACCTGGGTGAGATCTTCTTGGCCTACTACGCGGAGGACGAGTGATGTTTTCCAGTGTGTTCCTGAAGACACTGCGAGATCAGCGACGCTCGCTCATCGGGTGGGCCGTCGGCATCGTGGCCCTGGTCGGGATGATGGCGGCGATGTGGCCGACGGTGCGCAGCATGCCGGACCTCAATGAGTTCCTGGCCAACTATCCGGAGGCGCTGCGAGAGCTGTTCAACATCGAGTCGCTCACCACGGGGGCCGGCTTCCTGAACGTCGAGCTCTTCAGCATCATCCTGCCCGCCCTGTTCGTGGTGTTCGGCGTGTCTCGAGGGGCTCGGCTCGTGGCGGGTGACGAGGAGACCGGCTCGCTCGAAGTGCTGCTCACCACACCGCTGCCTCGATGGCGAGTCGTTGCCGAGAAAGCAGCAGCCCTCGTCGTCGGCATCCTGTGGCTTGGGGCGGTCCTCTTCGGGTCCACCTGGCTGTTTGGTGAGCTCATCGGCCTGGAGCTGACCGTCGGCTACATCGCCTCGGCGACGCTGGCCATGACTGTGCTCGGCCTCGAGTACGGCGCACTGGCTCTGGCGATCGGCGCCATCACCGGGCGGAGAGCGCTGGCCATGGGCGTGTCCGGCACCATGGCGGTTGCCGGGTATGTGCTGTATGTGGCGGGCGAGTTCGTTGCCGCCGTCGAGCCCTGGCAGGTGCTCTCGCCGTTCTACTACGCGCTGGGCGAGGGCTCAGTGGCCACCGGCCTGGCCGGGGTCCCGCTGGGACACATGTGGATGGTGCTCGCTGCACTCGGCGCCTTTGCGCTGTCCATTCGGCTCTTCGAGCGGCGCGACATCTCGGCCTGACCGGGCTACAGCGTGGCGCTGTCTCCCCAATCGAGGGGGATCATCTCGATACCCAACTCGGCGAGCACCCCTCCTACGAGGCTGGTGATGAAGCTGCGGCCCGACTCAGTGAGGTAGAAGTCGTGGATGGGAATGACCTGCTGGGGGCCGAGCCGTTGCGCGAATTCGACCGACTTGCGCGCAGTGCCCCACGGCGTGATCAATGGCAGGGCCAGCACCGGGGCGCTCGTCGTGGGCTGGTAGCTGTCGCCGGGGTGGGTGAGCACCGCGCCAAGCGTGTAGGCCCGGTTGGGTGGGGTAGCGCCGTTCGGCAGCATCTCGTGGTCGACGTCCTGGGACGTGACGCCGGGAGGGTCTGCGATGACGGCCGCCACGCCCACGTTTGCCAGCAGATCCGCCACCGGCTGGTTGCAGTGCACGGTGACATCGTCGCCGCGGTCGACGAGCCACCGAACGAACTCGGGGCTGACGTGGTCGCGATGCTCGTGGGTGATGAGAACCCGTTGCACGTCGCCGATGGTGGAGAGGTCGAAGTGGCCGCTCTCGTACGTGAAGAAGCCGGGATCGAAGAGCGTGGTGCCGTCATCGGTCGAGACGGTGAGGCAGGAGTTGGTGAGTCGTTGCACGGTCGTCATGCGCGGAACGCTACCCGCGCGGCAGGCTGTCGGCTGCCGGTTGGGGCACGATCGCCACGTAGCCGGTCGGGAAGAGCTGGTTCGGCCGGCGTAGCATCGAGCATTGTGAGCGAAACACCCGTCCACGTCGACTGCCACGTGCTCGACCACGCGGGCACGAAGGAAGCCCGGCGAGCCACATGAGCATGCCACGAATCACCACGACACAACGGCGGAGGCGTGCCGGCCGGCGCCAGCACTTGGCCGTCGCGGCTCGGGCGGATTCTGTTGTGGACGTTGCGGAGGATCTGGTGGGGATACACGCGTCCGATCCGGCGACCGTGTTCCTCACCCCGATGGCGCGAATGCGTGAGCCGTCGGTCGAGGCCGTCACCGAAGCCCTCTACGACGAACGTTCGATCGTGAAGGTGCTGGGCATGCGCCGCACCATGTTCGCGGTGCCCGTGGACATCGCCGCCGAGCTGCACGCATCCTCAGCGGCGCCGATCGCCGACCGGGAACGGGCCCGTCTGGTGCAGATGCTGGAGGAGGGCGGCATCGCCAAGAACGGTTCCGCCTGGCTGGCCGACGTCGAGCGGGCCACCCTCGAAGCGCTCAATGCCCGTGGCGAAGCGACCGCGAGTGACCTGTCGGCGGACGTACCTGACCTGGCCGAGAAGATCGAGTTCGGCGAGGGCAAGAAATGGGGTGGCACGGTGGGCGTCTCCACCCGCGTGCTGTTCCTCCTCGCCGGGGAGGGCCACATCATCCGTGGCGAGCCCACCGGTTCGTGGATCAGCAGTCGCTATCAGTGGGTGCCCATGAAGCGGTGGCTGGGGTCTCCGCTGCCCGATGTCTCGGAGGCAGATGCCCAGGCATCGTTGCTGCGCCGTTGGCTGGCCACGTACGGTCCGGGCACTCTGGTCGACCTCAAGTGGTGGAGTGGATGGACGGTGGCGGCGGTGAAGCGGGCCCTGGCCGCCGTGGACCACGAGGAAGTCGAGCTGGATGAAGGCACCGGGTACGTACTGGCCGGCGATCATGACACGGTGGCACCTGGCACCCCCTGGGCCGTCTTGTTGCCGGCCCTCGACCAGGCGGTGATGGCCTACAAGGAGCGTGGCTGGTTCATCGGCGACCACGCCCCTGCGCTGTTCGACCGTAACGGCAACGTCGGCCCCACGATCTGGTGGGATGGGCGAGTCGTCGGGGGCTGGGCCCACCGGCCTGACGGCGAGATCGCAGTGCGCACGCTCGAGGACGTAGGCGCCGAGGGAACGACCGCCGTCTACGGAGCGGCACACCGGCTCGAGGGGTTGCTCGGGGACCGTCGGTTCACTCCCCGCTTCCGCACCCCTGTGGAGAAGGAGCTGCTCGGATAGGCGCCCTCAGAGCCTGGCATCGGCTCAGCCGGCCGGGCTCGGCTCTGGGACCTCGATCGGTTCCGGCTCGACCTCGATGATGCGTTCCGGCTCGCCTATGTCCATTCGATACCTCCTGGCGCCAATACCGCTTCGGGAGTGGAGCCGGTGGACCGGGGCGCGGCTGCAACGACTCGGGCCGGGCCCTCGAAGAGCGCAGCAATGTCGTCCGGCGCCGTGAGGTGCACCAGTCCGGAGTCGGTGCCCACGACGATCTCGACCACCTCGGCATGTTGCGCGCGATAGCCGTGGGTGTGCTCGATCACACGGCCGCTGAGGTGGACCTTGCCGACCGCGACCCCGCGGTGCCCGATCCCTGGGAACTCGCGGCGGAGCCGGTGGACCTCCTTGGCGGCGTAGATGCCACACGCACAGCGCGCTCCGGTATGGGGGGAGGGTGGCGGGTCGGCGGTGTTGTCGCACGCCGCCGTTGCGCTCGGAGAACGCCACACGCGGCGGCTGCCCTCGAGGCGATCGTGCCGCACCGACCACACTCGATAGCCGACGATCGCCTCGGGCGACCACATCGTTTCCACAGGCGTCATGTTGCCACGTCGCAGCGTGCCGGCCGACGCGTAGCCAACGTAGCCCCCTGTCGTAGTGCGTCGCCACGGCTTCGTTCGGGCTCGGGGCCATGGTGTTCACCACCGTGGGCGCGCAGCTCCTGTACGCCCGGATCGCCCGGGTCTGTGGTCATTCGCCGTCCCCGCGGGCCCGGCCCTTCGTGAAGTCGATCGCCTCCAGCGTGGCGTTGTACACGAACCGTTCCCGTTTCGGCGAAGCCAGGAAACGTCCGGCGGCGATCATCGGCGCTCTCGTCCCAAGTACCTCCGACTCGACGATCGACGCCCGTGCCGTCTTCACCGCGTGGGCGATCATGATCGGGGCGACCGAGTTGTCTTCGGCGGCAGCTTGGGCCAGGGCCCCGTGCAGCCGGTCGTCGGCACCCTCGAAGCCGGCGATGGCGGCCTCTGCGGCCTCGGGGTCCTTGGCCCGGATCGCATCGAGGATCGTCGACGCGTCGGTGGTCCGGTGCGGCGGCGTGGCGTCGACCGGTTCGCGCATGTCGAACTGACGCGTGAAGTTGATGAACCAGACGGCGTGGTAGAGGCCGCGTAGCACCTCGGGGGTGGGGTCCACCGTCCAGGCCCAGCGGAGGGCGTCGAGGTAGGTCATGTTGTGCGTGACGTCCAGCCAGCCCCACTCGTTGGTGTCGTCGGTGTCCAGATCGATGTCGAAGCGACGGAACCGCTCCGCAGCGGCGAGTGACGTGGCGTCGAGGAGGTCCTTCACAGCGGCACCGGCGCCGAGTGCGTCGTTGAGGGCGCCGAACGCCTCGGCCGGTTCGCCATCGAGCAGCGTGCGCCGGAAGACAGCGAGGTCGAGCTGCGTCCCGTTCTGTCGGGCGAGTAGCGCGTCGAGATCCGGTGCGGCCTCCTCCCAGGCGCGGAGGAACTTCCGCATGTAGGGGAGGCGGTCGTAGCGGGTCGACAGCGTCATGTTGGGCACGAGAGGGCCGAGGACCGTGTCGGCGTGTTCCCACCCGATGGTCTCGAGCATCTCGAAGGCCTTCTGGGCGTAGATCATGGGATGGCCATACCCGAGGAAGTGGTCGGTGATGGCTGACAGCAATGCGTGGCGAATGAGTCGCGGCTCGACGCCGGTTGCGATGAGGCCTCGCAGCAGTGCCTCCGCCGGTTCCTTCTGTTCGTCATCGACCAGGCGCGGATAGACATGGAGGGCCGCTTCGAGACTGCCGTAGGTCTCGACCGGATCGATGGGGTCCGGCCGCGGCCGGAAGGGGCGACGAATCTCGGTCTGAGACACCACCGACATGCCCTGGACGACCGGCAACGCTTGGAGCTCTCCCTCGAACATCGAGGCCAGGTTGAGGCAGTCGGTGAGGGTGGCCATGGAGTGGTTCCAGCCGTACTCCATCCGAGGGGCGCCGTAGCTCACCCCCTCCTTGACGACCTCGGCCAGGGGCGTGCCGAGCTGCCTGAGCCGCATCGTGTCACGGGCCAGGCGGCCGATGTCGAGGTCGCCCATCGCCTCGATGAGGCTCTGGAACAGTTGCGGGGCGATGACCTCGGCCGCCGGGTCGGTGACGTCGACGAACACGTGGCCGTCTTCGAGCTTCACCGGGTACGACCGGACGGCCTCGCCGCCGAAGCTGCAGTGGCCGTCCTGATCGAGCTCGAACTTCCAGTTGTGCCAGGCACAGGTGAGCGTCTCGTTCTTGACGTCGCCCTGCAGCAGCGCGTAGCCCTGGTGTGGGCACCGATTGTCGATGGCGTAGACGCCGCGCTCGGTACGGAAGACGGCGATGCGCTTGTCGTAATGTCGGAGCAGCTTGCGGCCTCCCACGGGCAACTGATCGATGGTGGCGGCGGCAACCCACTCGCCCTGTGAAGTAGTCATGGCAGTGACCGTACAACTTGAAGCGTGCTTCAAGTCAAGGGGGTGTGGGGAGTTCGTTGTGCTTGCACCGACCATTGCGGTCTGATTAGGCACACTCGACGATCTCGCACACCGTGGTAAACCGGTAGCGGCCCTCGTGGCTGTGAGTTGTATGCACTCGAGAGAGGCGCTCCGGATGGAGCACAGCGACGGTGAGATCCCGGTTGTTCGGCGTCCGATGCCGTTCGAGGCGTTCTACCTGGCCGAGTTCCCCACGATGGTGGCCCTGGCGTGTGCCGTGTCGGGCAGCCGGTTGGCGGCCGAAGACATCGCCCAAGAGGCGATGGTCGAGGCAAGCAAGCGGTGGCATGTGATCGGCACCTACGACAAGCCCGGGGCCTGGGTACGGCGCGTGACCATCCAGAAGGCCGGCAAGCGCCTGCGTCGGGCCCGCACCGAGGCGGCCGCCCTGCTCAAGCTCCGGCCGGATGACGGCCTCGAACCGGGCCCTCCGGACGTCGAAGAGGTCTTCGATGCCATCGGACGGCTGCCGGCGCGTCAGCGGGCCGCCGTCGCGCTCCACTACCTCGACGGCTACTCGGTCGCAGAGGTGGCGGACATCCTCGAGTGCGCGGAAGGAACCGCAAAGGCGCACCTGCACAAGGCACGGCGCACTTTGGCCACGGCATTGAGGGAGGAGGAGTCATGACCCTCGACGACCGACTCCATCGTGCCTTCTCGAACTTGGAGACACGAGTGAACGAAAAGCTCGCAGAGAGACCAACTCCGGACATCTCGCCGGAGCCGACATACCGACCATCGGACCGCACGTGGAAGATCCTCGCCCCGATAGCGGCCGCCGTCGTGTTGCTCGTCGCCATCGGAGCAGCAGCGTTGCTGCTGCGCAATCAGCCCGATCCGGTGCCGCCGGCCGGCGAGGTCACCACGACCACAGCGGCCCCCGGCACCACGGTGCCGCCGCCGGAGACCTCGCTGCCGCCGACCACCCAAGCCCCGCCGCCGACGACAGAGGCGCCGACCACCACGGTGCCGACGGACGCCTTCCCTGCGGACGCCTTCGCGGGCGTCACCGCAGTGCGCGCCGGAGCCGACGGCGTTGTCGCTCACGGCGCCGGTGGCGCCACGACACTGGTCGATGCTCCCGCCGTGGCCGCCTACCACGACGGGCGCGGCGGCCTGGTGTACCAGCTCGGTAGCTTCGAGGGCCCCGGCGAGTTCCGAGAGATCCTGTACGTTCGCCCCGGCGACGTGGAGCCGCAGCTGCTGGTGCTCGGTGAGGACGAGATCGTCCGGCTCGTCGGCGTGTTCGACGTGCAGGGTGAGCCGCATGTCGCCTTCACGGTGACCTCTGGCAGTAGTGAGAGCCGCCGTGACACGCTCCGCATGCTCGGCCTCGACACGCTCGGCGTGCTCGATCTCGGTGAGGTCGGGTTCTTCGAGGTCGGCCTCATGGACGTGTCGGTGGCCGGAGAGGTGGTGGTCATCCAGACCTCTGGCGAGGGCATCGTGCAGAACGAGGCGCGCACCCTCGACGGCGAGCCGAAGGAGCTGCTGAATGCTCCCGAGCTGGAGTGTGCGTTCATTGGGGTGGGCGGGCAGGAGTGCCTGCTCTACCTGAACATCACCGACGACGGGCTTCGCTACGTCGCGGTGGCGTGGTCCGAGCTGGAGGGCGACGCAGCCGATCTCGTCGTCATCGAAGTCGGGACGGGGGCCGAGGAGCATCGCGTGCCGATCGGTGAGGTGATCCCACGGGACGTCGACGTCGAATGGCCCTACGTGGTGGTGAACACTCGTAGTGACATCGGAGCCCCGGCGGACGCATACCTGGTCGACTTCTCCGATCCGGGTTCGTCTCGCGTCACCGCCCTTCCTGGTGTGGGCGTCGCCGGAGCCGTGCGGCCCCTGTGAATCGACGCATGGTGGTCGGGACGGCGCGTCAGACCCGGCGCCGCTGTCCCAGCCACCATTCCGCGTGTGGCATGCCGCTCGTCCTGACGAGCCGGCTCAACGCGGCTTCATCGGTCGCCACTTGCCTCAGCTCGATGCTCACCTCGTCGGCGGTGATCGCAAGCAGCGCGTAGTCGGCTCGGGCGAGCACCGCGACCCGCCCGGCGAATCCGTACTCGGCGAACGGCATGCCGACGCTCCCCGCGTTGAGGAGCATCTGTGTGCCGTACCGCCGCACCAGTTGGACGTGCAGGTGGCCACCGGCCAGCACGTCGTGATCGGAGTCGCCGATCATCTCGCCGACCTCGTCGTCGGGCGTCGTCGCCGTCATGATGTCGTCGAAGGATCGGGGCGAGCCGTGGAAGGCCAAGAGCCGGCTGCCTCCCGGCAGCTCGACCTCGGCTGTGATGGGCAGCTGGGCGAGGTAGCGGCGATGATCGGCGTCGATCTGCTCGGCAGTCCACACGGCAGTCTCGAGGCCGCGGTGGGCCGCCTCCGGCAGCCCGATGGAGGCGGGGTCGTGCCACCACTCGGGAACCTCGACCATGCCGGCGTCGGTGTTGCCCTGCACGGACACGGCGGCGACCTCGGCGACCCGTTCGATCGCTCCCGACGGATCAGGTCCACTGGCGGCGATGTCGCCCAGACAGACCACGCTGTCGACGTCTCGGGCAGCGATCTCGGCGAGCACGGCGTCCAGTGCCACGGTGTTGCCGTGGATGTCGGAGATGAGGGCCAATCGCATGTCCGGATGATCGCGCCCGGGCGTCGAGTGTGCTTGGAGTTTCGATTACGCGGCGAACAAGCACAACGAACACGTTCTCCCACCGTGCCAAGATGGCTGCGTGTCGGACTTCCGTTTCTACGACAACCGAGAGAAGTATCTCCTCTTCGTCACCACGACGAACGAAAAGGCCATGATCGCCCGCCGGGTCGGTCAGGAGTTGGAGCGCCTCAAACCCACGCCGCCGGCGATGCGGGTGTTCGACGCCGGCATGGGCGATGCCACGGTGCTCAACACTCTCCTCGAGGAAATGCACTGGCGGTTCCCCACCATCCCGTTCGTGGTGGTCGCCAAGGAAGTGAGCATGGAGGACACCCGCCTCGGTCTCTTCAAGCTCCACGGTCGTTTCGCCGAGCATCCCGAGACCGTGGTGGTGATGACGAACATGTACTACTCGGAAGCGCCGTGGCTGCGTCCCCGCGACCAGCGCCTCGACGACCTGCTGTGGTGGGACGTCCCGCTCGACGGCACCACGGCCCATGAGTTCGGCGTGCAGCTCCGCGACCTGGACGCGGTGATATCCGAGGGGTGGCAGACCGAGACTTCCGCGAGCGGCAACCTCCGCTACAAGCGGCCGGCGGTGGTGGTCCTCTATCGACGGGACCACGCCTTTGCGCTCGAACACGTAGTGCCTACTCGAGAACGGTTCGGCGGGAACTACGACCTCGTCCTCGCCGCCCAGCCCTATCGCAGCCGGACCCCCGCCGAGTTCAAGGTGGAGAAGGTGCTGGCGCCGCTCGCCAGCTCTCTCGCACCCCACGGCCGCATGGTCGTGGTGCAGTCCACCGGCCACGATCCCGGGATGGAGTTGATCCGCAGGATCTGGCCGGAGGAGGATCCGTTCGTCACGCCGCGCCACGTAGTGGTGCAGGCACTCGATGACGCGCTGAACGCCGATGGCGAGCGATACGAGTTCGAAGGTTTGGGTGACGACGAGTCCTTGTTCACGTATTCGATGCACTCGTTGCCCGAGCACGTCGACGCCGGAATCGGCACCTCCCAGCTGCTGGCGGCGTGGAACGCCGCCGTATACGTGGCCCAGATCGACGCCGACCGGGTCAACGATGTCCTCCAATCCGGTGCGTTCGTCGACGCCAGCCGTGAGGTGCTGGCCCGCCACGGGGGCCTGTGGTTCCAGGACGAGTCGTTCGTGGTGAAGCCGGCCGTCGACTAGGGAAGGTCCATGAGGACGGCGATCACGTCGTCCAGTGTGACGTGGTCGTGCTTCTCCAGGCCCGCCATGCGCGAGTAGACCTCGGCCGCTGCGGCGTGGAACCCGTCCGGCAGATCGGCGGCGGCGAACGTGGCGGCGATCTCGTCCATCTCAGCGGCGAAGCGCCATGCCTTGGGTGCCACGCCGGCCGCCGTCCGCTCGCTGCGGTCGACGAGCTCCGGAATCGACATGCGCCACTCGTCCACCAAGGCCTCGGCGACGTCGTGGAACGCCGCCAGGGCGCGCACAGCCAAGAGCAGTGCGGCGCTGCCCTTGGTCCATGCCGCATACGACATCTTGAGGGCAGACGCCGCCGTGGGATCGTCGCCCAGAATCCGCACATATAGATCGGAGTCGCCCCACGCGTCGGCGACTTCGGCCGCAGCAGATCCCGACAGGTACAGGCGGGTCGAGTCGAGACCGGAAACGGGAGGCCCGATGACGCCGCCGTCGACGTAGGTGCGCACGATGCCTGCAATCTCCCGGGCGGTGTCAGGAGACACGGCATTGGCGTCGACGTAGATCCCGTCGTAGCCGGCCGCCGCCACCGCCTTGGCCACGTCGACGGCGGCACCGGGAGGACAGATGGAGACCACGATGCCGGCTTCTTGCGTCAGGGATCCCAGACTTCCGACGTCGTTCATCCCGGCCGCCTCGGCGCGCGCCCGGGTGGCCGCCGATCTGCCCTCACTGGCCCACACCGTCGGTGCGTGGCAGGCGGCGGCCAGGGACGATCCCATCGCCCCCGGATGCAAGAACCCGACCGTCACGCCGGCACGACCACGTCGAGCTGCCCGGTGGCGACGTCGAACACCAGCCCGCGAATGCGGTTCCGGTGGCGAAGCGAGTCGCTGTTGCGCAGCGCGGTGACCCCTCGATGCAGCTCCTGCTCGAGGTCGTCGAACCCGCCGAAGTCGAGGTCGACGCGTTGCGACGTGGCCATCATGACCGCGTGGGTGATGGTCGAATCGGCAAGACCCTTCATGCCGCAGTCGGTGTGCATCACGATGTCGATGGCGGTGGTGCCCAGCATGTACTGGGACACGAGGAGCGAGCGCAGCACCTCGCCGTTCACGAGGCCGCCGGCGTTGCGGATGACGTGAGCGTCTCCGACACCGAGGCCGAAGATGCGCAACGGGTCCACGCGAGCGTCCATGCAGCTGACGATGGCGAGCCCACGTGCCGGTTTTGCAGGCATCGAGCCGGTGGCGGACTTGGCCTGTTGGATCAGGTCGTCGCTGGAGGTCATCCCCCGAATGTAGTGGGTGTGCGCCGAACCTCACCGCAGACCGGAAGCTGGGGCTGCCGATGTCGGCCTAGCCTCCCACTCCGTGAAGGACTTCTCCGATCTGACCGAGCAGTTTCAGAAGCGTCGGTTGCGCTGGGTGGCCGAGGCGGCCGTCGCCGCGTACGACATCGACGTCGCCAAGCTGAGCTTCGTCGCCTGGCACACGAACACGACGTGGCGGGTCGACGTCGCCGACGGCGCCAAATACGCCCTCCGAGTGGGTGACGACCCGGCTATCACCGAGCTGCACACCCCCACCGAGATCGCATGGCTGGCCGGGCTGGCTTCCGCCGGTCTCCCGGTCGTTACGCCCTTCGCCAACGCAGCCGGCGAGTTCGTGACGCGTGTCAAGATCGACGGTGTTCCTGGTGAGCGCGCCTGCGTCCTGTTCGAGTGGCTCGGCGGTCGACCGCTCGCCGAGAAGCTCACCGTCGAGCGGTACCGCGACCTGGGCCGCCTGTCGGCGGCGATGCACAGTCATGCCGAGAGCCACGGTCCGCCGGTCGGCTGTCGGGCGCTGACCTGGGACCGCGTCTTCTACTACCCCGGTGAGCCGGAGGTCTGGGCCGATTCGCCGTTCATCACCGCAGAGCGACGCACGATCCTCGAACGGGTGATCGAGCTAGCGGATGCCGAACTGCGTCGGCTTCATCGACAGCCGCCGATCCTGGTGCACGGAGACCTGCACCCGGACAACGTCATGGTGAACCGCGGCACGCTCACCGTCTTCGACTTCGAAGACCTCATGTGGGCGCATCCCGTGCAGGACCTCGCCATCACGCTCTTCTATGAACGGTCTCATCCCGACTACGCCGAGTTCCGTGCCGCGTTCGTGGACGGCTACCGCGACACACGGAAGTGGCCGGTGGAGTTCGACGGCCAGCTCGAGCTGCTCATGGCCGCCCGCACTGCCATGTTCGTCAACTACGTGCTACGCATCGACTCCGATCCGGAGGCCTACGTCGCCAAGGCCACGGCGCGGTTGGAACGCTTCCTCGCCGATACGGCGTGAAACGGCGACCCCGCGGTGGCGCCGGGGTCGCCGATGTGCTTCTAGGGCCGGTACTGGCCCACGATCTGGATGACGACCCCGTCGGCGTCGAGGGTCAACCAGTACGGGTTGCCCACCCATCCGGCACCGAAGTAGCCGAAGTGGGGTTCGTCCGTTACCGGCGGTTCCTCGCCCGTTTCGACGTCCCATGGCGTGCCGTCCTCCGAGAACAGCGAGAGCCACTGCTCCAGCGGCAGGGTCACCATGGTCACCGAGCCGATCGCGGGCGTCGGCAGCCAGATCGTCACGTCCGGGCTGACGGGTAGCGTCCGTAGCTGCGGGTTCTGGTTGCGGATGTAGTAGCCGTTGGGCATGGTCTCGCCCTCGGGAATCTCGCCGTCCTCGATGGCGGCCTGGTCGGCCTCCTCGCCGGTCAGCCATTGGGCGTAGTCGGCGACGATCTCCGTGTCGGAGACCTCGGTGAGGAACGCGAACTCCACGGTGCCGTCGGGTACGTACGTGATGGTGTAGACGGAGGTGAGTGGCCCGGCGGTGACGGTGATCTCGTTGATACCGGGCACGAGCTGGACCACGGCCTCGAACACTTCCTCCTGGACGCCGATGGTCTCGCCGCCGACCCGCACCTCTGTGGCGGCATTGGTGTAGCCGGTGATCGTCAGTGGTGACTCGACGACGACGGCACCGTTCAGCGGCGCCCCGCCGGCGGTGAGGCTGCTCACCTCCAGATTGAGGCCCTCGGTGGAGCCTTCGGCGGCTTCGAGCGTCACCGGCACACGGACCACGTTGATGGGGCTGCCGTCTTGGGCGGACGACTCGAACAGCACCACGAAACCGTCCGCGGGCTCGGCCAGGGCGTAGTCGACGGTGATCTCGTACGTGCCCCAGCAGCCCGTGCCGCACGTGGCGGTGGTGAACCCGTCGGCCAGCAGGGTGCCGTCGGCAAGCTCGATGCGGTACTGCAGGCTCGCCTCGAAGGTGTTGGCGAAGCCGGTGATCGTGATCGGCGAACCCACCTGGTCGCCGGCCAAGGGTGATTCGACGAAGATCGGCGGCAACGCATCCATGTAGGTGTCACGGCTGCGCGGTCCGGGGACCTCACCGGTGAACGAGTCGAACGGCTCGCCGTCGATGGCGAACTCCACCGTGTCGACCTCGGGGAACTGGGTCGCGGTGAACACGATCTGGGCCAGGCGGTTGGTCATGGCGAACGAGCCGGTGTCCAGGAAGTCGGCACTGAGATCGATGACGGCACGGCCGGTGCTGGTCGTGTTGTCGATGGTGTAGCCGAGCAGCTCGGTCTCGCCGGGGATGTCGGTCGAGATACCGGCGTAGAGCTGGGTATCTGCTGCCGACGGACCCTCGATGAGGGCGATGAGTGCCGCGCCGAACTCGTCGTGGATGCCTCCGGTTTCGGACACGATGTCCACCGTGCGCTTGACGGGCACGAGGTGCGGTCCGTCACCCGGCGTCGCTTCGACGTAGTCGGCGAAGAAGTACAGGGTGACGTCGACGGGAACCGGCGGCGTCGTCGGGGGCAGTGTGGTCACCGGTGCCGAGGTCGGGGGCGGGGTCGTGGTTGGGGTCGCCGGCTCGACGCCGTCTCCTCCGGCCAAGAACAGCAACGGCAGTCCGATAGCCAGCACGATCACGATGGCGGCGACCCCGGCAGCGATCGCCCACGTGGGCAGGCCGCGACGGGCCGGACCCTTGGGCGTGGGGGTCGGATGGGGCTTGAGTTGGGTCAACGGTTCCTCCGGAAAGGGGGGCGCCTCCGGCGCCATGTGGATGAGTTTGTAGGTGAGTTCACGCATACGCTGGTCAGTCATGGAGGAGCTCCTTGAGGCGAGAGCGGGCACGAGACAGGTGTCGTTTGACCGATCCCTCGGAGATGCCGAGGCGGGATGCCACCTCGGTGGGGGAGAGGTCCTCCCAGTAGGTGAGCACGACGCTGGCACGCTGTTGCACGCTCAGCTTGTCGACCGCCGCCAACACGTCGACGTCCACTTCCGGGGACGCCGCCACTTCCGGTGCCGCGGCCCTGAGCTCACGGACCCGGCGTCGGAGGGTGCTGCGATGGTGCGATCGCGCCTGGTTCAATACCGATCGGTAGAGATAGGCGCGGTGGTTGGCCACGGTAGGCCAGCTCTGGGCGCCGAACGCTCGCAAGCAGGCATCGGTGACCACATCCGGTGCGTCGAACGGGCCGACGAGGCCCGTGGCGAACCGAACGAGGTCATCGGAGTACTTGCGATAGATCTCTTCGTCGGTCATGTCACCAATAAGACGTCACAGGATGCCCGTCCGGGTGACAGTTTCTCGCGTTCTCGCCGGGCGCGTTTGCGACCCGTCGTGACAGGCGACGGGCCGCAAACGAAGCGCCGGCGGTCAGGTGCCGTCGCGAAGTGCCGAGACGATCGCCGTGATGGCCGACCCGAGCTTTGGCTCGTTCCGGATCAGGTCCGCCAGATCGGCCGCGACCGCTGTCGGCTGGATGGTCGCCCGTGGCGTCACACCCTTGCACTTGCACCACCGTGCCAGGCACCTGCGCACGTAGTCCAGGTCCAGCCCCCACTCCTTGGCCACTTCGTGGAGGCGGCCGTGCTCTGGATGGAGCAGGCAGCGGAACAGCTCGCACAGGCAGGCTGCGTCCTTGCCTCGATCCCCGTCACGGTCGTCGTCCGACGTCGGCCAAGGATCGTCCCCGCCCCGCCACACGGCACCTGTGACCGTGTGCTCCCGGGTGAAGGGACGGTGCCGCGCCGTGGTGCCGGTCGCAATCACTCGGGCGGTATAGACGCCGTTCAGCGTCGCCGGAACGGTCGCCTCGAACACCCCCGGTTCAACCTCGTTCATGGAGACCGCGGCGTTCGTGCCGTCGGGCCGGGTGAGGTGAGCCACGGTGTCGGCATTGCCGGCCGGCGGCAGCCCGTACTCGGTGAGCACGGCCCGGATGGTGAGGTCCGCCCCGGGCTCGTAGCTGTTCTGGCGCAGCAGGGCTCGTAGCCGCAGGTTGGACAGCGCATACACGCTCAGGTTGTATCGGGCGCCGTGGATGAGCGCCGACGGAAGACCGTCGACGTGGACGTCGGGATCGAACTGACCGGCGAGCCACTTCTTCCAGTGGCGATCGTCGACGGTGAGGATCGCCGCCCACGTGCCTTCACGGGCGGCGTCGCCGCCGGGCCCGACCACCGGGAGCGAGACCCGGTAGTAGCTGAAGTTCGGCCCCGGAACGTACCGGACGCCGATGGCACCGGAGGCGAACGCAGGGTCGATGATGTCCCCCTGCGGCGTCTCCAACACCATGCGCACCACGTTGGCCGCCTCCGACAGCAGGACCACGTCGTGGCTGACATCGGTCTCGTTCAGATCGAACTCGATGCGGTGCGTGTCCCCGGGCTTGATGTAGTCCTCGGGGTCGGTGACGATGTCGACGTTGGTGATGCCGGCGAGCACCTGCAGGTAGTACTTCGCCAGCTTGTACTCGTCGTCGACCGGGTCGATGGTGTCGGTGAGCAGCAGCTCGCCGCCGGTGTTGTTGCACAGCTCTGCCAGGGCCGCCGCGTTCAAATCGCTGGCGGTGCCCAGGCCGATGGCGAACACCCTGTCGCCGATCAGGTGGTCGACGTCGGCGATGTACTCGGCCCGGTTCTCCTTGCCGTCGGTGAACACGATCATCGCCGTCTCGTCGAAATCGGAAGCCGCCGCCGTCATCAGCGCGTCGCCCTCGATGACCCCGTCGCCGATGGACGTGAAGCCGTTCGGGTTCGGCGTGTGGGCACCGATGTGGCCCACCGCGGCCGCCCGGCCGGTTCCGAACGCCATCTCGCTGAGCGGGGGCCCGGCCTCTTCGATGTCCATCACCTTGACCGCGTCGTGGTCGAAGGCTGCGATGCCGAGACCGTTCTCGTCCTGGATGACGTTGGCGAACACGTTGGCGGCAGACACCAGGAGCTGGTTCCGCGTGCGCCCGTCGCCGATGTCGGTCTCCATGCTGCCCGATTTGTCCAGCACCAGCGCCACGCCCACGGTGGGCCGGGCGATGGTGTTGGCGGTGATCGGGATGGTCCACTCGTCGCCGGTCTGCGGGCACTCGATGGTCACGGACCCGGTGGCGGTGTCGCCGTCGTTGGTGCCCTGGTACGAGATCCACAGGATCGCCTCGCCGGCGACGGCGCCGTCACCGGGGTCCACCGAGATGGACGTGCCGAACGGCGTATCGAAGTCGGCACCCGGTCCGGCGGTGACGTTGAAGCTCAGCGACTGGCACGTGACGACGTCGAAGGTGACGCCGCGCACCGTGATCTCACCCTCGGGGATGTCGATGAACTTCAGCTCGGTGGTGTTTGTCGAGACCCGTGCCGGGTCGGTGTCGTAGATGTAGTCGACCGACAGCGAGTCGAGGACGTCGTTCGGCGTCGTCGCCCATGGCGGCATCGCCGAGCCCGGCGACCTGGCGCCGGAGCCCTGGTACTCGTCTTCGGCCGGGTGGGCGTGTTGCCAGTCCGACCACCACTTGTCGACGAAGCAGTGGTGCAGGAAGAAGACCGGGTCTTCCGGCGAGCGTGCGGTGACCATGTTCCCGCCGACCCACACATGGGGCGACCCGTGCGCGGATTCGGCCGGAGGCCAGTGGTCCTCATACGGGGTCTCGTCGCGATCGTCGTCGATGGCGGCTGCGCTGGGCAGCGAGCCACTGACGCCGAGGGCCCGCGCGATGCCCCACGGGTTGAACGGCCCACTGACCGGGTTGCCGGTGCCGCCCATGAAGTCGTCGGTCCACGGCAGGGTCGCCGTCGACTGATCCTTCGTGGAGTCCCAGTACGGCAGCGCGATGTCCGGGTCGTACGCCTGGAGCTCCTTTTCCAGATTGGCGAGGAACTCGCGGTGCCACGGGTAGAAGAAGGGGTTGCCGTGGGCGTCACCGAAGTA
>JBFGCM010000033.1:0-34161 GCA_041581135.1 Acidimicrobiia bacterium
CGAGCAACGCGAACGATACGGAAAACGCCCCCGCCGGTACGGCGGGGGCGTTCTCCTTCGGGTCGGGACGGCCGGATTTGAACCGGCGACCTCATCGTCCCGAACGATGCGCGCTACCTAACTGCGCCACGTCCCGTGCGGGGAATCATACAAGGAGCGTCAGCCGGGAAAGCCGGCCGGCCCTGGTCAGGCGTTGAGCAGCTCCGCCAGCTGGACGGCGTTCAACGCCGCACCCTTGCGCAGGTTGTCGCCGACCGTCCACAGACTGATACCGCCGGGCCTGCCGAGTGTCGGTCGCACCCTGCCGACCAGCACATCGTCGATACCCGCGGAGTCGAGCGGGGTCGGCACCTGGTCGTGCCACACCTGGATGCCGGGGGCGGTTGCGAGGACCTCGTTGGCCCGCTCCACAGCAACCGGCTCGGCGAAGTGCAACGTCGCAGCGATCCCGTGGCCGACCATGACCGGCACCCGCACACAGAACGGCTCGACCGCCACGTCCGGGGCATCGAGGATCTTCCGGGTCTCGTTGACGAGCTTCCACTCCTCGTCGGTGTAACCCTGTTCGGTGAAGGAGCCGGCATGCGGCAGGACGTTGAAGCCGATGGGTCGCGAATACAGCTCAGAACCGGGATCCTCCCACCCGCCCATCTCCAAGGCGGCGAGCTGAGCACCCAGCACTCCGTTCTGGCGCACCAGCTCCTCGATCCCGGTGCGACCGGAGCCCGACACCGACTGATAGGAGGTCGCGGTCATCTCGGTGAGACCGAACGCACGATGCAGCGGCGCCACGCCCATGAGGAGGGCCATGGTCGTGCAGTTGGGGTTCGCCACGATGCCGCGGTGGGCTTCGATGGCCGAGTCGTTCACATCGGCAACCACGAGCGGGACGGTGGGGTCCATCCTCCACGCCGACGAGTTGTCCACGACAACTGCCCCGGCGGCGGCGAACGACGGGGCGTACTGCCTGGAGCGCGCCCCCCCGGCGGAGAAGAGCGCGATGTCGATACCTGCCGGGTCCGCCGTCGCCAAGTCCTCGATCTCCACCTCGCCCCAGTGGGTCTCCTGCTTCTTTGCGGCAGATCGAGACGAGGCCATCAAGCGGAGCTCGCCGATCGGGAACTGGCGCTCTTCGAGGATGGACAACATCGTGCGTCCCACGGCGCCGGTCGAGCCGACCACGGAGAGAGTCACGCTCACGACGAGGCTCCTTCATGTTCGTCCTCGGGGAGCGTCGGCGGCTCGAAGCCGCGATGGAGCTCCCGCACCGCTTCCTCGACCTGATCCCCCCGGACGACACACGAGATGCGAACCGGAGACGTGCTGATCATCTCGATGTTGATGCCGTGATCGGACAGGATGCGGAACATCTTGGCGGCGACCCCTGTCTCCGACTTCATCCCCGCGCCCACGACCGAGACCTTCGCGATGTTGTCGTCCACATCGACTCCTTCGGCCCCGATGTCGTTGGCTACCTGCTGGGCGACTTTCCGGGCGGCCTCTGCCAGCGTGGCCGGAACGGTGAAGCTGATGTCCGTGACGCCTTTCGTGGACACGTTCTGCACGATCATGTCGATATTGATGCGCTCCGCGGTGAGGCCCTCGAAAAGCGCCGCCGCCACGCCCGGCTTGTCGGGCACGCCGTGCACGGTGACCTTGGCCTCGGAGGCGTCATGGGCGACGCCCCGTATGACCGCTTGTTCCATGGTCGTCTCCTTGACCCAGGTGCCGTCGTCGGAGTGGAACGACGAGCGAACGTGGATGGGCACATTAAACCTCCGCCCGAACTCCACCGACCGTGCCATCAGCACCCGGGCACCGGCGCTGGCATATTCGAGCATCTCCTCGAAGCTGATCTCGTCGATCTTGCGGGCATCGGGCACGATTCTCGGATCCGCAGTGAAGACTCCGTCGACGTCGGTGTAGATCTCACACACGTCGGCGTCGAGTGCCGCCGCCATGGCGACGGCCGTCGCGTCTGATCCTCCCCGCCCCAGCGTCGTGACCTCACGCGACGTGGGATCCACGCCCTGGAATCCGGCCACGATGACCACCTTCCCGGCCGCGATACCTTCTCGGACTCGGTCCCCTCTGATCTCGGTGATCTTCGCCCGACCGTGCGTGTTGGTGGTGAGAATGCCGGCTTGCGAGCCGGTCAGGCTCATCGCCTCCTGACCGTTCTCCTGGATGGCCATCGCCACGAGCGCCATCGAGATGCGCTCACCCGCAGTGAGCAGCATGTCCATCTCCCGCGGATAGGAACTCGTACTGATGCCGGCGGCCAGTGCCACCAGGTCGTCGGTGGTGTTGCCCATTGCAGACACCACCACCACGACATCGTTGCCGGCGCGCCGGGTCTCGGCCACGCGTCTGGCGACGGCGCGGATCCTGTCGGCGTCGGCGACAGACGTGCCACCGTACTTCTGGACGATGAGTCCCATAGCGGCAGAGTGTACGGCCCCCGAAGGCAAGCACTGCGCTCCTAGAATCGCCCACCATGGGTACGGAGAAACGAGAACGCCAGAAGGCCAACCGGGAGGAGCGGCTGCGGCTGGCTGCTGCGGAGGCCAAGAAGGCCGCCCGGATCGCCGCCATCAAGCGCGGTCTGCGAATCGGAGTGCTGTTCCTGATCCTCTCGCTGGCGGTCTGGCTCATCTTCTACAACGATTCGAACGAGAACGCTCTGGCACCGTTGCTGCTCGGCTTTGGCTGATCGAGGAGACACCCCTGAGGCCGTGAAGATCGCTCTGGGAGTCGGGGCCATCGTCCTGGTGGTGCTCGTGGCGATCGTGGGATTGGGGCTCCTCACCGACGACAACGACTCCGGCTTGTCGGATGCGTTCAACGAGCTGGCGGACGATCCCGATGCCTTCGATCCCGGCCAAGCGCTCACCACCGAGCCTGTCGGTACCACCCCGGCGACGACTGCGCCCCCCTCGACCGCGCCGCCACCCACCGCCCAGGCGCTGCCCACGGTGGGGCCCGCCGACTACGCCGGGTTCCGGGCGCAAGAGACGGCGTGTGGCGCCCCAGCCCCGCCGCCGGCCCAACCAATGAGCTTTGCCGCTCCGGATGACATGGGCATCCCGCCGGAAGCCACCGTGACGGCCGTTCTCTCCACCTCCTGCGGCGACATCACCATCGAACTCGATCCGTCGGCTGCACCGGCCACCGTCAACAGCTTCGCCTTCCTGGCGGACGCCGGCTACTTCGACGGAACGGCATCGCATCGCATCGTCGAAGGATTCATGATGCAGGCCGGAGATCCGACCGCCACCGGCAGAGGCGGGCCGGGTTACACGATTCCAGACGAACTCCCGGATGCCGGCGAGCTCTACCGGCGGGGCATCGTGGCGATGGCCAACGCCGGGCCGAACACGTCGGGCAGCCAGTTCTTCATCATGCACGGGGACTCGGCACTCCCCCCGAGCTTCTCCATCTTCGGAGAGGTCATCGACGGTTTCGAGGTGCTCGACACCATTGCCGCCCTCCCGGTGGCCGCCAAGGCGCCCGGCGCCGAGATCAGCACCCCAGTGGTGACGCTCTACATCGACGGCATCGACATCGTGGTCGAATAGGTGGCCGTCGATCTCCACCTCCACAGCACGTGTTCGGACGGCACGGACGCACCGGAGCGCATCGTCGAGCTGGCGGTCGACGCCGGCCTCTCCGCCATCGCGTTGACCGACCATGACAACCTGGACGGCATTGCACGGGCGCGTGCCGCCGCCGAGTCCGCCGACATCGAGCTGGTCTCCGGCACCGAGCTGAGCGTCGAGTGGCGTGGCAGCCCCATGCACCTCCTGGTCTACTTCCTGGAGCCGGGTGACGGACCGCTGCAGAACCGCCTCGCCGCCATCCAGGACTCCCGGGCCACCCGAAACCGGAGAATGGTCGAGCGGCTCCGCGACCTCGACATCGACATCACGTTCGAGGAGGTCGAAGCGGAGGCCGGCGGGACCGGCATCGGGCGGCCGCACATGGCGCAAGTCCTCATCGAGAAGGGGGTGGTGCCCGACTTCGCTTCGGCATTCGATCGGTATCTGGCCGCCGGACGGCCCGGCTATATCCAGCGAGACCGTCTCGACGCGATCGAGGCCATCGACCTCGCCGCCGCATCCGGCGCCACGACGTCCATTGCCCATCCCCACACCCTGGGCGTGGCGGCCGATGACTACGACCGAGCGTTCGCCGGGCTGGCAGATGCCGGTCTGGGTGGGATCGAAGCCTGGTACGGCGAGTACGAACCGCAGGTGAGAGAGCATCTCGCAGCCGTGGCGGCCTCATTGGGCCTCGTGGCCACCGGGGGGTCCGACTACCACGGTCGTTACAAGCCGGAATTGCGCATCGGCTCGGGGCGCGGGGATCTGGTGGTACCCGATGCAGCCCTGGCCGGATTGCGAGCACGCGTTGGCTGACCGAAACTCGGAAAACGCCGTAGGCTCATGGTGACCACCTAGCGGGGGACGCAGGACATGCTGCGCCCTTCGCCCGGTGACCGTATAGTCCGACCGACCCGACCAATCTCGACTTCATGGCCAGGCACTATGCGCCGATACACGTTGTAGTCCACCCTGCAGGACAATGAGCCAACCGCACCCCACCGCGCCGATACCGTACGGCGAGGTCCGTTTCCCGTACCAGACCGCCCGTGCGGCGGGAGCGGGCGCCTTCGCCATCCTGTCGGCCTTTGCGATCAGCCTGGAGGTCCCGTTCGCCTGGGCCTACCTGATGGTGAGCATCATCGTGCTGCTCGACGCCATCATCCGGCGTCACATCGGTGACACGCCACAGTTCTCTCTCATCATCGACGTCACCGCCATCGGCGTTGCCCTCCTGGTCCAGACCAATGCGGCGTTCACGACGGTCGGGGCGATGGCGTACATCGTGACCGCTTGCATGCTGATGCTCCCGCTGCTGCGGGCACTCATCACCGTGGCGTATGCGGGACTTCTCATCTTCGCCGGGGTCGCCGTATCCACGGTGCTCCCTGAGGCCGGTCGGGTCGAGGTGGGGACGACGCTGGACCGCGTCGCCATGGCCATGTTCCTCGCCCTCAGCGGTCTGCTGCTGTGGGTGGTGGGCAGGATCATTCATCGCCTCCAGGTGCGCCACAGCGAGGCCCTGGCGGTGGAGCGCAGGGCCAACGAGCTGAAGAACGAGTTCGTGTCGATGGTCAGCCACGAGTTGCGTACCCCGCTCACCTCCATCGCCGGGTTCACGGACATGCTGCGTGACTCGTGGGCCGACCTGGACGACGAGGAGGTCGACGAGTTCCTCCGCATCATGCGCGAAGAGGCCGGGCATCTCTCCAACCTGGTCGAGGACATCTTGGTGATCCCGCGCTTGGAGTCGGGCAGGTTGCGCCTGGACGCGGACGAGTTCGACCTCCGCGACGAGGCTTACCAAGTCGCCCGGCTCGTGTTCGGCCAGGGCGAGCCCAAGGAGGCCGAGGTGTCCATCCCGGGGGGCATCGTCGTGAGGGCCGATCGGGTCCGCACTCGCCAGGTGCTGCGCAACCTGCTGGAGAACGCCCGCAAATACGGCGGTGATCAGGTGCTGGTGGAAGGAGAGCCCTCAGGAGACGCATACAAGGTCATCGTCTCCGACAACGGCAAGGGCATCCCGGAAGGCACCGAGGACCGCATCTTCGAGGAGTTCGAGCAGGCCTCCAAGGGCGATGCCAGGGAACAGCAAGGCATCGGGTTGGGACTACCCATCGCCAGGAAGCTGGTTCGGGCCATGGGCGGCGAGCTGTGGTACGAGAGCCGGTTCCCCACCGGCGCCCAGTTCTGCTTCACGGTGGCCATCGCCACCGACGCTCCTGGGGCCACCGCCACCGCCTATCAGCGGCTCGGCGCCGGCGAACCTCGTCTCGACAGCGTCCCCAACTGATCCCACGGCCGACGAGGCCGATGAAGGGCGAATACCTACTTCGAGCCCGGTTCGTCGTTGCCGTTCGCCTCTGGCCCGGTGCGGCCGCTCCATCCCGGACCGGCGTCGTACTCGGCGCTTCGCATGGGAGGAACCACCGGCCGGGGCCGCCACGCCTCCACCCAGCTCGACCGGCGAGGCGGAGCCACCGGCCGCGACCGGCGCGCCAGCTCATCGTCCAGGACCTGGTTCACTGCGGAGATGATGGCGGCGGCCTCCGCTTCATCCACTCCGCCCTCGACCTGCACGATTCGGCTCGGCGAAGGGCTCGGCTCCGGCGAGTCGGACGGGCCGGACCTGTCCTCAGTGCTCATGATCGTGCAGTTCTACCAGCTCCACCAACGTGCCGCCGAACGCCTTGGGATGAACAAATGCGATGCGCGCTCCTCGACCCCCGAGCCTGGGCTCGTCATCGACCAGTGGAACGCCCTCGTCCCTCAGGTGCCCGAGGGCAGCTTCGATGTCGGCGACGGCGAAGGCGATGTGATGGAGGCCCTCCCCGCGCCTGGCGAGAAACCGACCAACGGGAGTGTCGTCGCCGAGCGGCATCAGCAGCTGCACGAACGAGCCGCCGATGGGCACCATCGCCTCCTCGACTCCCTGGGCGGCCACCACCTCACGGTGCAGGGGCGTCACCCCGTACTGACGCTGCAGCTCGGCCAGCGCAGCGTCGAGGTCACGAACAGCGATCGCGGTGTGGTCGAGGTTGTACGGGAACACGATCTGAGCCTAGAGACCGGGCGAGGACGACGTGCCACTCGGGAAATGCCCCTTCCTGCCAGGCGGTACCATCGGCGGACACGAGCAAGGAGCTTCATGGGAAGTGTGATCTGCGCCATCGCCCGGACGCCGCTCGGCAAGTTCGGGGGTGGCTTGGCACCGCTGACGGCGATGGAGCTCGGAGGCCACGCCATCGCCGGCGCCTTGGAGCGCTCCGATCTCGAGCCGTCCAACGTCGATGAGGTGCTCTTCGGGCACGTGATCCAGGCGGGCCAAGGGCAGATCACCTCGCGTCAGGCAGCCGTGAAGGCAGGCATCCCGATGACCGTGCCGGCGACGACCATCAACAAGGTGTGTTTGTCGGGCATGACGGCCATCGCAGAAGCCGACCGCCACATCCGGCTCGACGAGGCCAGCTTCGTGGTCGCCGGTGGCATGGAATCCATGAGCAACGCCCCCTACGTCGCCCCGCAGGCGCGATGGGGGCAACGGATCGGCGACGGTGTGCTCATCGACGCCATGAACCACGACGGTCTCTGGTGCGCCTTCGACCAGTGCACCATGGGCGAATCGTCCGATGCCAGGAACGCCACCCTCGGGATCGGTCGCGACGAGCAGGATCGCTGGGCGGCGGCGAGCCACGCCCGCGCCCTGGCGGCCAGCGAGTCGGGAGTGTTCGCCCACGAGATCGTCCCGGTGCCGGTCCCGCAGCGCAAGGGTGATCCCGTGATCGTCGATCGCGACGAGGGGATGCGCCCCGAGACCACCGAGGACAGCCTGGGCGGCCTGCGCGCCGCATTCACGGCAGACGGCACCATCACCGCAGGGAACGCCTCGCAGATCTCCGACGGTGCCGCCGCGGTGATCGTGGCGGATCGCGCCGCGGCCGAAGCGGCCGGACTTCCGATCCTCGCCGAGATCGTCGCCTACGGTCAGATGGCCGGACCGGACGCCACGCTGCACGAGCGGCCGGCCGAGGCGATGAAGATCGCACTCAAGCGAGCGTCCCTGGCGACGACGGATCTCGATCTCATCGAGATCAACGAGGCTTTCGCCTCGGTGTCGCTGTGGTCGGCCCGGATGCTGGGTATCGACCATGAGCGGGTGAACGTGAACGGTGGCGCAGTAGCCCTCGGTCACCCGCTCGGCGCTACCGGCGCCCGCATCGTGGTGACGCTGATCAACGCCCTACGCCAACGGGGCGGGGGCATCGGCGGTGCGGCGTTGTGCGGTGGAGGTGGACAAGGTGACGCATTGATCGTTCGAGTGGAGGGCTGAGATGGGCGAAGCACCTGACCGCAACCTGGCCGTTGAGCTGGTTCGAGTCACCGAAGCGGCCGCCATGGCCGCCGCGCGCCATCAGGGCCGCGGCGACAAGGACGTGGTGGATCAGGCCGCCGTCGACGCCATGCGCACGATGCTCGCCACGGTCGACATGGACGGCATCGTCGTGATCGGTGAAGGCGAGAAGGACGAGGCACCGATGCTGTACAACGGCGAGCGCATCGGCAACGGACAGCCACCCTTGGTCGACGTGGCGGTGGACCCCGTCGACGGAACCCGGCTGACCGCCAACGGCGCCAACGGCGCACTGGCCGTGATCGCCGTTGCCGAGCGCGGCTCCATGTATGCCCCCGGCAGCTTGGTCTACATGGACAAGATCGCCGTCGGCGAGGACGCGGCCGGCTCCATCGACATCGAGGCGCCGGTGGCCCACAACTTGGACAAGGTGGCCAAGGCCATGGGAAAGGCCATCGCCGACGTGACCGCCGTGATCCTGGACCGGCCCCGCAACCAGCCGTACATCGACGGCGTCCGGGAAGCCGGCGGCCGCATCAAGCTGATCACCGACGGCGACATCTCAGGAGCCATCTCGACCGCCAAGGCGGAAAGCGGTGTCGACATCTTGTTGGGTATCGGAGGGTCGCCCGAGGCGGTGACTGCGGCGTGCGCCCTGGCGGCGCTCGGCGGAGAGATCCAATGCAAGCTGTGGCCACGGGACGACTCGGAACGGGAGTACGCCGCCGAGGCCGGACTCGACCTCGACCAGGTGCTGTCGACACGCGACCTGGTGAACTCAGACCACACGTTCTTCGCGGCAACCGGGGTCACCACGGGGTCGTTGCTCGACGGGGTGCGCTTCATGGGGTCGCGGGTGTCGACGCACTCCATCGTGATCCGGTCCAAGACGGGCACCGTCCGCTTCATCACCGCCACTCACCGGTTCGACCGGCTGGACAAGATCTCCGACATCTCCTACTAGCGCAGCGCCTCGAGCGCGGCGTCGTACCGCGGCGCCATGACGCTCCAATCGAACTCGGCCATGACGGGTTTGAGCTCGGCGGCCACGCCTTCGGCTTCGACCCGATGCTCGAGCGCCCACTCCACCCCGGCCACCAGCTCGTCGAACGTTCGGTAGAGGCATCGGCCGTGAAGGTGCCGAGGGATGCGCTCGGGATAGACCAGCCGATCGGGGAGCAGGGGAAACGCGCCGGCATAGACGGCCTCGGTGATCGCGATGCCGAAGAACTCCTGGGCGGCGGTGGACACCACGATGTCGGATGAGGCCAGCAGCCGTACGTATTCGGGGTACGGGGCGTACCCGAAGTGGACGACACGCTCGCCGAGCCGGCGGCGACCCTCGTCGAACTCCTCCGGCTGGTTGCGGAAGTTCTCCCCGCAGATCACCACGCGGAAGTCCCGACCGGCATCGGCCAGCCGCCCGAGCGCCTGGAAGAACTCGCTCGAGCCCTTGTCGTACTCCCAGCGCTGGTTCCACAGGATGCGCGGGGCGCCTCCATCCGGCGAAGGCCGGTCCGGAATGCTCCGCAGATCCACACCCACCGACAGCACCGAGGCCTTTCCCCGCACCTCGGGGAGGCGGTGGCTGTGGCGGTAGTCGGGGAATCGCCCGAGCAGCACGTCCATCTCCGCGAAGAGCGTGTCATGGTGGAACGCCGAGTTGAAGAACACGGCGTCGGCGACGGCCATCGAGGTCCAGTTGATGAGCGGGTAGGTGTAGTCCAGCTCGTCCCCCTCGACCCACGGGTAGGTGAGCTGGTTCTCGTGCATGTACAGGGCGGCAGGCACATGACCCAAACGACCACGGGTGAGGCCGAGGAATCCGGCGAGGTCGAGCATGTCCGACGCCAGGATCACGTCGACGTCGCCGATGGCGGCAGCCTGCTCGGCGAGCGTCACGAATCCGCCCCGCATCCGCCACTTCCAGAAACGCGCCTCATGAGAGACGATGACGACCTCGTGGGCGGAGTGGGCGGCATACCCGTCGGCCCACGCTCGATGGGAGCCGGAGTAGTAGGGCTCGACGAGGAGGATTCGCACGCCGGCGGCTAGAGCTCCTGGCGCCCGGAGAGGGCCCGGCCGAGCGTCACCTCGTCGGCGTAATCGATGTCGCCACCCACGGGCAGACCGCTGGCCAGTCGGGTCACGATCACTCCGAGGGGCTTGAGCAGGCGGGCCAGGTAGAGGGCGGTGGCGTCGCCTTCGACGGTGGGGTTGGTGGCGGCGATGACCTCCTTCACCCCCTCGTTGTCGATGCGATCGACCAGTTCACGCATGCGCAGCTGCTCCGGGCCGATTCCCTCGATGGGCGATATGGCCCCACCGAGCACGTGGTAGCGCCCACGGAACTCCTGGGTGCGCTCGATGACGGCGATGTCCTGAGCCCGCTCCAGCACACACAGCACCGTGAGATCGCGCCGCAGGTCTTGACAGATCGAGCACTCTTCGTCCGCGGTGACGTTGTAGCACCGCGTGCACAGCCGGATCTGTTCCCGCAGATCGATGATGGCCTGGCCCAGCCGCTCGGCATCCGCCTTCTCGATGTGGAGGAGATGAAACGCCAGTCGCTGCGCGGACTTCCGGCCCACGCCGGGAAGTCTCGAGAACTCGTCGATGACCCGCTGAACCGGCGGTTCGAACATCAGCCGAGCAGGCCGCCGAGGTCCATGCCCCCGGCAACGCCTCCCATCGCTTCGCTCTGCGCGTCCGCCGATGCCGCCATCGCACTGTTGACCGCGGCCACCACGAGGTCGTTGAGCATCTCGACGTCGTCCGGATCCACGACCGACGCATCGATGTCGACCGCCAGCAGCTCGCCGGAGCCCTTGACCGTGGCCTTCACCACACCACCGCCGGCGGACCCTTCGAAGGTCTGCTCGGCCAGGTCGGCTTGGGCTTGTTGCAGTTGCGCCTGCATTCGCTGCGCCTGCTCCATGAGCTGGCGCATGTCCTTTGGCATTCGTCCCATGGCGAGGAGCGTACCAGGGAGCGGGAATCGCCCTGGTTCAGGCGCCGTCCTCGACGATCTCTCCGCCGAGGATGTCCGCCACCAGATCGGCCGGATCGGACTGCGCCGCGCCATCTTCCAGATCGTCCTTGTCCGGGGCGCGGGCCGGTTCCTCCGGAGCCTCGACCCCACTCGCAACGTCACCGGGCCGGAAGTCGACCTCGACCCCGCCTCCCAGGATGCTGCCGGCCGCCTTGCCGAGGCGCGCTTTGAGATCGTCGTCCTGTTGGAGCCGCATGAGGTGGAAACCGAGATGCTCCGGAACGTGGAGCACGATGGTGTTGCCCTCCACCGCGGCGGGCGCGGCGGCGCGGAGCAATGCCTGGCGACTCACACCTACGTCTTCTCTGATGGTGGCGAACAGCTCCGGCCACGCAATCGCCACTTGCTCCAGGGTGAGATCCGTGAGCGGTGGATCGGCCGCCACCGGAAGCGGCGCCTCCGGCTCCTCCGCCACCGGTTCGGGCTCATGACTCACGAACGGAGCCTCGTCATCGGTGGCCGCCTCGACGATGGCGGCGGGGGTAGCAGCCTCGACGGGCGAAGAGGCGGCGACCCCGCCGACGCTCAGGGTCCGCACCTGCTCCTCCAGGCGGGCGATCCTGCTCTGCAGTGATGCGGCGTCGAGGGCGGTCTCGGGCCGGGTCAGCCGCAGCAACGCCAGCTCGACGACGAGCCGCTCCTCCCTGCCGTCGCGGAGCTGGGTGAGTGCGTCCGAGAGGTGATCGACCGATCGGAGCACATCGGCCGATGAGAGGACCTTGGCGACCCGGCGCCACTCCTCGATGGTGCCGACCGACTCGTCGACGACCTCTTCGAGGTTGGGGGCATATTGGGCGAGGAACACCCCGCGCAGGAACTCGATGGCGTCGGCGACGAACCGGCGAAGGTCGGCGCCGCGCGACGCCAGGTCCGAGACCAGACCCAGCGCGCCGGGCGCGTCCTGATCGGCGATCGTCTGAGCCAGCCGGGCGTACACGTCACGCTCGGCGAGGCCCAGCGCCCGCGCCACCATCGACCCCTGGATCATGCCCCCGCCGAGGGCGGCTACCTGCTCCAGCAGACTCATCGCGTCCCGCACCGAGCCCTTGGCGTGGTTCGCCACCAACTCAATGGCGGCCGGCTCCCACTCGAACCCTTCCCGCTTGGCGATGTCCACGAGGTGGGCGATGAGCGTCTCCGTGCCCACTGGATGGAAATCGAACCGCTGGCTCCGGCTACGGATCGTGTCGAGCAGCTTGTAGGGCTCGGTGGTAGCCAGCACGAAGATCACGTGCTCGGGAGGCTCCTCCAAGGTCTTGAGCAGGGCGTTACCAGCGGCACGCGACAGCATGTGCGCCTCGTCGAGGATGTAGACCCGATGGTCACCGCCTACTGCGGCCACCGTGCCGACGTTCACGCGAATCTCCCGGATGTCCTCGACCCGGTTGTGGGATGCGGCGTCCAGCTCGATCACGTCCAGCGCGGTGCCTTCGGTGATGGCGATGCACGAGGGACACTCGTTGCAGGGCTCGCCGTTCGGCCGCAGATTGCGGCAGTTCAGCGCCTTGGCCAGGAGGCGTGCCGTCGTGGTTTTGCCCGTGCCGCGCGGACCGGCGAAGAGGTAGGCATGGGCCACCTTGCCCTCGATGACCTCGCGCGACAGCGTGTGCGTCACGTGGTCCTGCCCCACCACCTCGTCGAATCGTTGCGGCCGATACTTCCTGTAGAGCGCCTGATACTCCATTGGTCGCCGATGGTAGACGCCCCGGGCTCATCGCGGTCATGGGTGTCCCGGCGAGTCGCGGTATCGATCCGAGCGATCTCGAAACCGTCGTGGGCAGGTAGCCTTGCGGCCTGCACGCTTCTGCCCCACCAGAAGGATCTCCGCAATGACCCCTCGCAAGGTCCTCATCGCACTCGCATTCGTCGGCCTCATCGCCGCCGCCTGCAGCGACAGCGGAACCGTGACACCGACCACTGATGGCGACGTCGCGCCCACCACCTCGGACTCCCCTGACACGACGATGTCGAGCGACGGTGAGTGGCCGGACAAGATCGTGTTCGGCTTCATCCCCTCAGAGCAGCAAGAGACCCTCGAGACCAATATCCAGCCGTTCATGGATGCCATCGAAGCGGCCATCGGTATCGAGGTGGAGGGGTTGGTGACCAGTGACTACAACGGACTCGTGGTGGCCCTCGGCACCGGGCGGGCCGACTTCGGCGCCTTCGGGCCGTTCGGGTACGTCCAGGCCAAGGACCAGTACCCCGACGTCGAGGTGCTGATCCAGAGCATTCGGTTCGGTTCCGACCTGTACCACGGCCAATGGTTCACGAACGACCCGACGATCTGCGACGCTCCGCCGGTACCCGGTGCCTTCGAGAACGTCGACGGCGTGCCCACCATCCTCGATCCCACCGAGGTAGCCGCCCTGCAGGTGGGTTGGGAGGTCGGCGACGACGGGATCATCCCCGAGTCTCTCGACGACGGCACCCCGGTTGAGCCAGGGCTGGCATGCACCGCCGGCTTGGACAAGGTGGTAGGCAGATCGATTGCCTTCACCAGTTCCACCTCGACCTCCGGAGCCGTCTTCCCGCAGCTCCAGCTGATCAACATGGGCGTCGACATCGAGAACGACATCCAGTACGACTACCTCGGCTCGCACGACAACGCAGTGCTCGCGGTCTACAACCGCGAATACGACATCGGGCTGTCATTCGACGACGCCCGCCGCTCGATCCGTGACGAGTTTCCCGACGTCGGCTCCAAAGTGATCGTGTTCAACATCACCGACGACATCCCCAACGATGTCGTCGCGGTTCGCGGTGACCTCCCCGATGACCTCAAACAAGCGGTGTACGACGCCATCGAGGCCTACCTGCAGACCGAGGAGGGCCGGGCCGTGCTGGACGAGATCTACGGCTGGACCGACATTCGCCCGGCCGCCGAGTCCGACTTCGACATCGTGCGCGAGGCCGCCGAGAAGCTGGGCGTCACCAGCGACTGACACGGCGCCTGCGGCGAGGCGATCGCGGCGGGAGAGGCCCGGCCGGGCATTTGTAGACTCCGCGCCGTGGTGACGCCCGATCCGTTGATCACGTTCTCCGACGCCACCGTGGTGTATCCCGGCGGTCTGCGGGCGCTCGACTCGGTGTCGCTCGCCGTCGAACCGGGTGAGTTCGTCGTCATCGTCGGGCTGTCGGGGGCGGGCAAATCCACGCTGCTGCGCGCGGTGAACGGCCTGGTCCCGGTGACGGGCTCGGTGCAGGTGGCGGGCCAGGAGGTGGTGGGGGCGTCGCGTCGCGAGCTCCGCGAGCTGCGGTCCCACGTCGGCATGATCTTCCAGACATTCAACCTCGTGAACCGTTCCAGCGTCATCGGCAACGTGTTGATGGGACGGTTGTCGCGAGTCAGCCGCTGGCGGTCCTTTCTGGGCTTGTGGCCCGAGGCCGATGTGGAAGCCGCGTTCCAGGCCCTCGAGAGGGTCGGCATCGTGGAGAAGGCCTACCAGCGCGCCTCCCACCTGTCCGGCGGTCAGCAGCAACGGGTTGGTATCGCCCGCGCCCTGGCCCAGGAGCCAACCGTGCTCCTCGCCGACGAACCGGTCGCGTCGCTCGACCCGGTGACCTCGCACATGGTGATGCGCGACCTGCAACGCATCAATCGGGAGCTCGGCATCACCACGCTCGTCAACCTGCACTTCCTGGACCTGGCACGCGCCTACGGCAAACGACTCATCGGCCTGCGCGCCGGCGAGCTGGTATTCGACGGTGACATCGCCGACGTCGACGACGGCGTGTTTCGGGAGATCTATGGAAGGGCCATCACCCCGGACGACCTCCTCGAGACCACCGGGTCGTGACGGCCACCGCTGCTCGAACCGAGCGCCCTCCGCCGCCACCACGAACGGTCGACTTCGCGATCCCGATGCTGGTGGGGCTGGTGGGGATGACGCTGGCCGGGTTTCTCGGCACGGTCAGTGTGCTGTGGGGCCTGGCTCTCGGTCTCGCCTGCGGACTGGCATTGTGGACCGCCCGCATCGCCACGTCCTGGGTGGAGGTGGCAGCGCTGATGGGGGCCGGCGCGATCGCAACGTGGTGGTTCGGCACCGTGCTCGACCAGCGCACTGCGGCGATCGACCTCGGCTTGTCGTGGCGGGCGGCACTGGGCTTCCTGCTCCTGGGAGCCGCGACCGCGTGGATCGTGAACCGACGTTCGGGTTCGTCACCCGCGATGGTGTTGGTGAGCGCGGTGGTGTGGTGGCTCGCCACCGTCGTGGCCCTCCAGATGGGCACGGCCGTGGGGTATCTCGCCGAGTTGCGGGTTCGCGACATCAGCGCCGGCGCCGTGCAAGGCCTCGGTCCGCCCGTCTACGCCGCAGTGGGCCTGACGTCGGGCGCCCTCGGTCTGGGGGTGAACATGTCCACGTGGGCCCGCCGGCCCGGGATGATCGCCCTCACCGGGTCCACCGTGTTCACGGTGCTGGCGTTCAACCACGTGGGGTTCTCGGTTGCCGATCTCGTGCGTGAGGTCGGCCGGATCGGTGACTTCCTCGGCCGGTTCTGGCCCCCGGTGTGGCGCTGGTCGCGGGTCGTCGGCGGCGATCCGGCGCTCGCCATCGTCGACCCCATGATCGAGACGATCCAGATCGCCGTGGTCGGCGCCACGATCGGCATCGCTCTGGCCCTCCCGCTCTCGTTCCTCGCCTCGCGACCGACCGCGCCTGGCGCGGCCGCCTACTGGATCGCCAAAGGCGTGTTGAGCGTGGTCCGCACGGTGCCCGACCTGTTCTGGGCAGCGCTGTTCGCCGCGGCGGTCGGATTCGGGGCCTTCGCCGGGGCATTGGCGATGATCGTGTTCTCCCTGGTGATCATGGCGAAGCTGCTCTCCGAAACAGTGGACTCGATCGACCTGGGACCGCTCGAGGCTGCCGATGCCGCCGGTGCCTCGCATTGGGAAAAGGTGCAGTACGCCGCCCTGCCCCAAGTGATGCCGACCTATGTCGGGTACGGGCTCTACATCTTCGAGTTGAACATCCGGGCATCGGTCGTGATCGGGCTTGTCGGTGCCGGAGGCATCGGCCGCCTGCTGGACGAGCAGCGCACGCTGTTCCAGTGGGATCGCGTCATGGCCATCGTCATCGTGATCTTCGTTGCCGTCATCGTCATCGAACTCGTCAGCGTGGTGGCGAGGAGGCGGTTCGTGTGAACGGGTTCATCGACGACGCCGCCCAAGCCGCAGCCAGGCCCGACCGACCGACCGGCTTCGGTACTCGCCGCTGGCTGGTGTTGCTCGTCATCGTCGTTCCGCTCATCTGGGGGGTGATCGGACTCGATGTGTCCTGGGAGCGCATCGCAGAGGCGCCCGGGCTCGTCTGGCGCCGGTTCGCCTCGATGGTGCCTCCGGACTGGACCGGGTTCAGCACCACCGTAGAGAAGATGATGGAGTCGCTGTATGTGGCGTGGATCGGCACCCTCATCGGCGCCGGCTTGTCGTTCCCGTTGGCCTTCCTCGCGGCCACCGACCTGGCGCCGCCGTGGATCTCGACGCCGACGCGCGCGCTGCTCAGCGGCATCAGAGCCTTCCCGGAGTTGGTGCTCGCCATCGTGCTGATCCCGGCGTTCGGCCTCGGACCCTTCACTGCGGTGCTCGCCATCGGCATCCACTCCATCGGCACGCTGGGGAAGCTCGGGTCAGAGGTGATCGAAGGGGTGGACCGTGGGCCCATCGAGGCCGTCACAGCGGCGGGAGGCGGCCGACCCATGCAGGTGCGGTTCGGGATCATCCCCCAAGCGATGCCGAACATCCTGGCGCACTGGTTGTACCGGTTCGAGATCAATGTCCGCGCCTCGGCGGTGCTCGGCGTCATCGGCGCCGGCGGCATCGGCGACGAGCTGATCGGGCGGATCCGATTTCGCGAGTGGGAGAAGGCCGGTGCCGTACTCTTGCTCACCATCGTGACCGTGCTGCTCATCGACATCGCCTCTGCCGCGATTCGCCGCCGGATCGTGTCCGGCGAGCCCTCTCGCGGGCCGTTGGGGAAATGGATGGTGGCGATCATCGGCGAACCGCTGGCGTCACTCCCGCGCTCGGAGGGGGAGCGGTGAGCGGCTTTCGTCGGGTGACGAGGCGGGACCGAGAGCGGCACGAAGACAAGTGGCTGGCCCCGGCGGCGACCCGCTCGTCGGCCAGCCGGGGACGCCGGACGGCCGAAGAGCCTGACACATATCGCACGGTCTTCGAACGCGACCGCGACCGCATCCTGCACTCCAAGGCGTTCCGCCGGCTGAAGCACAAGACCCAGGTGTTCATCAATCCGGAGGGCGACCACTACGTGACCCGGCTCACCCACACCTTGGCGGTGACCCAGGTGGGGCGTGGCATCGCCGCCGCCCTCGGCCTCAACGAGACGCTCACGGAGGCCATCTGTCTGGCGCACGACGTCGGGCACTCGCCGTTCGGGCACACCGGTGAGGATGCCATCAGCGAGTTCCTGGGCACGGAGTGGCTGCACTCCGCGCACGGCGTGAGAGTCTTCGAAGAGCTGGAGCCGCTCAACCTGACGTGGGAGGTACGCGATGGGATCCGGGCCCACTCATGGAAGATCGCGGAGCCTCCCCACACCCCCGAAGGATGGGTGTGCCGGTTCGCCGATCGCATCGCCTACCTCGCTCACGACGCCGAGGACGCCCTCCGGGCGGGTGTGCTCGAAGTGAGCGACCTGCCGCAGGCGTCGCTCGCCACATTCGGCGATCACCCCCAGGAGTGGATCGGGACCATGATCTCGGCCGTAGTGGAGGAATCCAGACTGCAGGGACATGTCACCATGCAGCCGGCGGCCCTCGAAGCGATGCACGAGCTCCGCTCGTTTCTGTTCGCCAACGTCTACCTGCGGCCCCAGTCCGAGCCGGAACGCACCCGAGCCACCCGAGTGGTGCACGACCTGCTGGAGCACTTCGCCCAGCGGCCGGCGGAATTGCCGGAGGGGTTCGACACCGGCGACGTCACCGATAATGTCGTCGACTACGTCGCCGGAATGACCGATCGGTTCGCCATCCGCCTCCACGAACAGCTGGCGAGCGCGCTCTGACGTCTCAAGCGACCGTGGCCGGGGACCGATAACCCTGGGAATCCCCCGCTCATCGGAGTCTTCCCCCGTGCGCCGCTTCGCCATGACCAGCTTCTGGGTGGTCTTCCTCGGATCGATCGGCCTCTTCGTGTGGCTGGTGGTCTCCCACGACGCCGATCTGGTGGAGGCGCAGGCAGCCGCAGGAATGGAGGTGGCATCCGGCGGGGAACGCTGGGCGATGCTCGCCACCCAGATCGTCGACTTCGTGGTCATCGCCGCCGTCGGCAGCGTCATGGCATGGCGGGCACGGTTTGCGTGGTTCGGGTACATCGCAGCCATCCCGGTGGTGATCGGCCTTGCCGCCTTTCTGGCCGGCTTCTTAGGCCATGACTTCGCCGCGGCACGTGCCGCCCTCGGAGAGGTCCCGCTGTACTGGTCCCAGGTGATCCTCGTGCTCCTCCCTGCCACCACGATGGTGCTCGCCAGGCCACTCCACCTGCAGTTCGGCCTGCGCCGGGCGACCTGGGGAGCGATCGCCGGCGGAGCGCTGCTGGTGGCGCTCGTCTACGAGCTCGGCATGCACGTGCTCGATCGGGACGCCATCCAACAGGTCCCCACGGCGCTGTTCCTGGCAGGCGCGTTGTACGGGGCCACGAGAAGGCCGACCCGAGTGCTGTGGGCGGTGCCTGCCGTGGTGGCCGTGCAGCTGCTCCTGATGCTGCCCGGCCTCACCCTCGGCAACGCCATGATCGTGGTCACGATGTGGACCTTCGCTGCGGCGTGCGCCCTGGCGGGCCGCTCGCTCTACACCATCGAGCGCGGCGTCCGCCGCCGCCTGGATCGAGCCGCCCGGGTACGCCGTCTTCCCCGTAGCCGGACGTGGTAGCTCAGGCTTCCTCCGGCGACCACATCGGCTCGTCGATGGTCCAAGGAAGCGCCTCACCCCACCGCTCTGAGTAGGCCACCTCATGAGCCGGCTTCCGCGCGGCCAGGCCCCACTTGCCTCTCGGGTATCCGCACGTGATCGCGGCCGCCAGCGACCAGCCCCGGTCGGCGGGCACGCCCAGCAGCTCGAAGACCTCGTCCGACTTGAAGAATCCGAGAATCGTGGTGAGCGTGGTGCCGACGCCCCGGCCCCGGGCCGCCAGCATCAGGTTCCACACCGCCGGGTAGATCGAAGCCCCGGACGGGTCATTGCGGTGGAAGGCCATGACCACCAGCGGCACGTCGGCGAAGTTCTCTGCGAGCCACGTCGACGACGACATCACCCGCAGCGTCTGCTCGTCGCCGGCAGCCTTGGCCCGCTCTTCGGACCCGGCGTACACCTGCGTCCTCAACAGCTCGTAGGCCTCGGCATACAGCTTGGCGAGATCGGCCATCGTGCCGCGATCGGTGACGGTGAGCAGCCTCCAGTTCTGTGCGTTGCTCCCCGAGGGTGCGCGGATGGCGGCGTCCAGCATGAGCTGAACCACCTCATCAGGTATCGGTGTCGTCTCGACTCTGCGCATGGCGCGTGTCGTGTACAGGGCTTCGTAGAGATCCATGCGCCAGAGGGTAACGCCGCCTCAGGCGGTGAAGGCGTCGACGATGGCGAGCACGAGGAAGTTGAACGTGATCCACACCACCAAGGACGAGAGATAGCGACCGGCAAACGCCGTCCACGAGGCCGAGCGCGCGGCGAGCCATCGGCCGAGCAGGTACCACAGCGGCAGGCTGGTGAGGAGTCCGAACATCACGATGATGAGGCGGCCCGCCTCGATGAACCGTATGGAGAAGATCCATGCGGTCGGCGCCGCCAGGAGGAAGGCCAACGAAGCAAGGAACCCGCCGGCGACATCGTCGGTACTGGTGAACCCGACATCGATGGCCACCAAGACGAGCGCGACGGGAACCACCAACGCGGCGATGCCGCCCAACCGTGGCGGAACGGCGTGACCCTGGCGTGGTCCGGTGAGCACGAGGCCAAAGGCTACCGGGCGAAGGCTCGGTACCATGCGGCCCCGCCCAGAGCTGAAAGGAGTCCGCACCCATGGCCGAGTGGATCCAAGAGGGCGCAGTGAAGGTCATCGAGATCATCGGGATCTCGGAGAAGAGCTTCGACGCTGCCGTCGCCCAAGCCGTCGAGAAGGCGAGCCAGACCATCAAAGGAATCACCGGAATCGAGGTCATGAACCTCAGTGCCCGGGTCAGCGACGGCAAAGTGGTCCAGTACAAGGCCGACGTCAAGCTGGCCTTCGCGGTGAAGCAGGGATTGGACCGCGGTCCTTCGGGACCTCCCCGTTCGCAGCGGGATGCCCGCAGTCAGATCTGCATCACACGACCGGAAGGGCGGGCCGATGGCCCGCCCCCCGTCGTCGTCGTGTATTCGGTGGACGTCTACAGGAACGTCGCCGTGGAGCCGCCGAGCAGGCGATCGATGAGCCGCCACGCCCGGTTGTAGGCGGCCATAGCCGCCATCTCCTGATCGGCTGCGGCCAGGGCGTCACCCAGTGCCAGCTGGGCCCTGGCCCGATCCAGGATGCGCTCACCGAGGCCGGCGTCGGCCCCGATGGCGATCTTGGTCTCCGCCAGGATGCGGTCTGCCGCCAGCATCAGGTCGACCGCCGCATCGGCGACCTCACCCTCGCCCTCGAGCTGATTGGCCGCTCGCATCTCGTGGAGGAACACAGCTCCCCCGACACCTGGCACGATCTCGTTGTCGCTGGTCCACAGCTCCGGATCGAGGCTCGATTCCAGCGAGTCGATCGCCCGCAGGATCCGTTGCGTCGGTTCGGCTCCGAGCAGAAGGTCCAGCGCCGCTTCCTTGAGACTGCGGGCCGTATCGGCCGCCGCCGGGGCCGTCAGCCCCACCAGCACCATGTCATGGTCTGACGAGCGGTACTGATCCGGGAAGAACAGCTGGCTCAACTCCGAGGAGCTCTCGGCCGGATCCTCGATGAAGTCGTTGTAGTCCAGCACCCGAGGCTCGTCGGCGTTGATGTGCCACGTGTCGACACCGGTCAGCTTCTCTGCCAACCCGGATGTCGAGAAGGCATAGTCGAGCTGCCCCTCGGCACCGAAGAACACCAACGAGTACGTGTCGGAATCCCCGAACAGATCGTGCACGTTGACCAGGCCGCCATTGAGCACGTCGATGGGATCTTCATTCCGGTAGGCATTGAAGTCACCAAGGACGAGCACGTCTTCGTCGCCGCTCATCTCCTGCAAGGCCGCCACGAAGTCGAGCAACGCCGCCGCCTGGCGGGTCCGCCTCGGGTTGAAGCAGGCCTGGCCGTCACCGATGTCGGACTCCTCGGGGAAGAACGGATCGCCTTCCTCCTCGGCGTCACGGCAGCTCTTCGACTTGAAGTGATTGCTCACCACGGTGAATACCTCACCGTTGACGTCGAAGGTCTGCGCCACCGGCGGCCGGTCGACGGCGAACTCGATGTCGTCGTCGGCTACGGAGTCACCAATCGGCGTCGCCAGGTCGGATCGGTAGATGATCCCCACCTTGATGGCGTTGGTGCTCTCCAGGCCACCCGGGTAGGCCGGGTCGGGAACCGCCGCCCACGAGCCTTCGGTGGCGGCGGCATTGAGCGCATCCACGAGGGCACCGATGGCCGTCGGCCCATTGTTCTCCAGCTCCTGCAGGCCGAGGATCTCGGCCTCGGAGTTGAGGATGGCCTCGACCAGCTTCGTGGTCTGCCGCTCGAGTTCGGCCTCGGAGTCGGCGCCGCGAGCACCGTTCACGTCGTCGTCGATGGTCGTCCAGTAGTTCAGCACGTTGAACGACGCCACCTGGATGTCACCGCCGACGGAGCCCGGGGTCTCCGGACGCTCGTTCTGCCGAACCACGGTGGGCTCCACCGTCGGCCACAGCTTGTAGGCCCCGAACGAGTAGCTGACGACTGCGGTGAGCCCGTCGATCGTGTCGCCGCGCCGCGTGGTGGAGTCCGCCCCGAGATACGGAATCGGATCGGGGAACTGCGAGCCATTCGCGTCATCGAGGACGATCGAAGAGCGCGCATTCAGATCCGCCAGCGCCACTGCGTCGGCGCCAGGCTCCACCACGTCGGTGGGGTTCTGCAGCGGAGCACCCGCCGACATGAGGGCCTCACCGAAGCGGTGCAGGTTGAACGTGTCGGAGAAGTAGAGCGTCTCCCACGTGGTCAGCATGCCCTCGAAAGGCTCGAAGCTGGCGCCCTCGTCGAGCGGCAGGTTGGGCTGGACGGGTTCGATGGTGGCCGGGCCGCCACACACGCTGATGGCGCTCGCCGAGACCTCGGTGAGATCGAAGAACTCACTCGCCGTGCCCTGCACCTTCACGACGTCGCCGACGGCGACCGGCGTCTCCACGCCGGCACGGAACACGAAGATGCCGTCCGAGGTGGCGGGGTTGCCGTCGCCGACCGCGTCTTGGATGAAGAAGCCGTCCTGCAGGTCGGTGAAGTCGGCCGTCACGACGCCCTCGGTGACCACAGTCTGGCCATCCACCGGCGAAACGTCGCCGTCACCCTGGATCTCGTAGATGGCATGGGTCACTGCCACGTCACAGATGTCCGTAGGCGGCTCGAAGCAGTCGTTGGCAGCTCCGGGGCTGCCCAGGTCACCGGCACCGAAGGGAGTGCCGGACTGGCACCAGTTCTCACCGACGTTGTTGTCGAGCGCCGGGTCGATCAGCGCCATGGAGGCGCCGGTCAGATCGGGGAACAGCGGTCCGCCGTCGTATTCGACTCGGTCTACTTCCACTCCGTCGAGGTCGGTGACCACGACTTCGTCGGCGCTGTTGGAGAGGAACCAGTTGGCACCATACGAGTAGTCGATGTGATTCCCGATGGCGGTCGGGGTCCCGACGTCTCCATTGCCGAGCACCAGGTAGTCGCCGGCGGGCACGATGAGCGGGCCGCCGTTGGCGATGACGTGCACGTCCACGTCGTTGTCGGAGATCGTCCACCCCTCGATGTCGATGTCCGCGTCGGTGGAGTTGAACAGCTCGAAGTACTCACCCTCGGAGTCGGCCAGAACGTCGGGGTTGTTCATGATCTCGTTGATGACGAGACCGACGTCCTCGACCACCGGGCAGTCGTTGGCCGCGCCGGGCGTGCCGAGGTCGCCGCCGGTCATCGTGGTGGATGAGTTGCACCAATTGGCTCCAACGTTGTTGTCGAACGTGGGATCGATCAACGCCATGGAGTTGCCCGTCGGATCGGGGAACAGTGGACCACCGTCATATTCGACCCGGTCGATCTCGACCAAGGCGGTGTCGGCGATGACGATCTCGTCGCCGCTGTTGGAGAGGAACCAGCTCCCCCCGTAGGAGTAGGCCACCGGGGCACCGCCGTTGGTGCCGATGTCGGTGTTGTTACCCAGGACGAGGAAACCTCCGGCGGGCACGAGCAGCGGTCCTCCGGCATCGATCACGTGCGTGTCGATGTCGTTGTCGAAGATCGTGTAGCCGTTGATGTCTATGTCGGCCCCGGTGGCGTTGTAGACCTCGAACCACTCGCCCTCGGAGTCGCCGACCGCGCTCGGGTTGTTCATGATCTCGTTGATCACCAGATCGCCGGCTGCCACCTGAGCCTGCGCGCCTGGCGCCAGCGGCGTGAGCGTGAGCATCGACGCAACCAGCGCGAGCAGCGCCAACCAGATGAGGACGAGATGGCTTCGTGTCCGTTCCACTCCTGTTACCCCTTCCAGACGAAAACGACGGAAGTCAGCCTACCCATTCAGGGTGACGTGAGTTCGACGAAGAGTGGCGGACTCTGGAGCGTCAGTGGTGGTGCCCGTGCGGGTGCGGATCATCCCGATGATCATGTGGTCGATCTGCCACGTGCATGGGGAACTTCTCGCCTGCCTCGATCGGGACCTGCAGCCAGTTCTCGTGCGGCGGGAGCGGGCACGAGTATGCCTCGTCGTAGGCGCAGTACGGGTTGTAGGCGTAGTTGAAGTCGAGCGTCACCGTGCCGTCGCCGTTCGGCTCGAGATCGAGATACCGGCCGGCGCCGTAGGTCTCCTTGCCCGATGTCGCATCACGAAAGGGCACGAAGTACCCGTCGTCATGGCCGGGGGTGGAGAACAGCGTGAGCTGAGTTGGTTCGCCGCCGATATCGAAACGGACGACGCCGGCACGGACGTAGGCGCGGATCTGGCCATCGGAGGTCTGCACGTGTACCTCGCTGCCGTCGGCCGGCTCCACCGGGAGCTCGAAGCTCAGCTCCGGCGCCGGGTCGTAGTAGCTGAGCCCGGAGAACGAGGGGCGTAGTTCCTCCGGCAGCGGTGATTGCGGGTGCTCCCGCATGAACTCGTCCTTCTGGGCCCGGAAGTGCGTGAGGGATTCCATGCCAGGTCCCAACCATCTGGCCGGCGGGGTGATTCCTGCAGCGGCGGACGGTGCCTGCGGAGGGGGGCCAGGAAGTTGGAGCTTCGGGACGGGTGGCGCAGCGTCCAACTACCTCCTACTGATGTGTGTGATAGCGAATGCGGCGTCGCCCCCCACCGTGATCGACGGCGCGAGCCAGGCGCCTCATGGTCTGGGACTCTACCGACGACGGTACCGGCCGATGGTTCCGAGGGTCCAGGCAGTCTCCATGGCGGAGCTCGCTACACCTGCCCCAGCGGCCAGACCCACGGGACCGCCACCACCGAAACCACCCAGAACACCAGTTTGAGCGGTGCACCGAAACGGATGTAGTCCATGAACCGGTAGCCGCCGGGGCCGTAGACCATGGCGTTGGTCTTGTACCCCATCGGGGTGAGGAAGCTGGCCGACGCGGCAAAGGCGATGGTGATGATCAAGGGGAACGGTTCGAGCCCCATGATGTTGGCAACCGACAGAGCGATCGGCACCATCAGCACCGCGGTCGAGTTGTTGGACATGATCTCGGTGAGGATGGTGGTGGTGAGATAGAGGATCGAAAGGATGAGAAAGGTGCCCGAGGACTGGGCGCCCAGCCGGGCGATCTGGTCGCCGATCAGAGTCGCCAGCCCGGTGTTCACCATGGCCTTTCCCATCGGCAGGATGGCGGCGACCAGGAAGATCACCGTCCAGTTGATCGAGTGGTAGGCCTCCTGCATCGTGAGGCGGCGGGTCACCAACATCGCCACCGCTCCGTAGATCGAAGCGGTGAGGATCGGTAGCACGCCGAGCGAGGCCAGGGTTACGACGGCAATCAAGATGCCTGCGTTGAGCCACCAGCCGCGGCGCAGCTCCAGCTGAAGCCCGTGCTCCTGGAGGTTGACGAGCGCTTCGCTCTGAGCGAGAGCCTGGATCCGACCCCGATCTCCGAACAAGAGCAGGGTGTCCCATCGGTCGAGGACGACGCTACCCAGCTGCGCGCGAATGACCTGTCCGGTGCGCCGGAGCGCGACCACCTGGACACCGAAGCGGCGGCGGAAATCGAGCTCTTTGAGGCTCTCGCCGACCAGGCGAGAGGTAGGAGAAACTTGGACCTCGACCAGCACGTTGGGGCCGGACTCGATCTTGTCGGCGGTGCTTTCCTCCCGCATGCTCTCTGCAGCCCCCTCATCGGACACCCTCTGCGACGCGTCGCCTTCGGAGCCGGCACCGTCTTCGGGCTGCCGAGGTCCTTCGACCAGGTGGGACCCCTCGTCCTGGGTCGCTGCGTGAGGCGTCTCGGTATCGGCTCTCTCGAGCAGCTTGAGGTTGCACTGCTCACTGAAGGAAACGATGTCTTGCACCGCGCCTTGGAGAATCAGCCGATCGCCGGGCTCGAGCGTCTCGTCGACCAGATCGACGAGACGGCTGTCGCCGCGCACGATCTCGAGCACGGTGACGCGAAAACGCTCGGTGACCCGAGCCTCGACCAGCGTCTGGCCGACGATGCGAGCCGACGGCGTGACCTCGAGCTCGCTCAGGTAGCCCTCGAGATAGTCCTCGGCCAGCGACTCGGGGGTGCTGCGTGCCGGCAGAAGACGCATCATCACGAACATGTTGTAGCCCATGCCGATCACGAACAGCGGCACACCGACGCTGGCGAGCTCGAACATGGTGAACGGTCGGAAGCCGTACTCGCCGGCGAGCGAGCTGATCAGCAGGTTGGTCGAAGTGCCGATCAGGGTGCAGGTGCCGCCGAAGATGGTGGCGTAGGAGAGCGGCAGCAACACCTTCGACGGGCTCACGCGGTAGTGATTGGCGAGATGGATGGTGACCGGCATGAATATGGTGAGCGCCGCCACGTTGTTGATGAACGCGGAGAGCACACCCGCCACCGTCATCACCATGACGCTGCCCATTGTGTGGCTGTCGCCCGACATCGCGGCCAGCTTGTGCGCCAGCTTGCTGATCAGGCCGCTCTTGAGCAGACCTTCGCTCAATACGAAGATCATCATCACCGTGATCACCGCCTCGTTGGCGAATCCGCTCACTCCCTCCTCGGGGGTGACCAGCCCGAACAACAGAAGCAGTGCGAGGCTGGTGAGGGCCACCAGGTCGATAGGTAGCCATTCGCGCACAAAGGCGGCCATCGTGAATGCGATGACCAAGAGGAGGAGCAGCTGATCGAGGGTCACGAGATCTCCGCCCGACTCAGCCTAGAGCAGATGCCGCGGCGGGGATGAGAACCGAGATCCGCTCTGGCATCTCGAGTCGCAACCCGCGCGTATCTACCCGAGACGCCGTCGACCATAAGGACTTCCGAATCCAGATTCACTCGCTCAAGATGTTGCCATCCTCCATGACCATCTCGCCGCATCGTCGGAGTTGGCCGGCTCCTGTCCTGTAGCTGATGTCGTTGGCAGTGCGTCCGTCGGGGGCTGCGGCGAGTTCAGCAGAGAAGGCTCTGCGAGGCCGGGCCTTGCAACTTCTTCGGGCTGAGGGTGAATCCACTGAGGAGAGGAGTCACGGGGCTTCTCGGCCCGGTAGGGATGTTCTTCCTTCAAGCAATAGCGAGTGAAGCAGCCACAAGTACGACGCTTGCCACGGTCAAAGCAATGACGGCCCACGTGACCCTGGTCGCAAGCCCAACAGTCCCCCGCGCCAGCAGGGGGAAGGTGCCTAGGGCGGAGCGAAGCGAAGCCGAAGGTAGGGGGTCCCTCACCGCGACCACGGACCCGGTGCGACTCTCGTATCCTGGCGCCCCCGCACCAGAGGACATTCCCTGCAGTTTCACGACCACTTCCATGGGGGCCAGCGACCCGCCCCCGGCGGTCCGGGGATCGAGCCCCGCTGGACTCGTGCCTCGAAGGATGCGGTGGGCACGGCCTTCAGCCGGACGAGCCACGTGTGGTTCACCCTGGACCTCGGGGTGGTCACCGAGGTCTACTACCCCACCATCGACCAGCCGCAGCTCCGTGACCTCCAGTTTCTGGTGACCGACGGCGAGTCGTTCTTCCACGACGAACGCCGCGACACCGTCCACCAGATCGAACCACTCTCCACCCACGCCCTCGGGTACCGGATCACCAACGCCGACCCGGAGGGGCGCTACTGCATCGTGAAGGAGATCATCGCCGACCCCGACCGGCCGACGGTGCTTCTCCACACGTCGTTCCAGCCGGCTCCAGGCTGGGAGGGGAAGCTACGGGTGTTCGTGCTCGCCGCGCCGCACATCGAAGACGGCGGCTGGGGGAACGTCGGTGAGGTCGGCGAGGCCGCCGATCGCACCTTGCTGCTGGCCCACAAGGGCAACACGTGGCTCGCGCTCGGCGCCAGCGTCCCCTTCGCGAGGACCTCGGTGGGCTTCGTGGGCGTCAACGACGGCTGGGGCGACCTGGCAACCGATTTCGAGATGCACCATGAGTACGACTTCGCCGGGCCCGGCAACATCGCACTCACCGGCGAGATCGATCTGTCGGCCACCACCGACTTCACGCTGGCGCTGTCTCTGGGCAACCGGCGCCAGGGTGCCGTGACCGCACTGTTGCAGTCCCTGAGCCGGCCGTTCGCCGGAACCCGCGACCGGTATGTGGCCGCCTGGGACACGGTGTGCGCAGACAGCCTGGACCTGAGTGACGTGTCCACCGACGGCGGCAGGCTCTTCCACACCAGCCAGTCGCTGTTGCTCTCCCACGAGGACAAGATGTACGAAGGGGCGATGATCGCGTCCCTCAGCATCCCGTGGGGTGAGACCCGCAACGACACCGATGCCGACGGCTATCACCTGGTATGGACCCGCGACATGGTCAACAGCTCCACGGGCCTCCTGGCCACGGGTGACACCACCCAACCGTTTCGGGCACTGGTCTATCTGGCCGCCTCGCAGCGGCCCGACGGCGGCTTCTACCAGAACTTCTTCGTGTCGGGGGATCCGCACTGGACCGGCATCCAGCTCGACGAGGTCGCCTTTCCGATCATCCTCGCCTTCCGTCTGTACCGGCTGGACGCACTGCGTGAGTTCGATCCATACCCGATGGTGCTCCGCGCCGCCCGGTACCTCATCCAACACGGTCCGGCCACCCCGCAAGAACGCTGGGAGGAAGCGGCCGGCTACTCGCCGTCGACCCTGGCGTCGAACATCGCCGCGCTCACGTGTGCCGCCGTGATGGCGGCCGAGCGCGGCGACGCCACCATCGCCCGCTTCATCACCGAGTACGCCGACTTCCTCGACGCCCACATCGAGCAGTGGACGGTGACCACCTCGGGCACGCTGCACCCCGAGGTCAACCGCCACTACATCCGCATCCTCCCCGACGACCCCGAGAGTCCGGTCCCGCACGAAGATCCGGAACACACCTGGCTGACGCTGGCCAACCGTGGCCCACAGCAGCAACACACGTTCCCGGCCAAGGACATCATCGACGCCGGCTTCCTGGAGCTGGTCCGCTACGGCGTACGCTCCGCCGGCGACCCGCTCATCGAGGATTCGCTGGCCGTGGTCGATCACCTGCTGCGGGACGAGTTCGAGGAGGGCCCGGCCTGGCGCCGCTACAACCACGACGGATATGGGCAACGCGCCGACGGCACGGCCTACGACGGCTGGGGGGTGGGACGGGCGTGGCCGCTGCTGACCGGCGAGCGAGCCCACTACGAGTTGGCGGCCGGACGGCCGGTGAAGTCGTACATCACTGCGATGGAGCGTTTCGCCCGGGGAGCCGGCCTGCTGCCCGAACAGGTGTGGAACGCCGATCCGATTCCCGAGCACTTCCTGTGGCCCGGCGGACCCACCGGCGCCGCCATGCCACTCATGTGGGCGCACGCCGAGTACATCAAGCTGTTGCGCTCCACTCGCGACGACGCCGTGTTCGACCGCATCCCCGAGGTGGCGGCTCGTTACGCCGCCGGGCGCCGCGACCAGGTCGAACGGCAGGTGTGGAAGCCCAACCGGCGCTGCCCCACCGTCCCTGCGGGTGCCATTCTCCGAGTGCAAGCCGGCGCGTCGTTCTCGCTGGTGTGGACCGACAACGAATGGGTCGACACGTACGCGACGCCCGGCGCCGACAGCGAGCTCGGTGTGTGGTTCGTCGACATCGACATCGACCCCGCCCAGCAGGCGCCCATTCGCTTCACCTTCCACTGGGGCGACGGCCATTGGGAGGGATGGGATCACGCGGTCGAGGTGATCGCCTGATGCGCATCCGGCACGCCACGGCCGCGGACGTGCCCCGCATCAACGACATCTACAACCACTACATCGTCGAGACCCACGTGTCGTTCGACTTCGAGCCCTGGAGCGACGAGCGTCGGCTCCGATGGTTCGAGTCCTACGATCGCGATGGACGGCATCCCGTGCTGGTGGCAGAGATCGACGGACGCATCGTGGGCACCAGCTATGCCGGCCCGTATCGCAACAAGGAGGCGTACGCCACCAGCGTCGAGACCACGGTGGTCCTCGATCATTCCGAGCTCGGCAAGGGCATCGGCCGGGCGCTCCTGGCTGCTCTGCTGGAAGAGCTGGCCACCCACGACGTGCATCGGGCGTACGCCATCGTCGCCCTCCCCAACGAGGCGTCGATCGAGGCCCACCAGGCCCTCGGGTACCGCTCCCTCGGCGTCCAACACGAAGTGGGTCGGAAGTTCGGCTCGTACTGGAGTACGGAGCTCCTGGAGAAGCGCTTCGACGATTGAGCATGCCACCGCCCGCTTGCGGCGCGTAGAGTCCGAGCGGGACCGAGAGGAAGTGGCAGGGCATGGGGGTATTTGGCCGCATTCACCGATCGCCGGTGATGAAGCGGGTCCGGTGGCATCTCAAGCGGCTGGCGTCGAAGCTCGACAAGCACTTCTTCTACGCGCTGCTGCTGGGTCTGATCGGTGTGGTGGTCGTGGCGGCCACCGCCGTGGCCCTCATCGAGAAGGACTTCTCCGCCTCGTCACTGGCCGAGTCGGCCTACTGGGCATTCACCACGGTCATGGGGCAGGGCGACTCCGGGTACGTGACGACCCCGGGCGGATGGGCGGTCGGGTGGCTGCTCGGGTTGTTCGGGGTCGGCATCGTCGCCGCGGTGACCGGCGCACTGGTCGGCTTCTTCATCGACGCGTTGCTGAAGGAAGGACAAGGTATGGGCGCATCGGGATACGAGGGACATATCGTCGTCTGTGGCTGGAACAGCACGGCGCGAGACCTCATCGACGAGTTCCGCTCGGACGACTACGACGCCGACGTCGTGGTGGTGTGTGACCGGGAACACAACCCGGCGGGAGACGGCGTCTACTTCGTGCGTGGCGACACCACCGACGCGGCCGTGTTGGCCCGCGCCGGCATCGAACACGCCGAGGCCGCCATCATCTTCCCGGAAGACATGACCGACGCGTCGGACATGCGCTCGATCCTCGTGGTCCTCGCCATCGAGTCGATGGCGCCCCAGGTGCGCACGGTCGTCGAGGTGAACAACCCGAGGCACGTGCCACACTTCAAGCGCGCAGACGTCGATGAGGTGCTGGTCACGTCCCGGCTGGCGTCGCATCTGATGGCGCGCACCGCAATGTACCCCGGGTTGAGCGCGATCGTTGCCGACCTCGTCTCGGGCGGCGACGGCGCCGAGCTCTACCGGGTCGATCTCCCCCGGGAGTACGCCGGCTTGTCGGTGGCCGAGGTCTCCGATCGGTTCCGCAGTGAGCATCAGGCGACGCTGCTGGCAGTGAGCCGCAACGGCAGCCAACACCTCAACCCGCCGGCCGATTTCCGTCTCGAGCCCGACGACGACGCCATCGTGATCGCCGAGTCCCTGGAAAGCCTGGTCACGACGAGCTGAGCCGCAGCCCCCGCTCCGCGGCGTCGAGGGCACCCGGGACTTTTGGCCGTATCGGATGGTTCCGGTTGTGGACACGATGGGATGAGTCGAGTTTCCCGGGAGTGCGCACCATGACCGGATCAGAAGAGTCCTCCGGCTTCGCCACCGTCGACGGCAACGAGGCGGCCGCAGACGTCGCCTACCAGACGAACGAAGTCATCGCGATCTACCCCATCACGCCTGCTTCTCCGATGGGGGAGCTGGCCGATGCCTGGTCGGCGCAGGGTCGGCGGAACATCTTCGGCACCGTGCCCGAGATCGTCGAGATGCAATCCGAGGGCGGCGCCGCCGGCGCTCTCCACGGCTCGCTTCAGGTCGGAGCCCTGTGTACCACCTTCACCGCCTCCCAGGGCCTGCTCCTGATGATCCCCAACATGTACAAGATCGCAGGAGAGCTGACCCCGGCCGTGATCCACGTGGCGGCCCGCACGTTGGCCACGCATGCGCTGTCGATCTTCGGCGACCACAGCGACGTGATGGCAGCCAGGTCCACCGGCTTCGCCATGCTGGCTTCGGGGTCGGTGCAGGAGGCCAACGACCTGGCGCTGATCGCCCATGCCGCCACGCTGGAGACACGCATCCCGTTCCTCCACTTCTTCGACGGGTTCCGCACCTCCCACGAGGTGGCCAAGATCCGTCCCGTCTCGGTGGAGACCATCCAGGCGATGATCGACGACGACCACATCGTGGCGCACCGCCTCCGCTCCCTCGATCCGAACCGCCCGGTGCTCCGGGGCAGCGCCCAGAACCCGGACGTCTTCTTCCAGGCGCGCGAGGCCATCAACCCGTACTACGCGGCCACCCCGGACTCGGTGCAGGCGAGCATGGACCGGTTCGCCGACCTCACCGGCCGCCAGTACCGCCTGTTCGACTACATCGGCGCCCCCGATGCCGAGCAGGTCGTGGTGCTGATGGGCTCGGGGGCCGGCCCGGTGCGCGAGTTCGTGGAGGCCGCCGTGGCGGCGGGACGCAAGGTGGGAGCGGTGATCGTGCGGCTCTACCGACCGTTCTCCACTGAGGCGTTCGCCTCCGCACTTCCGCCCACCGTCGAGGCCGTGGCGGTGCTCGACCGCACCAAGGAGCCGGGAGCAGTGGGAGAGCCGCTGTACCAGGACGTGGTCACCGCACTGGCCGAGACCGGGGCCACCGGTCGTCGAGTCATCGGTGGCCGCTACGGGCTGTCGAGCAAGGAGTTCACCCCCGCGATGGTCGGTGCCGTGTTCGCCGAGCTCGATGCCGACCAGCCCAAGCAGCACTTCACGGTGGGCATCTTCGACGACGTCTCGGGAACGAGCCTTGCCTTCGATCACGACTCGTGGTCGGAGCCGGCCGAGGTGCGCCGCGCCGTGTTCTACGGCCTTGGATCGGACGGCACCGTCGGTGCCAACAAGAACTCCGTGAAGATCATCGGTGAGCACACCGACCTCCATGCGCAGGGCTACTTCGTCTACGACTCGAAGAAGTCGGGGTCTACGACGATCTCTCACCTGCGGTTCAGCCCGAATCCGATCACCTCGACCTATCTGATCCGCCAAGCCGACTTCGTGGCGTGCCACGACTTCGGGATGCTCGGCCGGCTCGACGTGCTCGACGTAGCCGCGCCCGGCGCGAAACTGCTCATCAACAGCCCGTTCCCCCCGGACGAGACGTGGAACCGGCTCCCGTCGGAAGCACAGCACGCGATCATCGACAAGCAGCTCGAGGTGCACGTGGTGGACGGGTACCGCGTCGCTCGCGAGGCCGGCCTCGGCGGCCGGGTCAACACCGTGCTCCAGACGTGCTTCTTCGCCCTCACCGACATGCTCGACACCACCGAGGCGATCGCCGCCATCAAGGAGACCATCGCGGCGTCCTATGGCAAGCGCGGCGACGTGGTGCTGGAGCGGAACTATGCCGCCGTGGACGCCGCCCTCGAAGGGCTCGTGCGGTTCGAGCTACCAGAGCGCGTCAGCAGCGAGACCCATCTGCGGCTCCCGGTGCCGGAGGTGGCACCGGACTTCGTCCAGCGGGTCACCGCCTCCATCATCGCCGGCGACGGTGATCTCCTCCCGGTGAGCGCGATGCCGGTCGACGGCACCTTCCCCACGGCCACCGCCAAGTGGGAGAAGCGAAGCATCGCCGACGAGATTCCCATCTGGGATCCGGACATCTGCATCGACTGCGGCCGGTGCGCCCTCGTTTGCCCGCACGCCGCCATCCGCATGAAGCTCTTCGACCCCGACGATGAAGCCGCCGCACCGGCGAGTTTCAAGTCGAAGGCGTGGAAAGGTCGGGACTTCGCCGGCAAGCAGATGACGATCCAGGTGGCCCCCGACGACTGCACGGGATGCGCAGTGTGCGTGAGCATCTGTCCGGCGACGAGCAAGGAAGTGGTCAAGCACAAATCCATCAACATGGAGCCCAAGCTGGACCACCTGGAAGCCGAGCGTGAGGCCTTCGACTTCTTCCTGAGCATCCCCGAGATCGACCGCACTGCGGTGCGTCCCGACACGGTGAAGGGCTCCCAGGCGTTGGAGCCCTTGTTCGAGTTCTCGGGAGCGTGCTCCGGTTGCGGCGAGACGCCTTACCTGAAGCTCCTCACCCAGATGTTCGGCGATCGCACCGTGATAGCCAATGCCACCGGGTGCTCGTCCATCTACGGCGGCAACCTGCCCACCACGCCGTATTCCACCGCAGCCGACGGCAGGGGCCCGGCCTGGTCCAACAGCTTGTTCGAGGACAACGCCGAGTTCGGGTTCGGCATGCGCCTGGCGGCGGATGCCAAGACGGCGATGGCGAAGGGCCTGGTCACAGAGCTCGCCCCCGAACTCGGTGACCTCGCCGCAGAACTCCTGGATGCCGACCAGAGCAACGAGGCGGGCATCGCTGCCCAACGCGCCCGCGTGGACGAGCTGCGAACCCGCCTCGAAGGAAGAACCGATCCGCCCGCCCTCCGCCTGCGATCCGTCGCCGACTCATTGGTGCGCACGTCCGTGTGGATCG
>JBFGCM010000034.1:0-33705 GCA_041581135.1 Acidimicrobiia bacterium
GAAGTGATCAGAGCCGTCATCTCGGGGATGCTCGTGGCGGCCAGATCGTCGGCCTCGGAAGGGAACAGCTCCACGACCTCGCCGAGCTGGTCGTAGCTGCGACGGACACGCTCCAAGAACTCGGGCATGAACTCGGGGCTCCAGGTGGCATTGACGATCGCGGCCCACGTCTGGCCGAAGGTGTCCGCTCGCACGCAGAAGCGGCCCCGGAACCACTTCGTGTGCATCGGGGCGGCGCCGGCGAAGCCCATCACCCGAGGGACCATCTCGAATGCGGGCTGCACCAGCGACTTCAGCAGAGGAGTGATGATGACTTCGGGCCGGATCTCGATCCAGGGGTATTCACCTCCATCGTGGGCCGTCCCGAACTCGTGGTGGTACCGGCCGTACTCGGGCAGGATGCGCCACCATTCGGCACGTTGCTCGGGCGACGGCATCGCTCCCATCTTGATCTGGGGCTGAGGTCCCGGCCCCTGGGTCGGGTCCATGGCACGACCGATCGCCTCCTCGGCGCTGGGCAGTGAGTGCCGGGCTTTGGTCGATCCGGCCACGGCCGCCGACAGCGGTGCTGCCGCTCCGGTCCCGATCGCGGGGGCGATGTCGGCACCGAGTCCCAAACGATCGTTGGCGGCCGTCTCGACCGCCGCGACCATGGCGGCCCCGAGCACTGGGTCGTCGCTGTGAAGACTGATCCGGCCGGGCCCGTCTCCCAGTTGCGCGAGGAGAACTCCAACCCGCCGCTCCAATTCCGCAGGAGTCCCGTCCGCCCAGAGGCCGCGGGCGTCGCTGCGGAGCTCGTGGTCGACGACGAAACCAATGGCCCCGGCTCCGTCGGAGGCGGCATCGAGGGTCTCACGTGAGTGCACCACCGGCACTGTGTCGGCGGCGCCCCGATGCGCGTCCCACATGTCCCACAGGTGGGCCACGGTGGCCGGCGCGGCGGCCTCGGTGGCGAGTGCCACCTCGCCGTCGAAGACGGCGCCGCCGTACCCGTCGACCGTGACGAGCCGGGACTCCTCCAGCGTCGCGGTCGCCGAACCGGTGCCGACGACGCACGACAGCTGCAGCTCTCGGGACACGATGGCGGCGTGGCAGATCATACCGCCCACATCGGTGACGATGCCCGCCGAGTTGCGCATCGCCACCACCATGTCGGGATTGGTCATCGTGGTGACCAGCACCTGACCGGGTTCGAGTGCCAGTGCCTGCTCGATGTTGAACGCGACGTGGACCGACCCGGACCCGACGCCGCCGCTGGCCGCGGTGCCGCGCAGCAGCGGCTCGATGTCGGTGATCGTGGATGCGCCGGTGCCGGCACCGACGGTGATCGGGCGCGTCTGCACCACGAAGAGCTCGTCGGCGAGCACGCACCACTCGACGTCCTGGGGGCCGTCGAACTGCTGCTCCAGGACGCCGGCCAGCGTGTGGAGCTCGTTGACAGCGCGGTGCGACAGCCCGGCGGGCGACTCGGAACTCGGAGACCCGGTCAACCACACCCGATCGGGCGTCACCTCGCCCAGGACGAGCTTCTCGGCCGTTCCTTCCACGTGCTCGATGAGCGTGGCCGGTGCCCCGTCGGGAGCTGCGAACGTGGTGAACATCACCCCCGAACGGTCCGCGTCGATGAAGCGCTGCACGATCACCGCCATCAGCGGCACGTCGTCCACCTCGGTCACCGTCGCGTAGCTCAACGCCCGTGGCGTATACACCGATCCCCAGACTTCTCGGACGGCACGTTCGAGTCCGTCGACGTCGTCCACCTGAATCGACTCGAAGATGCCGGCGAACGAGTGCGATGCAGAGTCTTCGACCGTGGCCGAAGAGCGGACGATCAGTGGTCCTGCTGCCAGCGCGGCGGCGGCCTGGTTGATCTGCGCGGTGAGGCTGTCGGGGAGATGCCCGTCGCGTAGGGCATCGTGGATGCGTTGTGCCGCAGCCAGGTCGGGCTCACCGTCGTTGAGCGATGCTTCCAGCCGTTTCAGGTGCTCTTGCACTCCGAGGAACTCCAACACGGTGGAGACCGCCTCGGTCGTGATCACGAAGCCGGGAGGCACGTTGTGTCCCAGCTCCAAGAGCCTTCCCAGCGCAGCGGCCTTGCCTCCGTGCCGGTGGCTGTCGACAGCCGCGCCACCCAACGATTCGACGAATGTCCCGGTCATCGCCCCTCCCTCCGTGACGCAGTGTGTCCGAACCCTACGCGCCGGTCTCGTGCCCATCCACCCGGCCGGGTAGCCTCGGCCACATGACCGGTCGCGGGGGTGACGATGGCCGCTGAATCGGCACGAGGATCAGCAAGATCCGTTGCGCACGTTGCGCTGCTTGCCGGAGACGCCGACGGCGCCGCGGAGGCACTCGGCCTCGTGGTCGCCGCCGGTGACGACGCGGTCGCCGGCTTCGTGCGGTTGGCGGCTCGTCATCACCTTCTCCTCCGTGCGCTGCGCCGTCTTGCTGCCGCCGGCGTCGATCTCGACGGCTTGGAGATGGAGCACGCCGTTGCTCGCGACGCACGTCTGACCTCCTACCTGCGGGGTGTGGCGGCGGACGAGTCGCCGTTCCGGCTGTCACAGCTGCTCGACGCATTGGAGCGGCACGCGCGGCTGCTTCATCAGCTGCTGGCCGATCTGGGGCGGCGTCATCCGGGTGAGGTCGCTGCCGTGTACGGGATGGCCCTGCGCATGGCGTACACCGCCGCCGACGATCGCCAGTCGAGTGACCTCGACATCTACGTGCGTAGCACTGAGGTGTCGGCGGCCATTCGCCACGTCCTCGAGGACGAGAGGGGCTACCAGTTCTGGGGTGCCACGAGCGGGGTGGCTGAAGGCCGCGATCTCCAGACGTGGACGTTGGTGGGGATGGAAGACGACCACGCCATGCACGTGGATTGCATGACCCGCGGTCGGCCCTCGGCCGGGCACCAATGGATCCCGCCATTCCGCGGTGACGGAGTGCTGGCGCGCAGCCGGGTGGTGACCACGGCGGGTGGGGGCAGCGTGCTGGTGCCGGCTCCAGAGGACATGCTGCTGATGGCGGCCGAGAAGGTGCAACGCAAGGGCGACTTCTCGCTGCGGCGTGTGGTGGACGCCGGCATCGTGGTGAGTTCCGAGCCGGCGCTCGACTGGGAGCAGCTGATCGACGGTGCGAGCACTCTGCACATTCGGCTCGGGCTCCACTGGCTGCTCCGCACCGCAGCCGACGCAGGTGTAGCCGAGGTTCCTGCCGAGGTGCTCGGGCGGGTCCGTCCGGCCGCGTGGGAGCGCCGGTTCGAGTCGATCATGGCTGCCGATGGTCGCCACAGCCGCCGGGCGAGATCGCTCCATCGCCTGGTGTGGGTGTCGCGCTACGTCGTGCACCATCCCCACCGGTGGGGTGCCGCCCGCGAGATCAGGGCCGGCCGGTTCACCCACTTCGAGAAGCCTGCCGGCGTCGAGACGTGGGGTCGGTGATCGGCGCAGTGGAATCGTTGCGCTCCACGGTCGAAGGGGCGTTTCACGCTGCGGTGTGCCACGTCGATGCGGAGTCCGCGACCCACCGATACGCATCACAGCGCTGGGGAGGCAGCACGTCCCCGCAGGGCCTCCTGGTGCTGGCTCTGGGCAAGGCGGCGCCGGCCATGACTCGTGGCCTGGTGGCCGCCATGCCGGCGGTGCCTCGGCGGGGCGTGGTGGTGGCGGCACAGCCGGCACCGATTCCCGATGGGATGGAGCTGCTGATCGGCAGCCACCCGGTGCCGACGGAGGCGAGCTTGGTGGCAGGGGAGCGGCTCCTGGCGGTCGCGGCGTCGGCCCGACCGGAGGAGACCGTGGTGGTGCTGGTCTCGGGCGGTGGCTCGGCACTGGCAGAGGCGCTTCGTCCCGGCATCTCGCTCGACGATCTGCGACGGGCCACCGAGACGTTGCTCCGCTCAGGTGCTGCCATCGATGAGGTGAACACGGTCCGGCAGCGGGTGTCTCGCCTGAAAGGGGGTGGACTGTCCGCTGCGCTTCCCGGCGCTCCACCGCTCACGATCGCCGTGTCGGATGTCGTCGGCGACCCGCCGTCGGTGATCGCCTCGGGACCCACTGTGGCGCCGATCGACGACGGCGCGATGGCGCGCCTGCACGCCGTCGGTGTGGTCGCCCGACTCCCCGCCGGCGTCGCGGCCGCGCTCACAGGCGGCACGGCGGAGAGTATCCCCGCGGCAGGGGAGTACGTCGTCGTCGGCAACGGTCCCCTCGCCGCGGACGGGGCGCGCCGCCATCTCGAAGCGCACGGTATCGCCGCCGCCGTGGCCGACGAGCCGCTCCAAGGCGAGGCGCGACACACCGCGCTGGCGGTGTGGGACCGATTCGAGCACTCCGGTCACGCGGCGCTGGTCTTCCACGGGGAGACCACTGTCACTGTCGGCGGTGCCGGCACCGGCGGCCGCAATCAGGAAGCGGCACTGGCGGCGGCACTGGCACTGGTGGGTGCCCGGGATCGGGTGTTTCTAGCCGCCGGTACCGACGGCATCGACGGCCCGACCACGGCCGCAGGAGCCATCGTCGACGGAGCCACCGTCGCCCGAGGTCGACGCGCCGGCCTCGACCCCATTGCATGTCTGGGCGACAACGACTCCCACCGGTTCCTCGACGCAGCCGGCGCCTTGCTCACCACCGGACCCACCGGTACCAATGTGGGGGATGTCTGGATCGCCGCCGCCGACCCGCATCGGAGGACGGCTCCACGTGGCTCGAACTGAGCGCACAAACGCTTTCATCGGTTCAATCACGCGTTTCTGCTGGTGCGGCCCAATGCCCTGGTGGGCGCGCCGCACGGCAGATGCGACCACGCTGGGTGACGATCCGCCGCAAAATACCCCGTGCCAATTGACCAGAAACGGGTGTACGTTGGAACTAGACCCCCAGGTGAATACAGCCCGGGGGCAGTTTGATTCTTGAGATCCTGGAGGCACACATATGGGATCGTTCTACCGACGATTGCTCGTCATGCTCGCGGTGTTCGCCCTCGTCGTGGCGGCGTGCGGCGACAGCGAGGGCGGGGACGAGCCGACCACCACCACGAGCGGTGATGGTGTCACCACCACGACCACCACGGACGATGGTGTGACCACGACGACGTCGGACCAGATGGACACGGAGCAACTGGCCGGACTCACTGTGGTCGACGACCTCACCTTCACGGTGGAGTTCACCGAGGCTGACCCCGAGTTTCCACTGAAGCTCGCCTACGCCGCGTTCTATCCACTGCCGGAGGCGGCAATCACCGACCCGGCGGCCTTCGAGGAGAGCCCCATCGGCAATGGTCCGTTCCGCATGGACGGAGTCTGGGAGCACGATGTGGCCATCCCCATGGTGCGATACGAGGACTATCAGGGTCCTGATCCGGCTCAGATCGACACGCTGGAGTTCCAGATCATCGATGATCTGAACACGGCGTACAACGAGGTACTGGCCGGAAACCTCGACATCCTTGGTCCGGCAATCCCGCCCGATCAGATCACGGCGGCCCGCTCTGACTTCGGTGACCGGTTCGGCCAGTCGTCTTCGACGTCGTTCACCTACCTCGGGTTCCCGTCGTACCTGCCGGAGTTCACCGCAGACCACCGACGGGCGTTGTCCATGGCAATCGACCGCGAGACCATCATGCAGGTCATCTTCGACAACACCCGTGTTCCGGCGCACTCGGCCATCCCACCGATCTTCGCCGGTGCCCGTGACGACGTGTGCGACAACTGGAACTTCGATCCGGACGCCGCCAAGGCGCTCTGGGATGCGGCCGGCCCGCTCGAGACCTTCGACGTGTGGTTCAACACCGGAGGTGGTCACGAGGAGTGGGTCGAGGCGGTAGCCAACATGTGGCGCCAGAACCTGGGCGTGGACACGGTCAACTTCCAGTCGCTCGAGTTCGCCGAGTATCTGGACCTGCTGGACAACCAGGACATCACCGGGCCATTCCGCTTGGGTTGGGGGCAGGACTACCCCTCGCCGCTGAACTTCCTGGAGCCGTTGTACGCCTCGTACAACGCCCCACCGGTGGGCTCCAACAACACCTTCTACGAGAGCGCCGAGTTCGACCAGCTGATTGCCGACGGCAAGGCCAAGGTGGCCGCAAGCGGCCAGCTGGAGGATGGTCTTGGCGACTACCTGGCGGCGGAGGACGTCTTGTGCAGTGACGTGCCGATCGCTCCGATCTTCTTCCGCACCAACCAGTTCGTGTACGACGAAGGTATCGACAACGTGTTCTTCGACTCGTACAGCGACCTCGGCTACACCAAGGTGACGTCCGACGACGGGTTCGTCTCGTACCAGATCTCCGAGCCGGAGCATCTGTTCCCGACGAACTCCAACGAGTCGAACGGTGTCGCGGTGCTGCGTGCCTTGTTCACCGGTCTCGTGCAGTACGACCCGGAGACCAACGAGCCGTTCAATGCGCACGCCGAATCGATCACATCGGACGACAACGGGACGACCTGGACCGTCGTCCTCGAGCCGGGCTGGACGTTCCACGACGGGACCCCGGTCACCGCTGAGTCGTATGTGAAGGCATGGAGCTACGGCGCATTGGGCGCCAACGCCCAGCAGAACAACTCGTTCTACTCCAACATCGTCGGGTACGAGGAGCTCAATCCCACCGACGGATGATGACCCAGGTGGGGGGAGGTCGAGGCCTCCCCCCACCCCCTTTGCCTGGCCCAGCGCCGTTGGGTGTTGGGTAGGTTGAGCCGAGGCCGTCTCCCGAACAAGAGGAGCGTGGATGGGCCGGTACCTGGCACGACGCGTGCTGCAGTTCATTCCGGTGTTCTTCGGGGCGACGCTGCTCATCTTCGTCATGGTCTGGGTGATTCCCGGTGATCCCATTCGAGCGCTGGGCGGTGATCGGCGCCTCTCGGAGAGCGTGGTTCAGGCCATGCGGGCCCAGTTCAACCTCGACGACCCACTGTTCATCCAGTACTTCAAATACATCGGTGGGGTGTTCCGAGGCGACTTCGGCACGGACTTCAGTGGTCGGCCCGTGCTCGACCTCATGCAACAACGGCTGCCGGTGACCATCCGGTTGGCTTTGCTGGCGTTTGTTTTCGAGGTGATCATCGGCATCATCGCCGGCATCGTGGCGGGCATCCGCAAGGGCGGGTTCCTCGACAATCTGGTGCTGACGTCGACGCTGGTCGTCATCGCCATCCCGATCTTCGTGCTCGGGTTCGTCGCTCAGATCGTCTTCGGCGTGCAGCTGGGGTGGTTCCCGGTGTCCGGCATCCGTCAGGGTTGGACGAGCTACCTCCTGCCGGCCATCGTGCTCGGGTCGCTCTCGCTGGCGTATATCGCTCGGCTCACCCGCGCCAGCCTGGCGGAGAACCTGCGCGCCGACTACGTGCGGACGGCAACCGCCAAAGGCCTTTCGCGGCGGCGCGTCGTGGGCGTCCACACGCTCCGCAACTCCATGATCCCTGTCGTCACCTTCCTGGCGATCGATCTCGGCGGGCTGATGGGGGGTGCGATCATCACCGAGACGATCTTCAACATCCCCGGGCTGGGCCGCGCCGTATTCGAGGGTGTCCAGGGTCAGGAGGGGACGGTGGTGGTGGGCATCGTGACGTTCTTGGTGATCGTCTACATGGTGGCCAACCTTCTCGTCGACGTCCTGTACGCCGTCCTCGACCCGAGGATTCGCTATGAGTGATCCAGGTATCCGATCCGACGAGATCGCCGTGGAGCCAGACGTCGACGGCGAGGCGGTTGTGCCCGACGGAGAACTCGAGCCGACCTCGGAGCGGGCGGGCAGCCTGTGGGCAGACGCATGGCGACAGCTGCGGCGCAAACCGCTGTTCTTGATCTCCGCCGGGCTCATCGTGTTGATGGTGGTCATCGCCATCTGGCCCGGACTCTTCACGAGCGTCGACCCCCGTGACTGCCGTCTCGAGAACTCACTGCTGCGCCCCAGCGCAGAACACTGGTTCGGCACCGACCTGCAGGGTTGCGATTACTACGCCCTCACCATCCATGGGGCCCGGGTGTCCATCAGCATCGGCATCCTCGTGACCATCTTCGCCACCCTCATCGCCATCGTGTTCGGGTCGATCGCCGGCTACTACGGCGGGGTCATCGACAGCATCATCGCTCGGATCACCGACATCTGGTTCGCCATTCCGGTGATCCTCGGCGGCATCGTGATCCTCAACCTGTTCCGCCAGCGAGGCGTGCTACAGGTCAGCTTCGTGCTGATCCTCCTCGGCTGGCCGACCATGCTCCGTTTGGTCCGGTCGTCCGTGCTGTCGGCCAAAGAGATGGACTACGTGGATGCGGCGCGGGCCTTGGGTATCAAGAACGCCCGGATCATCCGTCGGCACATCCTCCCCAACTCTCTCGCCCCCGTCATCGTGTACGCCACCATCACGGTCGGCGTCATCATCTCGGCCGAGGCGGCGCTGTCGTTCCTCGGCGTCGGTCTGCAGCTGCCCTCGATCTCCTGGGGGCTCATGATCTCCGAGGCGCAGAACCGCATCCGGAGCGCACCGCATCTACTGCTGTTCCCCGGCCTCTTCCTGTCGGTGACGGTCTTCAGCTTCATCTTGATGGGCGACGCGCTGCGTGATGCCCTCGACCCGAGGCTGCGCTGATGGTGGCCGTCGCTCCCGAGACCCTGGGCGGGCTGCCGCTCGACCCGCATGCCCCGTTGCTGGACGTGAAGGACCTGAAGGTGGAGTTTCGTCTCGACGTCGGCACTGTGCATGCCGTCAACGGCTTGAGCTACACGCTGCACGCCGGGGAGACCATCGCCATACTTGGCGAGTCCGGTTCGGGCAAGAGCGTGAGCGCCCAAGCCGTGATGGGCATCATCGACTCGCCGCCCGGCTTCGTCACCGGCGGATCGGTCCGCTATCGAGGTGTCGACCTCCTGCAGCTCCCGGATTCCGAAAGGCGCCTCGTTCGCGGGAACCGAATCGCCATGATCTTCCAGGACGCCCTCACCGCACTCAACCCGGTGTTCCCGGTGGGGTGGCAGATCGCAGAGATGTTCCGCGTGCATCGTGGCGTGAGCAAGAAGCAAGCGCGCGAGCGTGCCATCGAGCTGATGGAGCGAGTCAAGATCCCGTCGGCTCGGGAGCGCATCGACTCCTACCCGCACGAGTTCTCGGGCGGGATGCGCCAACGAGTGATGATCGCCCTCGCCCTTTCGCTCGACCCCGAGATCCTGATCGCCGACGAGCCCACCACCGCGCTCGACGTCACCGTGCAGGCCCAGATCATGAACCTGCTGGCGGAGTTGCAGGCCGACACCGGGATGGGTCTCATCCTCATCACGCACGATCTCGGCGTGGTCGCCGAGGTGGCGAGCTCGGTGGTCGTGATGTATGCCGGTCGCGCCGTCGAGAAGGGAGAGATCGGGGCGCTCTACCACGCGCCGGCGCATCCCTACACCATCGGTCTGATGGATTCGATTCCGCGCCACGATCTCCACCTCGAGCGACTCACGCCGATCGTCGGGTCACCCCCCGATCTCATGGCCATCCCATCGGGGTGCGCATTCCGGACCCGCTGTCCCTACGCCCAGGAGCGGTGTGTCACCGATGTTCCCGAGCTGGAGCCGGTGGGAGAAGACCGGCTGGCGGCCTGCCATTTCTGGGAGGAGGTGCAGCGTGACCGCGCCGGCGGCTGAACGCGTGCCTTCGGGCACTGGCGGCGAGGTGATTCTGCGGGTGGAGCACCTGGTGAAGCACTTTCCGATCACGCGCGGCATCGTGTTCAAGAAGCAGATCGGCACCGTGCGTGCCGTGGACGACGTCAGCTTCGAGCTGCGGCGCGGCGAGACGCTGGGCCTCGTGGGGGAGTCGGGGTGCGGCAAGACCACCACTGCTCGTACGATCCTGCGGCTGGAGGAGCCGACGAGCGGGCATGCCTGGTACCAGGGGCGGGACCTGTTCGAGGCGTCGGCTGCGGAGATGCGTGAGCTGCGACGGGAGATCCAGGTGATCTTCCAGGACCCGTACGCTTCCTTGAACCCCAGGATGACCGTCGGGGACATCATCGGCGAGGGATGGCACGCCCACCCCGAGGTGGTGCCAAAGGCGCGGCGGCGGGCCCGCATCCACGAGCTGCTCGAGCTGGTCGGCCTGAACCCGGACCACATCAACCGTTACCCCCACCAGTTCTCCGGGGGACAGCGACAGCGCATCGGCGTCGCCAGAGCGTTGGCCTTGGAGCCCACCATCATCATCGCCGACGAGCCGGTGTCGGCGCTCGATGTGTCCGTGCAGGCTCAGGTCGTCAATTTGCTCGAGGATCTCCAGGCCGAGCTCGGCCTCTCGTACTTGTTCATCGCCCACGACCTCTCGGTGGTCCGCCACATCTGTGACCGGGTCGCCGTCATGTACCTGGGCAAGATCGTCGAGATCGGGGATGAGTACGAGGTCTACGACAATGTCGCCCACCCCTACACCGAGGCACTGCTGTCGGCCATCCCTGTGCCGGACCCGGCGCTGCGGGGCCAGCGCAAGCTCATCCTGCTGGAGGGGGACGTGCCCAGCCCGGCAAATCCGCCGTCGGGGTGTCGCTTCCGCACCCGTTGCTGGAAGGCACAGGAGGTGTGTGCCGGCGAGATCCCCGAGCTGATCGAGCGGGGCCAGGGACACCCGGTGGCGTGCTACTTCCCTCAGATCGAGTTCCGATCCCCGGCCGACTGATCTAGAGGACGGTCAGTGCCCCGAAGGTCTGGGGACCAACCAAGCCGTCGACGGCCAACCCTTGGTCGCGCTGGAACGCCACCACCGCGTCCAACGTGAGCGAGCCGAAGATGCCATCCACCGGTCCCGGCGAGTAGCCGGCGGCGTCGAGCAGCATCTGGAGACGCTGCACGTCAAGCCCGCGATCGCCTCGGCGGAGGGTCTCGGTGGTGAAGCTCAGCAACTCGGTGAGGGCACTGGTGGTCTGGCTGCCGACGACGCCGTCCACCGCCAACCCGTACTCGGTCTGCAACCCCACCACCGCCTCGTGGGTCATCGGGCCGAAGATGCCGTCGATGGGGCCGGCGTCGACGCCGATCGCGGCCAGCGATCGTTGCAGGTCTTCGACTGCAGGACCAGTGTCGCCCAGCCGGAGGACGCTGGAGGTCACGGCTGCCGTGGCCGTTTCGGCCGACTGCAGCGCGCCAAAAGGGTTCACGGTGACGCCGGCAGGATCCAGGAGCGCGAAGTGCAGATGCGGCGTCGTGGACTCGGCATTGCCGCTGTCGCCCACCCAGCCGATGACCTGTCCTGCAGCCACCCGGGAGCCGGGCACCACGCCGTCGGCGATGCCCCACGCGGCGCCGTCGTCGGTGCCAGGGGAGTCGTTGTCGAGGTGGAGGTACTGACTCTCCCAACCGTCGTCGTGAGTGATGACCACACTGCAGCATCGGTCCGGGTCGAGGTCGGCGGAGCTGCTCCAGTTCACGTATCGAACGGTGCCGGATGCGACCGCCACCACCGGCGTCCCCTTCTCGGCGAAGAGGTCCTGGGCTCCGTGGAACCCGTGACTGCGGGCCGCCCAGAAGGTGTCGCTGTAGCGATTCTCACCGTCCACGGGAAACACCATCGGGTACTCCACCATGTCGCCGGTGTCGGCGGCGAGAGCGGATGCGGAACCCAACAGCAGCACGGCGGCGAGGGCGAGTCCGGCGGTGAACAGCCTGGCGACGGAGCGAATCATGGTGGGGTCTCCCGTGAACGCGAAAATCCAGGCTGTGGCCGGAAGCCTGGCCGGAGGCGCGGCCGATGTCAATCCCGATGGCGGAGGTGCCCGGCTCGTAGGGTTTCGGCGGGGCTGCCTTCGGACTAGGGCGCGCCTTCGCATCCGAGCGCAGTCGCCATGGCCGCGATGAGCTCGTCGTGGATCGGATCGTGGAAGTAGCCGAAGTGCTTCGCCGGCTTTGGTATCGGCCCACCCAACTCCAGGGCCAAGGTGGGTGGATCGAGCAGCGACCGGTCCTCGAAACCGGGAAGGGCTTCGTCCATCATCGTGCCGCCGATGAAGTCGGTTCTCCGATGAAGGTTCACCCACCCCCCGCCGGCGGCCAACAGCTCGGTCACTCTCTGCAGCAGTGCCCCGTTCACGTAGCGGGTCAGGTAGCGGCCGTACAGCCGCCGTAGTGGCGACCCGTGGGTGATCAGTCCTACGCGTGGCACCGAGCCGTGCTCGGCACCGAGCTTGGCGATGGCGGCGACCGCCACCAAGCTGCCCTGGCTGTGGGCGGACACCACCACACAGCCGTCTGCGGTCAGGGTGCGGATACGGTGGGCGAGCTGAGGTACGGCTCGTTCTCCGTATGCCGGGGGCGCCCAGGGGTGATACCACCGCGGCCAGAAGGTGAGAATGTCCCACACGATGCCGATGCCGCGGCGGAGACCTTCGCTCCGCGTGGTCCGGCCGATGAGGATGACCGCGCCGATCACGAGAAGGGCGAGGAGGTTGGCGGCGGGTTCCTGGAGGCTGGCCAAGAACCGGCTGCCCCCGATCGGCTCGATGAACGCCGCCACCGAGATTGCAGCCACCAAGCCGATGATGGCAGTGACGACCACCGTGCCGGCGTGGTCCGTCATTCCGGCGAGCACTCGAGCGGTGCTCACCCGCTGCGCGATGCGCATCACCAGTCGATTGCCGGTATCGGCACCTGCATATTCCGCCACGACCGCAGTGGGCCGGTCGCGCCGCACCCAGCGGTAGACGAACACGCCGAGTGCCGTCACCACCACGATCGCCAGCACGATGAGCGTGTTGACCGCGACCGCGGCGGCTGTATCGCTGTAGACGACGGGCCAACCGGCGGACGGATCGGCTCCTGCCACCCACGTGGCGTGCGAAACGCCGTTGCCCAAGTAGTTCGCCACCTGGATGAGTGCTCCCGAGCCGACGACGAGCACCAGGCTGAGACCGCCGAAGAGCACGGCGAGCGGAGCGAACCAGTTGTACACCCGGTTCCTGATCGACTCGCCTCGTGCCACTGCGACCAGCTGGACCAACGCGATCACCACCAGCACCGCCACGGTTACGGCTCCGAGTGGGCTGGCGAGCGACCGGGTCCCCGGAGCCTGTCCCAGCTGCCGGGCATCACCATCCAGCAACATCGTCACCCAGACCAGCCCGCCCAATGCCGAGCCGGAGAGGCCGAGCAGCGACCAGAACCAGATCTTGCCCAGCCGTCCGATGAGGACGACAAGCGTTGCGCCCCCAATCATCAGCGCCGCGAACGTCACCTTGTACCCGTCGCCGAAGCCGACGTCCGGGAGCTCGGCGACCGTGGCACTCAAGATGTAGCCGACGGTGGCGAACGCCACCGCGGTATGCGCCAGGCCGAGGCGATGGGCGACGTGTTTGGCGGTCCAGAACCCCCTGTCGGTGAGATCGACGTGAGGTGCCGGATCGAGGTGGGCCGGATCCTCCGCGACGTCGGGATGGACCCAGTCCTGGCTGCGCTTGGTGAGGTAGGCGATGAGCGCGATGACGCCGATGGGGATCAGCGACGCCACGGCGAGCTGCCTGCCGAGCGACACGCTCGACCATGTGTTGGCCACCGGCCACAGCAGCAGGCGGTCGCCGGTGCAGAGTTCCACCCCGCACTGGTAGCCGTAGAGGTCGATGGCGGCCACCGCGGCGTAGAGCACGGCGGTGGCGGTGACGACCAGGCCGAGCACGCGCACTGCGGCGGCGGCCATCCATTGGTTGACGGCACGCGGCGTGAGCAGCCCGGGGCGAGCTTGGGCGAGCATCCATCCGCCCAGGTTCACGAGGGCGAAGGGCAGGAGCAGGATCCACAGGGCGCGAAGCCGGGAGCGGGAGGTCAGCCCGCCCCACGAGTAGGCCTCGACCCGGCGGGGCGGACCCCCGAGCGGCAGCTCGGTGGGTCGGGCGAAGAAGCCGGCGGTGGGGTCTCCGGCCACGAAGTCACTGTAAGGAACATCGAGCACCGACTCGGGCCCGGCGCCTCCGACCCCATGGATGCGGAGCTCCGTCAGCACTCCGGAGCCGATGGAGCGGGTGATGCGGCGGTTGGCGACGTCCACGTGATCCCTCCTCGTGCCCACAGGCTACGCGGGGCCACCACGGATCCGGCTCCACTTCGGGGGAGTGTCGGCCCGGTCGTCGGCCCTCGTCTACGCCGTCCAGCCGAAGATGAGGCTGCCCCCCTGCACGTACACCACCCAGAACACCAGGGCGAGCGGAGCGGCGACCAGCGACAAGTAGGGCTTCGTCCGCGCGATGCGGACGGCGTAGACGAGACCGACCCCCCACACCGCCAGCAGGATTACATGAGCCACCGGGGGCACCACCAGCCCGGACACCAGGTAGGGCACGCCGCCGACCAGGCCATACAGGGCGAGCCCGGCCACCGCGGCCACCCGCGCCGCCAAGGGGTTCCCACTGGGTTCCGTCACGGTGCCGGTGCCTTCGTCACCACGCCCCACCACCTCCGCCACCTCCTCCTCCGCCACCACCGCCACTGAACCCACCACCACCGCCGCTCGATGGGGCGGCGAAGGCACCATCGAGTGCCGACTCGATACCGGAGATGGCATTGGTCGAGTGACCTCCCGAGTACCCGTGATACCCGTACCAGTACACGCTGGAGCGCTCCTCGAGCGCAGGTGGGGCGTGAAGGCGGGCCGCTTCCAGTACGTCCTCGGCCACGCCCAACGCGATGCCGTAGACCAAGTACTCCTCCCAGATCCCGAGCGCCAGGGCGGGTGCTTCGCCAAGGCGGCTGAAATCGGCCAGGTAGCGCTTGAAGGCCAGCCACCGGGCATTGAGCAGCGCGCCCTCGGGACTTCGCCGGATCCATGGCTTGCTGATCGCCGCCAGTGCCAGTGTGGCGACGAGGCTCACGGCGCCGACGACGAGCCCACCAAGACCCAAGACGCCGGCGGCCAGCGGTGACAGGCTGGAGGAGAACACCCGGGGAAGGGCGAACGTCACGATGAGACCGACCACCAGCACGACTCCGGCCACCAGGAAGGGCCATGCCCGTCCCGATTCGTCCAACAGCCCTGCGGCGCGCACCTCGTCGCGCGCGGCCGCCTTGTACTCCTGGTACTGATCGTGGGTGGTCTCGGCGTCTGCGCGCAGTTCGTGGCGAAGCTCGGTGAGGGGCACGGGTTCCTTGGCCACGATACGGCGGATGATGTCGTCGACAGCTCGTGCCGAGCGCTCCTGCGGGGCGAGCTGCTCCCTCCCCACCTTGATGGCGAGGTCTGTGATGGATTCGGTGCGTAAACCCAGCCAGGTGCTGCGCTCCAGTCCGACGATCTCGGTCTCGAACGCCCCGCGTCGGATCAGGTCGAACAGTGTCGCGGTGAATCCGCGTTCGTTGGAGACGCCCTGGTTGAGGAGCGCCGCCACGACCGCAGGGGAGTGTTCGGACGGCGGTTCCTGCTCGTACTCCCGGTCGTACTCCGGCGGGTGTTCCCGACCGTGCCGAACGTACCCGATCAACAGCCCGAGGGGGGCGATCAAGGCGAGCCCGGCGATGCCGGCAAACGCCCATGGAAGGCTGGCGGCCTGGCGTTCTTCGCGTTCGTCCTGGGCCAGTTCGTCGCGGAGCACCTCTTCGAGCCCGTTGTCTGCGATCTCCGTGGCCCCTCCGGTTGAGGTGAGCAGGCGACGGGGCACAGCGACGCGGAACTCCACGAACTGCCGGGGCGGCACCTCGATGGCGAACAGCGCCGGCGATACACCATCGGACCCGAGGGCCGTCTCCCCGTCGACCGATGCGGGATGGCCCCACACGCGCACCTCACCGCGTTCGGCCGTCCCCGGGTACGAGAACATGGCATCCAGGGAACCGAGCCGGACGTCCCACTCGTCGCCCCACACCTGGAAGTTGACGTCGACGATGTCGTCATAGGCCTTGGCGAGGCCCGTCATGATGTAGGAGATCCGGAAGGTGCGGTCCTCGTCGGCTGCCCGGTAGTGCCACACGATGCGGGTCACGTCCCCGCGTTGCTCGACCCCGAACGAATCCGGTCGGTCGGTGGAACCCAGGGTCGTGTTCGCCCCAGAGGTGTATTCGGTGCCCTCCTCGGACACGGTGATGTCCTGTATCGACTCGCCAGCACGAAGCGGGATGTCGCGGAACGCTCCCTGGAACGTGCCGTCGAAGCGGAACGTGAGGTCTTCGGACACTCGAACGGCCCCGTCGGTCAGCAACTCGAGCTCGATGCGGGCGTGTGCGATGTGGAACGACTTGCTCTGCGCTTCTGCCGGCGCGGCAGCACCGAGGACCACGACGAACAGGAACGTGGCAACGAGGACCCGCCTCAGAATTCCACCTTCGGGACGCTTCTGCCCTCGCCTTCTTCCTCGAAGTACACGCCCGTGGAGAACCCGGCGATGCCGGCGATCAGGCTCGACGGCACTGTCTGCACGGCGTTGTTGTAGGTGAGCGTGGCGTCGTTGTAGATCTGGCGCGCCACTGCGATCTTGTCCTCGGCTTCCACCAGCTGGCCTTGGAGCTGGCGGAAACCCTCTGAGGCTTTCAGATCCGGGTAGGCCTCGGCGAGCGCAAAAAGACGGCGGAGCGCCCCGGTCAGCATGTCCTCCGCGGCACCTTGCTCGGCCACACCGCCCGCCGCGACGGCGCGGTTCCGGGCCGTGACCACCGCCTCGAACGTCTGCTGCTCGTGGGCGGCATACCCCTTCACGGTCTCCACCAGATTGGGAACCACGTCGTAGCGGCGCCGCAATTGCACGTCGACCTGGGCCCAGGCGTTCTCGGTGCGGTTGCGGAGCCGCACGAGGCGGTTGTACAGCACGAAGCCGAACCCGACGGCGATCAGAACCAGGATGCCTACCGCGATGAGCCAGCCCATGCGCGACAGCCTATCGACGGGCTTCGTCCCGTGCGGCCCCGAGACCCCGAGATCCCTCAAACCTCCCCCTGGCCTCCACAAGTTCTCCACAACTCCTTGAGATCATGCCTGCAATCGCACAGAAGGAGTGAGTGATGGGTTTGTTTCGGGTCGCCGTGGTAGTCCTCGCTGTTGTAGGACTGTTCTCGTTGCTTGGCAGCATCGGAGCCGGCCTCGCCGCCACGCTCGGAGCACTGCTTCTGCTCCCGCTGTTCTTGCTCAAGGTCGGTCTCATCCTGGCGGTGATCGGCTTCTTCGGAAGGAAGTTCGCCCGCTGCGGACGCGGTGACTGGCAGAGTGACTGGCAGGAGCACTGGACGCAGCGGCGTCGGCGCCCGCAGGAGCCTCGGCGCTCGACGGAGGAGAGCTTCGAAGAGTGGCATCGGATGGCCCATGCCAGGGAAGAAGTCGACCGATGGGCGCCGGAAGTCTGAGCCGCTCCTCTGCGAGAATCAGACGGTGAAGACGATCCTCGTCGTGGACGACGAGCTCAAGATCACCCGTCTCGTGCGTGATTACCTCCACGAGGCGGGCTTCGCCGTGATCGAGGCGAACGATGGTCCCAGTGCGCTGCAGGCGGCCCGGACCGGTGATCCCGATCTGATCCTGCTCGATCTAGGACTCCCCGGCATGGACGGCTTGGATGTGACGAGGACACTGCGCGCCACGTCGATGGTGCCGATCATCATGCTCACCGCTCGCAGCGACGAGTCCGATCGCATCGTGGGTCTCGAATTGGGTGCCGACGACTACATCGTGAAACCGTTCAGTCCCCGCGAGGTCGTGGCCAGGGTGAGGGCCTTGTTGCGCCGGGTGGAGGCCACCGACGAAAGCGCAGACGTGCTGGAGGTGCTCGACGTCGTCATCGATGTTCCCAAGATGCGGGTCACGGTGGCGGGCACCGAGGTGGATCTCACCCCGACCGAATTCCAGATCGTCGAGACGCTGGCACGCAGCCCAGGCCGGATCTTCACCCGCGCCCAGCTGCTTGATGCGGTCCACGGGGTGTCGTTCGAGTCCTACGAGCGAGCCATCGACGCCCACATCAAGAACCTGCGCCGCAAGCTCGAGCCAGACCCGAGGCAGCCGCAGTATGTGCTCACCGTGCACGGCGTCGGATACAAATTCACCGATGCGTAACCGGTTCCACTCGCACCCACCCTCCTGGTGGCCGGCAGGCGAAGAGTGGCCGCCGCGGCGCGGGCCCGGCGAGGTGGCGTGGTCGGGGTTCGGGCGCCATCTGGCGATCCGTGCGCTCGGCTTCTTCGCGTTTCTGATACTGCTCCTGGTCGCCCTGGTGATCGCCATCGCCACCGTGGTGGACGCGTGGGGGGTGCTGGCGGGTCTGGTGGGCATCGCCGCGACGCTCGTCATCTTCTTCGGCGTGGTGTCCATCGCCGCCGGCTTCATGTGCCGGTCGTGGCAGCCGATCCGGCGTCTCATCGCCGCGGCGGGGCGGCTGGCCGACGGTGACTACACGGCTCGAGTGGCGCCGACGAACTCGCGCACGATTCGGCCGATCGTCAGGTCCTTCAATGAGATGGCCGAACAACTGGAGTCGGCGCGAGAGCAGCGGCGGCGCCTTCTCGCCGACGTCGGCCACGAGCTGCGCACCCCCTTGACCGTGTTGCGAGGTGAGCTGGAGGCCATGATCGACGGTGTCCACCCGCCAGACATCGACCACCTCAAACCCATGCTCGACGACATCGAGGTGATGGAGCGGCTCCTCGAGGATCTACGAACCCTCAGCCTCGCCGAGGCCGGTGCGCTGGCGCTCTATCCGGAGCCGACCGACCTGGGCGTGCTGGTCACCGACGTGGGCCGGTCGTTCGCCCGAGAGGCGGAGCACTCGGGCATCGGGGTGCATCTGGCCGTCGCCGACGGGCTGTCCGAAGTGGAGGTGGATCCGGTGCGGATCCGAGAAGTCGTCTCCAACCTCACGGTGAACGCCATCCGCGCCATGCCCTCCGGAGGGACGCTGACCCTATCGGTGGTCGCCGCTGACGGCCCCACCATCGAGGTGATCGTCGCCGATACCGGGGTCGGCATCGACCCGGATGCGCGAGAGCGGGTCTTCGATCGATTTCACAAGGGGTCCTCGTCGCGCGGTACGGGGCTCGGGCTCACCATCAGTCGGGATCTGGTGCATGCTCACGGCGGTGAGATCGCCATGGACAGCGAGCCCGGTGTGGGGACCGTGGTGCGATTTTGGATCCCGGTGGGTGAGTCATCCGCCTGACTCAGCGGTTGCGCCCGTGCACTTCGTGGCTCGCCACCCAGTCGGACGCGGAGATCGCCGCGGCCAGCGACAGCTCGCCGGCCAGCACGACGCTCGCGACGACTTCGGCCAGCTTGTCGACGCTGCCGGTACCGTGGCAACCGAGCAACGAGAGGGCCTCGGACTGGGTGGCGAGGCCCGTGCCGCCACCATGAGTAGCAACGATGAGTGACGGGATCGTGATCGAGAGGTAGAGATCACCCGCATCGGTGAGCTCTGCGTACAGCAGGCCCGCCGACGACTCAGCGACATTGGCGACATCTTGGCCGGTGGCGATGAACAGCGCGGTGATGCCGTTCGCCGAGTGCAGTCCATTGTTGTTGGCCCCCGCCAGCATGGCACCGATGTTGGCGACCCCGTGATGGAGGGCCAGGCTCTCGGGTTCCACCCGCATGTGCTCGCGGAGCACGTCTCGTTTGATGACCGCCTCGGCGGTGACGCGCTTGCCTCGCGTTCGCAGGGTGTTGACGTGGGACGCCTTCTTGTCGGTGGCCAGGTTCGACTCAAGGAAGTAGTGGTCGATGCCCGGGTAGTTGTCGATGATCCAATTGCTGGCGGCGAAGGTGGCCTTCCCCACGGTGTTCTGCCCGGCGGCGTCACCCGTGGAGAAGTTGAACCGCAGATAGACCATCTTGCTGACCAGGTAGGTCTCGATGTCGAGGAGGCGGTGGTGGTTTCCGGTGGCCTCGGCCACCTTGCGGATGTCGTCGATGTTGCGCTGCACCCATCGGCCGAACTCGCGTCCGGCTCGAGCGTCGGGGAACACGAAGACGGGGGCGCGTTGCATGCGGTCGTCGACCACGCTGGCGGTCACCCCGCCACAGAGACTCACGATCTTCATGCCCCTGCTGTACGAGGCCACCAGCGTTCCCTCCGTGGTGGCCAGCGGAATCAGGAAGTCCCCCTTGGCGTGTTCCCCGTTGACCGTCAGCGGGCCTGCGAGCCCGACTGGGATCTGCGCCGCTCCGATGAAGTTCTCGATGTTCCCCTTGGTGGTGTGCGGATCGAACGAGTACTGCGCCAGGTGGTCGAGTTCGACGCCGGTGTAGGAGTGAACGAAGCGGCGCCGTTCGCCAACGATCTCGTCGGTGTAGTCGTCGCTGCGGTTCCGGGGGATGCGAACCAGCTGGTGCGGCTGGGAGAGGGAATCGACGACGGAGAAGCTCAACGTGCCGAAGGGGTCGGTGTGCACCTCGATGTCGAGTGCCACCTTGCCGGCGGGGAGTGCGTCGTGTTCGATGGCCACCTCGAGCACCGCACCCACCGTGAACGGCACCGCGGTCTCCGGCGACACGCTCGCTGCCGGGACGCTCGAGCCATCGTCGAGATGCAGGGTGATCTGATCTCGGGTGATGGCGGTTTCCGCCACGGCCACCGCGCCGATGCCCGTGATGGCGGCATCAGCGAGACGGTTCTTCAACGAGAACTGGATGCCGGCACCCACGTTCTGCAGGCTGCCGTAGGTGTAGAGGCGCTGAAGCACCGTCGCCGGAATGGACACTGGGGGAGATCCTCGATCGTTGGCCTACCGATGACTACGGCATCGTGGCTGGAATCTTGAACCCGGATTCTGCCGTCAGCCGGCCGGCAGCGGCAGGGTGACGACGAACCGGGCCCCGCCGTCGGGATCGGCATCGACCCGGATGGTGCCGCCATGCCGATCGATGATCTCTTTGGTGATGGCCAGTCCCAGCCCGGTGCCGCCCGTCTCGGTGGTTCGCGCCTCGTCGAGGCGGGCAAACCGCTCGAACACGCGCTCGCGGTCCTCGGCAGGGATGCCCGGTCCGTCGTCGGTCACCGTGACGGTCGCCTCGCCATTGCGTTCCTGCACCGTCACCCACACCTTCGAGGCGTGGGCGACAGCGTTGTCGGTGAGGTTGCCGAGGGCGCGTGCCAGCTGGGTCGGATCGCCGAGGACCTGGGCGGCGGAGACTCCGCCGAGGTCGATCTCGGCGTCGGTCATCGCCCGGAGCCGGTCGGCGTCCTGGAGCACGAGGTCATCGAGGTCGACCGGCTCCCGGCGCATCGTCACGGCTCCTGCGTCGCTGCGCGCAAGGTGCAAGAGATCCTCCACCAACAGCTCCATGTGGGAGACCTCCTCGAGGATGCTCTGCAAGGTGGCCGTGACGTCGGCGCTCTCAGGGTGCCGCAGGTCCACCTCGACTTCGGAGCGAATGCGAGTCAACGGGCTCCGCAGCTCATGGGAGGCGTCGGCGACGAAGCGCTGTTGCCTGGCGGTGCTTTCACGGATGCGCACCAGCATGTCGTTGAGCGTCCGGCCGAGGCGATCGACTTCATCACCGGTGCCCGGCGGGGTGATCTGCCCGCCCACGGCGGATCCCCCGATGGCCGCCGCCTGGGCGCGCATGGCTTCGATGGGGGACAGGGTGCGCCCGACCAGCCACCAGACCATGCCGGCCAGCAGTACCGCGGTCACGGGGATAGCCACCATGAGCGAGGTGCTGAGTGCCGCCGTGCTCTCTGCAACCTCCTCCATGTTCATGCCCACGTGGAGCGTGACCGTGCCGATCGCCCCTTCCACCGCCCGGCTCAGAATGCGGAAGGAGTCGTCGTCGCCGGCGGCCTCGGGCACGGTCACGATGCGCTCGGGAGCGCCGGTGTTCATCGCGTCGGCGACGGGACCCACGGAGCCGATCGCCGTGGTGGCGGCGAGCACGGAACCGTCTGCGGTGACGATCTGCGCCCAGTCCTCGGCGTCACCGGCGAGGGTGGGCGGGACCGCCGCAGACGTGATCAGTGCGCTGAGATCGTCGGCTCGTTGGCGCAACCCGTCATCGATCGTGGTGGTCAGCTGCCGCCGCTGTGCCACCACCAGAGCCAGGCCGGTGACCACCAAGACGGCAACCACGGCCACCGTGGCGATGGCGGTGATACGGAATCGGATCGTGCGCGCCCTGCCGTCAGCCACCGTCGGCCGCCAATCGGTAGCCGGCACCGCGGACGGTCTCGATGGCCCGCCTGCCGAAGGGCTCGTCGATTCTCCGCCGCAACCTGCCGATGTAGACCTCGACGATGTTGGGATCGCCCTCGAAGTCGTACTCCCACACGCCGTCGAGGATCTCGGCCTTGGAGAGCACGTCACCGGCACGGCGCATCAAGAACTCGAGCACGTCGAACTGCCGGGCGGTCAGCTGGATCTCGGCATCGCCCCGCCAGACCCGGCGCTGGGCCGGGTCCAGCCGCAGATCGCCGGCGCTGAGGGTGGTTTTCGCCCGTCCCCCCGATCGCCGGGTCAAGGCGCGAATACGCGCCAGGAGGACGGGAAACGAGAAGGGCTTCGTCAGGTAGTCATCGGCCCCTGTGTCCAGTGCCTCTGCTTCGTCGAGCTCGCCGTCCTTGGCCGTCAGCATGAGGACCGGTGTCCAGTTGTCCTCGGCGCGCAGGTCGGCACACACCCGAAAGCCGTTCCGGCCCGGCAGCAGGATGTCCAGGATGATGAGGTCGTATGTGCCCTCCCGGGCCATCCACAACCCGTTGTCGCCGTCGGCGGCGTGGTCCACGGTGTAGTGCTCCGCCTCGAGCCCGCGACGCAGCGCAGCGGCGATCTTGCGGTCGTCTTCTACGAGCAGGAGCTTCACGTGGCCTCCACCTCAAGTCTCGCACCCGCGGCGGACGGCAACATTGCCAACCTGACCGCCGCCTGACAAGCGATCGCCGGGTCAGGTTGCAGTCAGGCACCCTGTCGTATGTTGAGAAGAGAACTCGAAGGAGGAGCGTTGAAGAAGCGTACGAAGGTGATCGTCTCCAGCATCGCCGCCGCGGGCGTGGTGGCGGCAGGAGCGACTGCGGCACTGGCCGGCGGTGGTGACGACAACGAGGTCCCCATCACGGGTGCGGCGCTCGAGCGCGCCACAGCCGTGGCCATCGAACACACCGGGGGTGGCACCGTCACCGAGACCGAGGTCGGGGACGAGGACAGCTACTACGAGGTCGAAGTGACCCTCGACGACGGCTCGCAAGTGGACGTCCAGCTCGACGAGGAATTCAACGTCGTGGGCAGCATGCCGGACGACGAGTCACCCGACGACTCGGACGGCTGAGCAGCCCGCAGGATCTCGAGATCAAGCCCGACCACCGGCCGGTCGATCCGATGAGATCGGCCGGCCGGGCCGGCATATGCAGGTCGGTGAGGCCGCCGCTCCGTGAGATAGGTCGTTCGACCCAAATCGGGCGTGAACACTATTAGTGGGCAACTTAGACACGTAAAGTGTCGATACTGTGTTCATGAGACGAAAGAAGCGGCGGCTCGCCAAGGAGCAGAGCGGATTGCTCGGCAAGCTCGACACGCTTGGCTACGAGTTCGAGGACGACGAGGCCGAAGAGGTCGAGGCCCGTATTCGGCGGATGTTCTACGGCCGCAAGGTGGAGCAGAGGGCCGAGACCGCCAGCTGAGGCTTGCCAACGAGGGGGGTCATGGGGGATACGTCACCGGCTGACGCGCCGGTGCCCCCGGTGGATCACCGGGGGCACCGTGCGTGATGCGGTCAGTTCAGTGCTGACGCGGCGACAAGTACTTGTGCCACCACTGCTTGGCCGTGTCGATCCCGCCCACGCCAAATGCGACAGCGAATGCGATACCCGCAGCTGCCACGAGGATCTTCACCACGTCTTCGGCGAAACGGATGTCGAGCAGGTCGAGCGCGGCGAGAACACCTGCGAGCAGGATCACCACGCGCACTGCCGTCGGCAGCCACGACACATTGCGACCCTCGGCGTACGGACGCACCAGATCGGCAACGAAGTTGGCCACCGCCGCGGCAATGAGCACCAGCACCGCCGCCACGATGATCAGCGGGAGCACCGCCAGCAGCCGCTCCAGCAGATCGACGATTGGCTCGATCTCGAGGATGCGGAACACGATCAGCCACAACATCACCAACAGGACCGCATAGATCACCATGGCGGCGAGCCCGGCGGCGGACCGGCCGGACGGTTGGAGCGCCGCAGTAATGCCGGCCCGGTCGAACACGTTGCGTACGGCCGGCAGGTCGAGAAGCTTCTGTACCCAGTTACGGACGATCTTCAGGATCCATCGCCCCACCAAGAGCACGACGATCGCGACGACGAGCTTCGGGATCCACTCTCCCAGTACTGATCCGACCGACCTGAATGCATCCTGGATACCGTTGATCAACTCGTCCCATGCATCGGACATGTAGCACCCCTTTCTGTGGGTCGCAGAGTTCGCTGCTTGGACCCTGTTGTGCGGCGATAAGTTCCGATCTATCGATGGGTCCTCCGGCCCTCATCGCAAGATGACCTGCACGATACGGTCAAGGTGCCCGTCGCGCCACAACCCGAAGGAGTCACCGATGAATGTGCTCGTCGCCTATGCATCCAAGCACGCGGCCACGGCAGAGATCGCGGGCCTCATCACAGAGCGAATCCGGCGTCGCGGCCTGCAGGTCGAGGAGGCCTCGGTCGACGAGGTCACCACGCTCGAGACGTACGACGCCTACGTGATCGGGAGCGCGGTCTACACGGGTCATTGGCTGAAACCGGCGCGTCGGCTGATCGACCGATTCCGGAACGATCTGCCCGGCAAGCCGGTGTGGCTGTTCTCCAGCGGGCCCATCGGTGAGCCCCCCAAGCCGGATGGAGACCCCATCGAAGTCGGAGAGATCGTCGAGGCGATCGGCGTCCGCGACCACCGGGTGTTCGCAGGTCGTCTGGACAAGAGCCTCCTCGGGTTTGGGGAGAGAGCGATGATCACCGCGGTGAAAGCACCCGAAGGCGACTTCCGCGATTGGGAAGCGATCCGGGAATGGGCCGACGGCATCGCCCAAGAGCTGGCGGAAGCCGCGGATACCACAGCCCCGAGCTGATCGACCCTGTCCGGGGGCGTGGCGGCTCGTGGGCGCCGCTCAGAGCCGGGTGCGGATCTCCCAGAGATCCGGGAAGACCGGGTGAAACAACGTCGTGCGCAGGTAGGCGACGCCCTCGGAACCGCCGGTACCGCCTCGTGTGCCGATGGTCCGCTGCACCATCATCACGTGGCGATACCTCCACTCTTGGAGGCCCTCGTCCATGTCGGTGAGCTCCTCACTCAGCGCGGCCAGCGCCGGGTCGGTGCGGTAGACCTCGATGAGCGCATCCTGCACGGCGGGCGACGGTGTGGTCGACGCGGTGACAGGTGCTTCCAGGACGTCGGTGGGGATGGCGTATCCCATGCGAGCGAGCATGGCGAGGAACCGGGCCCACAGGGAGGGTGCGTGATGGCGGCGCAAGAGACGCTCCTGCTCGGGCATTCCCTCGAAACGCTCGATGTGGGCCGGATCCTTGTGACCCAGCACGTACTCGAGCTCCCGAAACTGTGCGGACTGGAAGCCACTTGCCGAGCCGAGAAACGACCGGAACGACAAGAACTCGAGCGGCGTCATGGTTTCCAGCACATCGATCTGGGCAACGAGTGTCTTGAGGATCTTGAGGATTCGGGTGAGCTGATGCCCGCTCTTGACGATGGCATCGTGGTCGAGGTGCACGATGAGTCGATCGAGTTCGTGGAGGACCTGCTTGAACCACAGCTCGTAGACCTGATGGATGATGATGAACAGCATCTCGTCGTGCTCCGGGCCGTCCGACCGGGTCTCCTGCAGGCTGAGCAGCTGGCGGATCTTCAGATAGCTGTCGTACGTGATCGGCTTCATCGGGCCACCTCCTCCGGGTGCAGGTCGGCGACGAGCCGGGCGGCCAAGTCGAAGTCGATGTCCTCGACACGATCGACGCCTGCGGTCAGCCGGTCCAGAACAGCTGCTTGACGTTGCGCCCGCCGCTGCGCCTCCGCGTAGGGGATGGTGCGGAACATGACCAGCGAGTATCGCGGCACGAACCGGTCCGGCCAACGGCGCTCCAGCTCCAGCGCCAGTCGCCTCTTCAGCACATATCGCTCGTCCCGCACCGAGTCGCGCATCTCGATGTAGTTCTCCAGGGCCATGTCGGCGATCGCGTCGACGTCGGCCTTTCTCACCGCCTCGAACTCCGCAAAGGCCGTTCCCCAGTCCTCGGGGTGGCGGTCCATGGCGTCCATGAGCACGGTGCAGGATTCGAAGGCGGCGTTCATGCCCTGTCCGTGGAACGGCACGATGGCGTGGGCGGCGTCCCCGAGGATGACGGCCCGGTCGCCCGCACTCCAGCCGGTGCAGCGAACCGTGGCCAGAGCGCCGTCGGGCTTGCCAAGGTACTCGGCGGCGAGATCGGGCATGAGCGTGGCGAAGTCGGGGAAATGGTGGCCAAAGAACGTCTCGACCTGCTCGGGGCTGTCGAGCGCCTCGAGGCTGGCATCGGGGCCCTGGGTTGCGATGAACAGCGTGCAGGTGAAGCTGCAGTCGAGGTTGGCCAGAGCGATGAGCATGAAGCCGCCCCGGGGCCAGATGTGGAGCGCATTGGGGTCGAGGAGAGGTCGGCCGTCGGGAGCCGCCGGGAGGGTGAGTTCCTTGTAGCCGTGATCGAGGGGATCGATGGTGACGGTGCCTCCCGATGCCGCCAGCACGAGATCCCGGATCCGGGAGTTGGCGCCGTCGGCACCGAAGACGGTTCCCGGATGGTGGTCGTACTCGGTCTCGGAGCGGTAGTCCCGGAATCGCAGCGAGCCGAGGTCGCCGCCGGTGCAGCGCTGTTCGAACCGGATGGTCACGTCGCCGGACGCCCCTGCGGCGTTGAGGAGCACGGCGTTGAGATCCGAGCGGGACACCGAGTAGATGACCTCATCGGGACGGCTCCCATACGGCTGGAGGGTCTCGGAGCCGTCGCGGTCGTGGATCAAGCGACCCCGCATCGGGGTCAGCAATGGCTCGACGTCGCCCATGAGCCCAAGATCGTCCAAGGCGGCGATGCCCCGCGCCGCCAGCGCCAGGTTGATGGACCGGCCGGCATCGATGTCGGTGGTGCGCAGGTCGGGGCGAGACTCGAACGCAGTGACTCGGTGGCCGCGGCGGCCGAGGAAACCGCACAACATGGCTCCGGCGAGACCGGCGCCGACCACGGTGACGTCCTTGGGCGTCATGTGACGATGCCCCGCAGGATCTCGACGAATCGGTGGATGTCGCGGTAGGTGTTGTAGAGGGGGACCGTGGCCACACGGATGACGTCCGGCTCCCGCCAGTCGCATTCCACGCCAGAGGTGTGGAGCCGTTCGATGACGTCGCGCCCGCTGCGGCCCGCACGTCGCACCCGAAGGGACAGCTGACAGCCGCGCGCATCGAGGTCCCGCGGGGTGATGCTCTCGATGGCGCCATCGAGGTGTAGGTCGAGCAGGTAGTCGAAGTACTGCGCCATGCGGCGGCTCTTGGCACGGAGCGGCCGCATGCCACCGGCTGCATCGAACACTCCAAGCGACGCGATGAGTGGTGCCATGGACAGTACGGGAGCGTTGCTCAGCTGCCACGCTTCGGCTGTCGGAATCGGCTGAAAGACGTCGCCCATCGCGAATCGGGTGGCCTTGTCGTGGCCCCACCAGCCGTTGAAGCGGTCGATGCCCGGATCATGGAGGTGGCGATGGTGCACGAACGCGGCGGCGGTGGCTCCGGGGCCGCCGTTGAGGTACTTGTAGGTGCACCAAGCGGCGAAGTCGGGTGCCCAGTCGTGCAGGGCGAGCTCGATGTTGCCGGCGGCGTGGGCCAGGTCGAATCCGACCGTGGCTCCGGCGGAACGGGCTGCGGCGACGATGTCCGGCATCGGAAACACCTGACCGGTGTAGTACTGCACTCCGGGCAACAGCACGAGGGCCAGACCGGGGCCGTGCTGGTCGATGGCGGCCAGCAGTCGGGCCGGCTCGAGAAACTCTTCTCCCGGTTCGGGAGAAACGGTGATCAGGGCGGTCGCCGGGTCGTAGCCGTGGTGCCGGATCTGCGACTCCACGGCATAGCGATCCGAGGGGAAGGCATGCTCCTCGATGAGGATGCGGTGCCGTTCGGCGGTGGGTCGATAGAAGCTGACCATCAGCAGGTGGAGGTTCACGGTGAGCCCGTTCATCACGACCACCTCCTGCGGCTCGGCTCCGACGAGTCGAGCCATGGGTTCTGCCAGGAACTCGTGGTACGGCGCCCACGGCCGCTTCCCTTCGAAGTGGCCACGAACGCCGCGGGTCGCCCAGCTGTCCAGCTCCTCCAGCACGATGCCCCGGGTTGCCCGGGGTTGCAGGCCGAGCGAGTTGCCCACCAGGTACAGCACCGGTTCGCCGGACTCGGTGGCGGGAAGTTCGAATTCGTCTCGGAACGAGGCGAGCGGATCGTCCCGGTCCAGGAGCGCCGCGAATTCGGGACCGGGCTCAAACACGCGCCACCTCCGTCAGCCCGAGCCACTCGAGTGCGTTGCCGCTCAGCATGCGGGCCTCCACATCGGGAGGGAGGCCGGCGGCACGCACCGTCGAGCCGGGCCGATGTTCGCCCAACCGGAACGGGAAGTCGGACCCCATACACATCCGGTGGGTCCCGATCACCGAGGCGACGTTGGCGAGCTGGGCGGCGTCGTGGACGATCGTGTCCACCCAGAAGCGTCCCAGATACTCGATCGGCGCCACCGGGTTGTCCACCGCGCAGAGCTCGGGTAGCACATCGAATCCGTGCTGGATGCGGCCTACGGTCGCCGGGAAGGACCCACCGCCGTGGGCGAATGCTGCCCGCAGGGCCGGGAGCCGCTCGAACACGCCGCCGAAGATCATGCTGCAGATGGCCCGCGACGTCTCCGCCGGCATGCCTACCAGCCACGGCAGCCAGTAGTCGGGCATCTCGTGGGTTCCCAGCATGTCCCAGGGGTGCACGAAGAGCGCGGCGCCGAGGTCGGCGGCCGCCTCGAACACCGGAAACAAAGACGGTGCATTGAGATTGGCCTGTTCGACGTGGGTGGCGATGGCGATACCCACGAACCCGAGGTCGCGCATGCATCGTTCCAGTTCGGCGATGGCCAGGTCGGTGTCCTGCATCGGGAGGGTTCCGAGCGCCACGAAGCGGTCGGGGTGGTCGGCAACGGTGGCCGCCAGATCGTCGTTGAGGAACCGTGCCACCACGGCGCCGTCGGCAGGTTTCGTCCAGTAGCCGTACATGACCGGGACCGTGGACAGCACCTGCACGTCGACGCCGGCGACGTCGCAGGCCTCGATCCTCGCCGCCGGCTCGAACAGTCGGGCGTCGACCCGGCGAAAGAACTCATCGCCCTGGTACATGGTGGCGGCCCCGTCCTCACCCACGACCAGGGAGATGAAGTCGCCATAGCCGAACCGGGAGCGGAAGTCGGGGATCTGTCGCGGCAGGATGTGGGTGTGGATGTCGATGACGGCCGGCGCCTCAGCCCACGGCGTTGTGCTCAACCAGGGACCGCCATCACGGTGCCGCAGTCGGAGCACGTGCGTTGCTTCTCGGACGCGTAGAACGCTTCGATGAGCGGCTTGAGCTGTCCGGCGAGGTCGGTGACGTGCATGGACTCCTGATGCAACTCCGCCTCGCAGTTCTCACAGAACCACAGCACGCGATCGACGTGGTGCGCGTCGCGCTTTCGCTCCACCACCATGCCCACGGTGTTGGCGGGGCGCCGAGGGGAGTGGATCGTGTTGCCGGGCAGAAGGAGCACTTCGCCCTCCTTAATCGGCACGTCCCGGATGCCGTTCTCGTCCTTGATCTTCAAGACCATGTCGCCTTCGAGCTGGTAGAAGAACTCCTCGGTCTCATTGATGTGGAAGTCGGGCCGGTCGTTGGGACCGCCCACGACGATGATCACGTAGTCGTCCGACTCGTCCCACACCTGCTTGGCGCCCACCGGTGGCTTCAACAGGTGCCGGTTGTCTTCGATCCACTGTTGGAAGTTGAACGGCACCAAACGGTCTGCCATGTGGCCTCCTGTCCTTGGGGGCCGGCCTCCTGCGCACTTCGCCGGCCCCCATCGACACTACTGGATCAGGTACGGTTGATCCGGCGGAGAGGGCAGGTGTGATGACCGATTCGAAGGCCCACGTGGTGCCGGGCAAGGCGAAGCCGCTGGGGGCGTATCCCCACCTCCGCATCGTTGGTGATCTCGTGTTCGTGTCAGGCACCTCCAGTCGCCAGGCGGACGATTCCATCGCCGGGGCCACGGTGGGCGACGACGGTGCGGTGACGTTGGACATCCGTGCACAGACTCGGGCCGTCCTGGCCAACATCGCCGACATCCTGGGATCGGTGGAGCTGGGCCTCGACGACGTCGTGGACATCACGTCGTTTCTGGTGTCGATGGACGACTTCGCCGGGTACAACGAAGCGTACGGCGAGGTGTTCGGAGGCGACGGGCCGGCGCGCACCACCGTGGCGGTGCGAGCCCTTCCTCATCCGCAGTTGCTCGTCGAGATGAAGGCGATCGCCCGCATCCCTTGAGCAGTAGCTGAGGAGCCGGCACGGATCCGTTGATCCCACCCGTGGCGAGCTTGCGTACCAGCCGTGGTCCTGGGTGTGGTCCTAGATTCGTGTGCAGCGACGAAGGAGCGGCCGTGGCGTGGATAGAGACGATCCGTGAGGACGAGTGGGAGGGTGCCCTCGCACAGCTGCGCCCGACCGTTATCGATGCGGCGCACGACCGGGTCGACAACATCATGCAGATCCATTCGCTGAACCCCGTGGCACTCGCCGCTCACGATGCCCTCTATCGCTCGGCCATGTCCGGCACGGCCACGTTGCGCAAGGTGGAGCGGGAGATCCTCGCCCTCGTGGTGAGCCGGCTCAACCAGTGCGAGTACTGAATAGTCCACCACCGGCGCGGGCTGCGCCGGCTGCTCCGAGACGACAACGTGGTAACTGCCATCGACCGCGACTGGCGGGGAGCGGGCCTCGATGCACGCCGCACTGCGATGCTCGAGTATGCCGAGAAGCTCACCATGACGCCGTGGGAGGTGACCGAAGGCGATGTGGCACGGCTCCGGGATGCCGGCTTTTCTGACCGCGACGTGCTCGACATCTGCGAGGTGGTGGCGTACTACGCCTATGTGAATCGCATCGCCGACGGCCTTGGGGTGCAACTCGAGACCTGGCTCGACGACGATGACTAGCCCAAGCCGCGGAGGAGGGCCTCGGTCTCCCGGTCCGCCGGCAGCAGCGTCTCGAGCCGCAGCTCCTCGACCGTGACGTCGTATGGTGCGCCGATGGTGGCGATTGTGGTGAGCAGCCGCAACGATCCCGCCGGCGTCTCCAGATGGAGGGGAACCGCCAAGTCATCGGCAGTGGGCGCCTCCCTCCGTCCCGGCAAGGTGTCCGTTCCCGGGTAGCCCAACACCTCCTCCCACAACTCGGCGAGGATCATGTCGCCGGGGTGAGAGGCCACCTCACGCCGGAACCGATCGAGGAGTGCGGCGGCGGCGTCCTCCCAGTTGACGACGTGCCGGCGGAGCCCGTCCGGATGGAACACCAACCGCATGACGTTGCCGCCGAGCGGAGTCGGGTCCGTCACGAGCTGCGCCGTGAGCACGGCGGCCGGGAGGTTGGCCATCGTGATGTTCCAGTGCCGGTCCACTACGTAGGCGGGAAACGGCTCATGGGCGGTGAGCAGCACCTCGAGCACGTGGTGGATCTGGGTCATCGACTCGTCGTCGAGCGGCCGCTCGGAGTACATGGGGGCGAAGCCGGCTGCGTGCAGCCACGCGTTGCGCTCCCGCAGTGGCACGTCGAGGATCGTGGCGAGGTGGATGATCATCTCCCGGCTCGGGTTGGATCGCCCCGTCTCCAGGAAGCTCAGGTGGCGCTGCGACACCCCCGCGAGGCTCGCCAACTCGAGTTGGCTGAGGCGTCGGTTGCCACGCCAGTGCCGGAGGAGTTCACCTGCAGGGGCCGGTCGCGTGCTCATGGACGTGAGGCTATTCGTGTTCGCTGCATGGTTCGATGACGTCACAGGTAATTGTTTCGCTGCAGGTCCGGGGGGACACTGGATCCGGCAGAATGAGGAGGAGCCCCATGACGGCAGAGACGGTACGAGGCGCCCGCCCCTCGGTGCGGCCCATGCTGGCGACGGTGATGCTCGAGAACGCGGCGTTCTCTGCAGCGAGCGGCGCGGTGTTGGTGGCGGGAGCCACCGGGCTCGACTCGTGGCTGGGTGTCCATGCCGGCGTCTTGGTGGCGGTGGGGGCCGGCTTGATGGTCTACGCGGTCCAGCTCTTCGTGTGGTACCGATCTCCTCGAGGGCTGCGTCGGGGTGGCCGAATGGCCGTCGCCGCCGATGTTGCCTGGGTGCTGGGTGCCGTCGCACTCATCGCGTTCACCGACACGCTGACGGCGGCCGGCGAGCTGGCGCTGGCGGCGGTCAGCGTCGTTGTGGCCGGGTTCGCCGCAGCCCAGTCTGCTGGGTTGTCACGGCTCTCGCGGCGGGGCGTGACGGGTCAAGACCTCACCGAATAGCGGTCCGGCACGAAGTGCTGGGAGTCGATCGGGGGACGCTCGACCTGATACTCGACTTCCGGGCGTGGCGACAGCTCGACGCCCGATTCGTCCACGGGCTGGTACGGCACCAGGCTGAGCAGGTGGGCCATGGTATTGAGCCGGGCGAGCCGCTTGTTGTCGGCATCGACCACCCACCAAGGTGAAGACTCCGAGTCGGTGTGAAGGAACATGAGGTCCTTGGCCTTCGAGTACTCCACCCAGCGTTCGCGGGACTTGATGTCCATGGGTGACAGCTTCCCGGTCTTCGTGGGATCGGTGAGCCGCGCTTGGAAGCGCTGCTCTTGCTCCTCGTCACTCACCGAGAACCAGTACTTGACGAGATGGATGCCTGAGGCCATCAGCATCTCCTCGAAGCGGGGCACGGTGCGGAGGAACTCCCAGTACTCGTCGTCCGTGCAGAATCCCATCCATGCGTTCTACCCCGGCCCGGTTGTATCAGGAGCGGTCGAACAGCACGACCAGCTTGTAGCCGGTAGCCACGATCCACTACTGCATCTTGACGAGCTCGATGTGGAGCTCTCGCAGCTCACGTTCGTAGTCAGACCGGTTGAGCTTCTTCACCGCCAAGAGACTATTGGTTTGGCAGCGGTTACACGAAGAGAGGCCTCGAAACCACAGGAGAGGCTGCGTGCGGATGCCGTCACCGCGGCTCCAGCACGAACACCGGGATGGTCCGATCGGTGTTCTGTTCGTAGTCGACGAAGGCGGGCCAGGCCTCTCGCTGTCGCGCGTAAAGGCGCTCCTGTTCCTCGCCGGTCGCCAGACGGGCGGTGACGTCGACGTGATCGGTGCCGACCTCGACCGACACGTCCGGGTTGGCGAGGAGGTTGTGGTACCAGTCCGGGTTGGTGGAGGCGCCCCCCTTGGAGCCGAAGATGGCAAAGCCGTCTCCGTCCGGCAGGTAGAGGAGCGGACTCACCCGGCGGCTGCCCGTCCTTGCTCCGATGTGATGCAACAGCAGCACGTCGGCTCCCTGGAACGGCCCTCCCACCCGGCCGCCGTTCTCTCGGAACTCCTCGATGACGGCGGCGTTCCAGTCTCTCCTCTCGGCCACGCCCGGCTCCCTTCCTCGCCGGCGGCCGAGTCTACGCGTCGAGTTGCACGGTCAGGGGGCCCGGCCGGCTTCGATGACGGGGCGTGCAAGTGCCCGGACGCAGCGGCGATGC
>JBFGCM010000035.1:0-33518 GCA_041581135.1 Acidimicrobiia bacterium
CGCCCCCGCTACGGAGATCAAGAAGAGCCAGGCCAGCGGCCGGGGTTTGTTGATGCCGCGGGGCCGGGTTTGTCTACCCGCTCCGTGCCAGGCCTTGGTCGAGCCCTGTTCGGGCGAGCGAACACGTTCCTGTTCGATGTGGCAATGCGGAGCTCATGGTCGAACAGGCTGAGCTCCCCCCGCTCGAGGATCTTCTCGCTTCGGCAGGTGGACGAATTCTCCCGCCGGCTCCCGGGTCGGCGGCAGGGAGGGGCGCCTACCGGTAGCGTGTCGGTCATGACATCGTGCGTATCCGCGCTCCCGCGGCGGACCGGCTAGCAGCCCATGTGCTTCGACTACGACGCTCACCCGCCGATCCGGCCCATCTCGGGCGGCTCGCACCAGTCCGAGCGACTGATCCTGACCTCCGCCGACGGGACGCCGTTCCTGGCGTACTCCGCACGAGCCGGCATCCCCGGCAGCGCCGGCATCGTCGTCTTGCCGGACGTTCGCGGCCTCTTCCCGTTCTACGAGGAACTGGCCGACCGGTTCGCCGAACGCGGCTTCGACGCCATCGCCATCGACTATTTCGGCCGTACCGCCGGACTGGATGAACGCAGCGCCGACTTCGAGTTCGGGCCGCACGTGGAGCGGACGACCCAGGAAGGGGTCACGGCCGACGTTGCCGCCGCGATCGCGGCGCTTCGAGACGGGGATGAGGCTCGCCCCATCTTCACGCTCGGCTTCTGTTTCGGTGGCTCGGGTTCGTGGTTGCAGGCTGCAGCAGGGCACGGCCTGGCGGGAGTCATCGGGTTCTACGGGCGCCCCATGAACGGCTGGCCCGGATACGCTGCGCCGGCCGACGTCGCGTCTCAGTTCGAGTGCCCGCTGCTCGGGCTCATGGGCGGCGCCGATCCGTCGATACCGGCCGAGGACGTGGCTGCCTTCGGCGAGGCTTTGACGGCGGCGGGTATCGAACACGAACTTCACACCTATGCCGGTGCCCCTCACTCGTTCTTCGACAGATCGGCCGAGCAGTATGCCGACGCTTCGGCGGATGCCTGGAAACGAGTGCTCGCCTTCATCGCCGCAAACGCACAGTGATGGCGTCACACGGTCCGGCCGTTCGAGACATCTTTCGGTAGCGAAGTAGCGGCCCCCTGAGGCCTCGCTTCGTTCGGCGCCGCCGATGTGGTTCAACGGGGTGGCGTCGTCGCGCGAGCGAGTCCTGGGCGTTGAACTCCTACTGACGTGCGAGGAGATCGTCGAACAGGGCCTTGCACCGTCCCCGGCGTGCTCGTGGTAGCGGCGCCGCTCCATGGAGTCGAATGTCTGTTCTCGGGGTGGCCCGGCAGGCAGACAATGCAGCTGAACGGTAGGAGCGGTGGTGATGATGGCTTCTCGAGTTCTCTGGTCGCGTCAGGTGGTCGTGGGGGTGTGCCTGGCCTTGATGGTTGGAGCATGTGTGATTCAGATCGTGGGGCCACGTCCTCGACGTTGCCTTCGGCTACGGTGACGACGGCTTCGACACGTGTGCCCGCGCCGCCAGACGTGTGGCCGACCGAGGGTTGGCCGGTTGTCTCTCCGAAAGAGAGGGGTATCAGTCCGAGCGTCCTCGCCGAACTCATGGAGGAGGCGGTGGCGGAGTCCGGACTCGACAGCATCACCGTGGTGCGCAACGGCCACGTCGTGCTCGACGCCGTGATCTACCTTGGCCTAGCCCCTGCCTTCTCCGGGAGTCCGACCATCACTACGGTGTGGGGAACCGATCAGAAGGGCCGGAATCGCGATGAGTGTCGGGAGCATGGTCACGCTTGCCGCAGAGCGCATCGTGAAGCCGGTCGAGGGGATGCATCGGGCCATAGCGGCGCCGTGGTTCGCGGCGTTGGGCGCAGTCGGCGCTCCGGTGCGTGTGGCCCACGACCTTATCTCCCGGGTCGTCTACGGATCGATCCGGATCGGTGCAGCCGCCGTCGGTGTTGGCCTGGACACCCGTGTTGCCCCCGACTCGTCGTCGGCCGATCCGCTTCGGGCCTTCGTCAACGGGCTGTGGGGTGACGCACTCGGGAGACACGAGCCCAGGGTGGCCACTGCGATGAGCGTCCGTGATTCGAGTGGCGCCCCGATACCGCTGGGGCCTGAGCTCCATGCGGCATTCCCGGATGCCACGGGCCGCCTGGTGGTGTTGGTGCACGGCCTCGTCATGACCGAACGGTCCTGGGACGGAACCGACGGGAACCCCGGTCTGATTCGCTCACTCGAGGACTCTCCGGTGCTGACCCCGGTCGCGGTCCGCTACAACACGGGGCTGGCCGTGGCGGCCAACGGGGCACGACTCGCCTCGCTCCTCGAGGAGCTCCATGCGCGCTGGCCGCAACCTGTGCAGTCCATCGCGCTCGTGGGTCACTCGATGGGAGGCCTCGTCATCAGGAGCGCCTGCGCAGCCGCAGTCCACGCCGGACACGGGTGGATCGACGATGTGAGTGACGTCGTTGCCATCGGAGCGCCCCACCGGGGTGCACCGCTCGAGAAGTTCGTCGACGTCGCGGCCCGGGGCCTGAGGGTGGCTCCACAGACCCGGCCCCTGGCCGACTTTCTCGAGACACGCAGCCAGGGCATCAAGGATCTCCGGGCCGGGACCATCGGTCACCTACCGGGCATCGCGTCGAGCGACGGCGCCCAGCCGTCGCATGTCCGGCATCACTTCGTGGCAGGGGTCATCACGTCCGATCCCGCCCATCCCGTCGGTGCGGTGGTGGGGGACCTGATGGTGCGGCCGGCGAGCAGCACCAGCGCACCGACCCTCGAGCCCACCAACGTCGCAGTCCTTGGCGGCGTCAGCCACTTCGATCTGCTCCACGAGCCCGCCGTGATCGACCACGTGATGGGCTGGCTCACGCCTTCCCGATAGGCCCGGCGCTGTCCGACCAGCGTCGGCCGCTTCCCAGCGCCGGCCTGCGGAGCTGCGGCTCCTCGCAGCCTTGCGCACCGTGCAGACGCGCTGCCCGAGCGTCGACCGTTCTTGTTCGGTGCTGGGGTCCAAATGCCCTAGCCCTGGGGACCCAGGAGTCGCACTCTGACTGCCAGAAAGAGTGGGCGATGAGGCGCACGGCGGTGTTGATGGTTCCGTTCGGCTTGGAGTTGAGGTGGTTGATCGGACCCGCCCCGTCGCATTGGGTGAGTGACCCGGCTTCCTCTAATCTCTCGCACCCGCAGTGATTGGGGACGGTCATGATGCCTGGGCTCGACAACGACACGCTCGAACTGATTCTCGGTGCAATCGATGAGTTCGCTCATCAGCTGCTACCCGAAACGACATTGCTCGAACTCGACGAAAAGGACGAGTTTCCCGAGGACATCGTCCGCCAGATGGGCGGCGAGGGCCTCGGGGTTCAGCTGCTCTTCATCCCCGAGGAGTACGGCGGGATGGGCGGCGGTGCCTTCGATGTCTACCGCGTCTGCGAGCGTCTCGCCCGGATCGACGTCGGTGTGGCGACCAGTGTCCTGGCGACCTTTCTGGGTGCCGACCCCATCATCTTCGGGGGGACACCGGAGCAGAACGAGGAGTGGATGACCAAGGTGGCCAATGAGGGCCTCCTCATGGCCTACGGCGCCACCGAACCGGAGGCCGGCAGCGATCTGGCCGCACTCCGAACCCGTGCCGTGCCCATTCTCGAAGGCGAGGATGTCGTCGGCTATCGCATCAGCGGCAACAAGCAGTGGATCTCCAATGGTGGCTTCGCCGACCTCTACACCATCCTGGCGAACGCACCGGGAGGGCCGAGCTGGTTCATCGTCGAGCGGGGACTCGACGGCTTCACGCACGGCAAGCCCGAGGACAAGCACGGCATCCGCCTCTCGAACACCGCGGCGTTGTCGCTCGACGACGTCGAGGTCGGGGCTGAGCGCCTCGTCGGGTTGGTGGAGGGCCAGGGGCTGCAGCAGGCCCAGATGGTCTTCGGCTACACCCGGTTGATGGTGGCCGCCTTCGGGCTCGGCGCCGGTTGGGCGGCGGTCGACCGAGCGGCCGAGTACTCCACGGGCAGGAAGCAGGCCGGAGGGCTGCTCTCCGAGAAGCAGGGCTATACCCACAAGCTCATCATTCCCCATGTGGTGCGGCTCGAGGCAGCCCGCGCCTACATCGAGGAGACCGGGGAGCGTATCGACAGCGGCGACGGCACCCTGAACACCGAAGGCGCCATCGCCAAGTACATGGCGACGGAGGCGGGCAACAGCGCCGCCGAGGCGGCCATTCAGGCGCTGGGCGGTTACGGCTACACCAAGGAGTACATGGTCGAGAAGATCAAGCGTGACGTCCGCATCACCACGATCTACGAAGGCACGTCCGAGATCATGGAGATGACGATCTCACGTGACCGGTGGCAGGAGCACCTCAAGACCAAGGGTCGCTACTACCACGACCAGGCCGAGGACCTCGATGCGCTCCACAACAAGAACCCCCAGGTCGGAGCGCACGTCGCCGCCATGGCCCACCACGCCCTGGCCGAGGTCATGGAGGCTGCTCGGGTGCAGCGATTGACCCGTCAGCAGCACGTGCTGTTCCGGCTCGGCGAGATCATCGCCTACGTCGAATGCGCCGGTGCCATGGCGCGCCGGGCGGCAGCGGCCGCCGAGAACACGCTCAACCCCAAGTCGGATCGCCGGTTCGATGCCGAGGCGCTGGCGGCGATCAGCCGGGTCTTCGCTCGGGAAGCGGGGCACATGGCCGCCGAGGTCGGCCTGCGCTGGGTGATCGGTGCCGGAGCCTTCTCGCCGGAAGAGGCGACGACGCTCTCGAAGCTGGTCGGGTCCGGTGCGGCACGGCAGGAACAGCAAGGGTTGATCGCCGACATGCAAGTAGTGGCAGACGCGCTCTACGCCGGAATCGGATAGCTGCGCAATGCGAGGAGGTAGGCGCTGGTGAAGGACGTCGTCCACAAGGCGATCGCAGTGGTCGGCGTCGGAGCCCTGCTCCCTGATGCGCCGGACGCCCCGACCTTCTGGGAGAACATCAAGTCGGGTCGCTACAGCATCACCGAGACCCCGGTCGATCGCTGGGATCCGGATCTGTACTACGACGAGGACCCGGCGGCCCCCGACAAGACCTACTCCAAGATCGGGGGCTGGGTGCGGGAGTTCGAGTTCGACCCGTTCGGTTGGCGGCTTCCGCTGCCTCCGAAGGTGGCCGATGCCATGGACCGCACCCAGAAGTGGTCGATCGTCGCCGCCCGGGCGGCGCTCGCCGATTACGGCTACCCCGATCGAGTGATGGACCCCGACCGAACGGCCGTCATCCTCGGCAATGCCATGGCCGGCGATCAGCACTACCTCACGGCGGTCCGGATCATGTTTCCGGAGTATGCGGCCGAGCTGGCAGCCGCTCCGGCGTTCGCCGCCCTCCCCGCCGACCTCCAGGCAGAGATCACCGGCCAGCTCCGTGACGGCATCCGCCGACGCCTGCCGGACATCACAGAGGACACCATGCCGGGTGAGCTGGGGAACATCATCGCCGGGCGCGTTGCCAACCTCTTCGACTTCCACGGCCCCAACTACACGGTCGACGCGGCCTGTGCGTCCGCCATGGCAGCGATGACGTCGGCCATCGAAGGTCTCGAGGAGTACGACTACGACACCGTCATCACCGGCGGCATCGACGCCAACATGAGCGCCTCGAGCTTCATCAAGTTCTGCAAGATCGGAGCCCTCTCCGCCACGGGCACCCGTCCCTACGCCGACGGCGCCGACGGGTTCGTGATGGGCGAAGGGGCGTCGGTGTTCGTCCTCAAGCGCCTCGAGGACGCGGAGCAGGATGGCGACGAGATCTACGCCGTCATCCGCGGGTTCGGTGCGTCGTCCGACGGCAAGGGCAAAGGCATCACGGCCCCCAACCCCGTCGGCCAGCAGCTGGCGGTGAAGCGCGCCTGGATCCATGCCGGCCTCGATCCGGCCACCGTGGGTCTCGTCGAGGGCCACGGCACGTCGACTCGCGTGGGTGACGTCGTCGAGGTGGACAGCCTCAACCACGTCTTCGGATCGTTCGGTCTGCCTGCCGAATCGGTGCCCCTGGGGTCGGTCAAGTCCAACATCGGCCACCTCAAAGGCGGAGCCGGATCGGCCGGGATCCTCAAGGCCATCTACGCACTTCGCGACAAGGTCATTCCACCCAGCATCAACTTCGAGCGCCCGAATCCCAACATCGGCTGGGACGACTCGCCGTTCTACGTGCCCACGGAGGCAACCGAGTGGAAGACCAACGGCAAAGGCGTTCGCAATGCCGGGGTCAGTGCGTTCGGTTTCGGCGGCACCAACTTCCACGCCGTGCTGGAGGAGTACGTGCCTGGCCGTATCAAGGCCGAACGACGTGCGCACACCGCGACCAAGATGCCGGTGCGCCGCGATCGCCTCGACGTGGAGCCCCGTGCCCCGTTGCGGGGGGCCCTCGTGGTGGGAGCGCCATCGGTGGCAGAGCTGATCGAACGGCTCGAGTCGGTGGTGGCGGAGGCGCAGTCCGGGGCGGCGCCCGAGCCCCGTCCCCCGTCCGAGGCCGATCTCCGCGCCGAGCACCGGGTGGCGCTCGATTACGGCGATGCGAAGGAGCTGGCCACCAAGGCCGAGAAGGTCATCACCGCCCTGCGGTCCGACGAGCCGGCCCTGTGGAAGCCGCTGAACAACCAGGGAGCGTTCTACGGCTCGGGGCCCGCCCCGATGGTGGCGTTCCTGTACACAGGCCAAGGGTCCCAGTACGTCAACATGATGCGAGACGTTGCCGAGGTCGAGCCCATCGTTGCCGACGTGTTTGCCACGGCCGACCGCAAGATGACGCCGTTGCTCGGCGGCAAGCCGCTCACCGACTTCATCTTCGTCGACGGCGAAGACGACGACGCCATGGCTGCGGCCGAGCATGATCTCCGCCAAACCGAGATCACCCAGCCGGCCGTGCTGGCCACAGACGAGGCCCTCACCCAGCTGCTGGCCGCGTACGGCATCAACCCCGACATGGTCATGGGTCATTCGCTGGGGGAGTACGGGGCGTTGGTGGCCTCGGGGGCTCTGCCCTTCACCGATGCCCTCGAAGCGGTGAGCGCTCGCGGGCGTGAGATGGCGCATCTGTCGGTCGAAGACAACGGCGCCATGTGCGCCGTGTTCGGTCCCCTCGACGAGATCAAGAAGATCGTCGAGGCCGCCGAGGGCTACGTGGTAGTGGCCAACTACAACTCGAAGAGCCAGGCGGTCATCGGAGGCGCCACAAAGGCGGTCGAAGCCGTCGGTGAGATCATGTCCGATGCCGGCATGCATGTGGTGCCGCTCTCGGTGAGCCACGCATTCCACACCCAGATCGTTGCCCCGGCATCCGAGCCGCTGCGAGTCGCACTTGACCGGCTTGACCTGGGTGCCCCGGCCATACCCGTGGTGGCGAACCTCTCGGGCGAGTACTACCCGGTCGGGCCGAATGTGGTGCCGGAGATGATCGACATCCTCGGCAAACAGGTGGCATCGCCCGTCCAGTTCGTCAAGGGACTGGAGACCCTCTACGACGCCGGGGCCCGCATGTTCGTGGAGGTCGGTCCCAAGCGCGCACTTGCCGGGATGGTCGACGACGTGCTCGGTGATCGTCCCGACGTCATGACGCTGTTCACCAACCATCCCAAGAGCGGTGGCGTGGTGTCGTTCAACCGGGCGTTGTGCGGCCTCTACGCCGCCGGATACGGCGTGGGGGTTCAGGAACCCGATGCTGCGGCGCAACCCGCCCAGTCGGTGCAGCCTCTGGTGCCGGCCGCAACCGAGGTGGCCGCGGCCGACGTCGGGGCGGCCCCGTCGGCCGACGCCGGCACGATCACCCAGCTCGGCCAGATGTTCGCCGAGTTCCTGGAGCGTGGCTATCACGTGTACACCGGCGGAGCCCCGGCGGCGGCGCCGGGTGCGGGCACCGCACCAACCGAGCCGGTGGTCATCACCGGCGCCGGTCTGGGTCTCCCCGGCTCCCCTCGGGTGTTCGACGACGACAACCTGGAGCGCATCCTCGAGGGTGAGGTGCTGGTCGACGCCATCCCGGTGCGTTTCCGGCGCGAGATGGCGGAGAAGTCGATCACGCGCCTGGTGAAGAGCGAAGCGGGGGCGTCGTTCGAGACCATCGACAGCGTCGCCGACGTCATCAAGCTGGCGGGGCGCCCAGGGCTCTTCGACCTGGCCGAGGAGTACGGCTTCCCTGCGGACCGCATCCCGGCCCTGGACATGGTCACCCAGCTGGCGATCGCCTCGGGCCTCGATGCGCTCCGCGACGCCGGGATTCCGCTGGTCATGCGCTACAAGACCACCACCACCGGCTCCAAGCTGCCTGATCGCTGGATGCTGCCGGAGGCCCTCCGTGACGACACCGCGGTGGTGTTCGCGTCGGCGTTCCCCGGGGCGGATGCGCTCATCGATGAGCTCGATCGCTTCTACCTCGACCGGGAGCGCAAACGTCGCCTGGAGGATCTGGAGACGTTGCGTGCCCGTGCCATCGCCCACGACGACCTGGGCATGGTCGGGGAGCTCGACCACCACATCCATGAGCTGCGGCACCGTATGGAACAGGAGCCCTACCACTTCGATCGCCGGTTCCTGTTCCGCGTGCTGTCGATGGGGCACTCACAGTTCGCCGAGTACATCGGGGCGCGGGGCCCCAACACGCAGATCAACTCCGCTTGCGCGTCGACGACCCAGGCAGTGGCGCTCGCCGAAGATTGGATCCAGGCTGGACGCGCTCGGCGGGTGCTGATCATCTCTGCCGACGACGTCACCAGCGACACGATGATGGGCTGGGTGGGCTCCGGGTTTCTCGCAACCGGTGCCGCCGCCACCGACGAGGTCGTCGAAGACGCGGTCATCCCCTTCGACCGGCGCCGCCACGGGCTGGTGCTGGGAATGGGGGCGGCGGCGCTCGTAGTCGAGTCGGCGGAGGCGGCGCGAGAGCGCGGGTTGACCCCGATCTGCGAGGTGCTGAGCACCGTCACCGCCAACAGTGCGTTCCACGGGACCCGGCTGGATGTCGATCACATCCGCCACGTGATGAACCAGGTGGTGACACAGGCCGAACAGCGTTGGGGCATCGATCGGAAGGCCATTGCGCCCCAGACCGTGTTCGTGTCCCACGAGACGTACACCCCGGCCCGCGGCGGCAGCGCCCAGGCCGAAGTCGATGCGCTGCGCTTCACGTTCGAGGATGCGGCCGACCAGATCGTCATCGCCAATACGAAGGGATACACGGGCCATGCCATGGGCACCGGTATCGAGGACGTGGTGGCGGTCAGGGCACTGGAGACGGGCATCGTGCCGCCCGTCCCCAACCTCAAGGAACCCGACCCCGACCTGGGGCATCTGTACCTGTCACCCGGCGGTACGCACGGCGTGGAGTATGCCCTCCGGCTCGGTGCCGGATTCGGCTCTCAGGTGAGCTTGTCGCTGGTGCGACGGGTGGCGCCACCGGGAGGTCGCCGTCCCGAGATCGACGAGGTCGGCTACCGCTACCGGCTGTTCGATCCGGCGCGCTTCGAGAGCTGGATCGCGGCGGTCAGCGGTGTGGACGCTCCGCAGCTCGAGGTGGCGCAGCGAACGCTCCGGATCGTCGACAACGGTGTGGCCGTCAAGGCACCCCAAGCTGCTGCGGCGCCGGTCACCCCGGTGGAGGCTCCCGAACCCGTGGAGGCCGTGGCCCCGGCTGCGACGCCGGTGGCGGAGGCGGTGCCGGTGGAGTCCCAGGTGGTGGCTGCTGCACCGGAGCCCGAGGTGGTGGCTGCGGTGGAGGCGCCCGCAGAGGTGGTTGCGTCGGTGGGTGGTGGGTTGTCGTCGGTGGAGGCGGCGGTGTTGGAGGTGGTGGCGGAGCAGACGGGGTATCCGCCGGAGATGTTGGAGATGGATCTGGATTTGGAGGCTGATCTCGGGATCGACACGGTGAAGCAGGCGGAGACGTTTGCGGCGATTCGGGAGCGGTATGGGATTGAGCGGGATGAGTCGTTGGCGTTGCGTGATTTCCCGACGTTGACCCATGTGGTGGGGTTTGTGTTGGATCGGCGGCCGGATCTGGTGGTGGAGGCGGTGCCGGTGGAGTCTCAGGTGGTGGCGGCGGAACCGGAGCTCGAGGTGGTGGCTGCGGTGGAGGCGCCCGCAGAAGTGGTTGCGTCGGTCGACGAGTCGGTGGTGCGACGAGTGCCACAGGCAACGGTGCGTGGTGGGCTCGACCTCTTCGCACCCACCGGCGTCGAACTGGAGGACGGTTCGCGTGTCGTGGTCATGGCCGACGACGGAGGCGTGGGAAAGAGCTTGGTGGGCCGTCTCGAACGCCTGGGAGTCGACGTGCTGGTCATCGACGATGCCCCGGCGGCCGACGACCTGGAGCGAAGGCTTACCGAATGGATGGCCGCCGGCCCGGTGAAGGGCGTGTACTGGCTGCCGGCACTCGACGGCGTCGGTGACATCGCCGATCTCGACCACGATGCGTGGGTCGAGGCGCTGCGAGTGCGCGTGAAGCTCCTCTACACGGCCATGCGCACCCTCTTCGACTCGATCGGCTCTCCGGAGACCTTCCTGGTGTCCGCCACCCGGCTCGGAGGCCGGCACGGCTACGACGACGGCGGGGCCACCCACCCTCTCGGCGGTGCCGTGACCGGCTTCACGAAGGCCTACAAGCGGGAGCGTCCCGAGTCGATGGTCAAGGCGGTCGACTTCGCCGACAGCCGCAAGACCGCCGCATTGGCGGATCTCCTCATTGCCGAGACGTTGGCCGACCCGGGTGTCGTCGAGGTCGGTTATGCCGACGACCGGAGGTGGACCGTTTCGTTGGTCGAACAGAGCGCTGAGGACGGCCAACCGGGGATGCAACTCGACGCCGACACGGTGTTCCTCGTCACCGGTGCTGCGGGATCGATCACGTCGAGCATCGTCGCCGACCTGTCGAGGGCCGCCGGCGGTGGCACGTTCCACCTGCTCGACCTCGCCCCGGAGCCCGACCCTGAAGATCCCGACCTGGCTGCGTTCGCCGCTGATCGCGACGGCCTCAAGAAGACAATCTTCGCCCGGCTCAAGGACTCGGGGGAACGCGCCACTCCTGCCATGGTCGAGAAGGAGATCGCCGCCCTCGAACGCCTCGACGCCGCGTTGGCCGCCATCCGCGCCATAGAGGATGCCGGCGGCAGTGCGCACTACTACGGCGTCAATCTGCTGGACCACGGGGCCGTGTCCGACGTCGTGGGTCGGATCAAGGAGACGTCCGATCGCGTCGACGTGCTGCTGCACGCCGGGGGCCTCGAGATCAGCCACTTCCTTCCCGACAAGCCACCCGAGCAGTTCGACCTCGTGTTCGACGTCAAGGCCAATGGATGGTTCAGCCTGGTCAGTGGCCTCGGTGATACGCCGCTCGGTGCCACGGTGGCGTTCAGCTCCATCGCCGGACGGTTCGGCAACGGTGGCCAGACCGACTACAGCGCAGCGAACGACCTGCTGTGCAAGCTGACCTCGGCAATGCGGCCCACCGCCACGAGGGCCATCGCCATCGACTGGACCGCCTGGGCGGACATCGGGATGGCGACCCGAGGCTCGATCCCCAAGATGATGGAGCTGGCCGGTATCGACATGCTGCCGGCGGCGGCCGGAATCCCATTCATTCGTCGCGAGCTGACCGCAGGCGGGCGGCGCGGCGAGGTGCTGGTGGGCGGGGCGCTGGGCGTCCTCGCCGCGGAGTTCGCCGATAGCGGCGGGCTGACGGCCGGTGCCATCGATACGCAAGGAGCCGGCCCGATGGTCGGAGAGGCGACCGCATGGAGCCCCCATCGGGGGCTGGTGGTGGAAACCACCCTCGAGCCCGTCAACCAGCCTTTCCTCGATGATCATCGCATCGACGGCACCCCCGTGCTGCCGGGTGTCATGGGCATGGAGGCGTTCGCCGAGGTGGCGGCATTGCCGTTCCCTGAGATGCACGTGCAGGCACTGGAGGACGTGGACTTCCAGGCGCCGTTCAAGTTCTATCGGGACGAGCCGCGGGCGGTCACGGTGGAGGCGCAGTACTTCGCAGACGGCGACGACATCGTCGCTCGTTGCCGCCTGGTGGGATCGCGGACGCTGCCCAACCAAGAGGAGCCGCAGGTCACCGTCCACTTCACGGGCTCGGTGCGGCTCTCACCCGAGCCTCTCCAAGCCGCGTCTGCCGACGTCCCGGCCGAGATTCAGATCGCCGCATCAGCCGACGACGTCTATGCGATCTACTTCCACGGCCCCGCGTACCAAGTGCTGGACTCGGCGTGGCGTTCTGACGGCGGCGTGGTGGGAGCGATGCAGAGCAAGCTGCCTCCCAACGATGCCAGTGACGCGGATCTGAGGGTTCGGCCCCGACTCATCGAGCTGTGCTTTCAGACGGCGGGGATCTGGGAGATGGGCACGGAGGGCCGCATGGGCCTTCCGATGCACGTCACCCGGGCGATCGTGCACGAGGGCAAGCCCCAGGGGAAGGTAGCGGCGGTCGTCACCCCCACCGACGATGACGGCTACCACGCCCGCGTCGTGGACGACACCGGGCAGGTGCTGATCGAACTCAGTGGGTACCGGACGGTTCAGCTACCTGGTGCGTTGGACGACGATCTCGTCGCCCCGTTGCGCGACGCGATGGCCATCTGACGTGACGATCGGGCCGGACTTCCCCTTCCACCGGCTCGCCATCGTCAACCGCGGCGAGCCGGCGATGCGGCTGATTCATGCCGTGCGTGAGTTCAATGCCGAACACGGCACCGGCATCCAGACCATTGCCTTCTACAGCGAGCCGGACAGCCGTGCCATGTTCGTCCGCGAGGCCGACGTCGCGATGTCGCTGGGCCCGGCGACCTTCACCGACGCCGATGGCGATCGCAAGCTCTCCTACCTGAACTACGAGGCATTGGAGCGGCTGCTGCGCCGCTCCCATGCGGATGCCGCGTGGCCGGGGTGGGGATTCGTGGCCGAACACGCCGAGTTCGTCGACCTGTGTGACCGGATCGGCGTGACGTTCATCGGGCCCAGCGGCGACGTGATGCGACGTCTCGGCGACAAGATCACCTCCAAGCGAATCGCGGAGGAAGCCGGCGTGCCAGTGGCGCCATGGAGCGGGGGGCCGGTAGCCGATGTGGCGGAAGCCAAGGCCATTGCCAAGAAGCTGGGATATCCCCTGATGCTGAAGGCGACGGCCGGTGGCGGGGGCCGAGGGATCCGCCGGTTGGGTGGTCCCGCCGACATCGACGACCAGTTCGGCTCCGCTGCTGCGGAGGCACTGAAGGCGTTTGGCGATGGAACCCTGTTTCTCGAGAAGCAGCTGCTGGGGGCCCGCCACATCGAGGTGCAGATCATCGGCGATGCCGCCGGCACGGTGTGGCCGGTTGGGGTCCGCGACTGTTCTGTTCAGCGTCGCAATCAGAAGCTCATCGAGGAGGCGCCGTCCCCGGCCCTCACTCCCGAACTGGACCTGGAGGTTCGTCAAGCGGCGGCGCGCCTGGGCGAAGCCGTGGGCTATCGATCTGCCGGGACCGTCGAGTTCCTCTACGACGCCGCCACCGAACGGTTCTGGTTCATGGAGGTCAATGCTCGCCTGCAGGTGGAGCACCCGGTGACCGAGATGACCACCGGGCTGGATCTCGTGAAGCTGCAGCTCATGACCGCAGCCGGTGTCTTGCTCGAGGGCGAGCCGCAGCCGACGCGGGGACACGCCATCGAGGTGCGGCTCAACGCCGAAGATCCCGACAACAACCTGGCACCGGCCCCTGGTGAGGTTGCAATCTTCCGTCCTGCCAGCGGTCCGGGCATCAGGATCGACGCCGGGATCGAAGAAGACGACGTGATCGCCCCCGAATTCGATGCGATGATCGCCAAGGTGATTGCCCATGGGGCGACTCGACAAGAGGCCCTGGCCCGGTTGGAACGAGCACTGCGCGAGACGGCCGTCGTCATCAAGGGAGGCGCTTCCAACAAGTCGTTCCTGCACTACCTGTTGCGGACACCCGAGGTGAGATCGGGCGAACTGGACATCGGGTGGCTCGATCTCCTGATGGTGTCCCAGGACATCCCGGTGGCGTTGGGGGAGGTCGCTCTGCTGGAAGCGGCGGTCGACAGCTACCTGGTGGAAGAGGAACTGGACCGCAACCGATTCGCCTCGGCGGCGGCCCGCGGCCGTCCCGAGCTCGCCGACCGCTCCGAGTTCTCCACCGAACTCACCCTGCTCGGCAACACCTACGAGTGCTTGGTGCGTCGGGTCGGCGCTGAACAGTTCCAGATATCGATCGACGGCTCGACCATTCCGGTGCGAATCGAACCGCTCGGAGAGACCGAACGCCGGCTGGAGATCGGGGAGAGCGCCTACCAGGTGCTGACGGTGCCCGAGGAGGATGCACTCAACATCAGCGTCGACGGATACGCCCACCGGGTGCGTCCCGACATGGGGGGCGAAGTGCGGGCCCCGGCTGCGGCCATGGTGGTGTCCCTCGATGTCGCCGCCGGAGACGTGGTGGCTTCCGGGGATCGGCTGGCGGTGCTCGAAGCGATGAAGATGGAGATGGCGGTTCGGGCGCCCTACCCGGGCAGGGTTCGCAGCGTGCTCGTGGCGCCGAACACCCAGATCGGCACCGGCACCCCGATCGTCGTCCTCGACCGGGAAGAGACCGAGGCCGTTGAGCCGAAGCGCGACCGACTCGACTTCGCCGAGTTGTCCGACCAGGCAGATGACGACGTACGCCACAGTCGGTGTCGACACCGGCTTGCAGAACTGGAGTCGCTGGTACTCGGCTACGACGTCGACGCCGCTGCCTTCGAACGCATCATCCGGGAAGAGGGACTGCTCTGTGACGACGCCCTCGGAGACGAAGAGGTGTGGGAACGCGAGGCCCAGATCCTCCGGGCGTTCATCGAGATCGCCTCCCTCTTTCGTCCGGCCCCGATGCTGGACGAGGAACTGGAGGGGACCCGCCACTCACCGCGGGACTTCTTCTTCGATTACCTCCGAGATCCCGGAGCACGTGGTCGAGGGCTGCCCGGGGGCTTCCTCGAGCGATTGCGGACCGCGTTGCGCTTGTATGACATCGACTCGCTGGATCCCTCGCCCCACCTTCGCCTGGCTCTGTATCGCATCTACATGGCCTACCAGCGGCTCCGCAAGCAGCCGGGCCCCCTCCTCGCAGTGCTGCAGGGATGGCTGGATGCACCTGATCTGGCCGCGTATGCCGACGAGCACCGCGGTGTCATCGACCGTCTGGTCGAAGAGACGGAGCGCCGCTTTCCGACCGTCCACGAGATGGCGGCCGAGGTCCAATACGAGGCGTTCGATCGGCCGATCGTCGAGGAAGCGCGCCAGGCCACGTACGCGGGCGTCGAGGACCTGCTCGCGGAGTTCGCAGCCTCGCCTCTGCCGCCTGAGGTCGTCACGGAGATGGTCGAAGCCACACAGCCACTCAAGAGCCTGCTCTCGGATCACTTCGCCGAAGCCACCACTGACCTGCAGCGAGGCATGCTTGAGGTCATGACGAGGCGCTTCTACCGGATCCGAGACCTCTCCGATGTGGCCGCCGGCTCCCACGACGGGTTCGAGTTCGTCACCGCCACCTATCCCCACGAGGGAAGCACGATTTCGCTCATTGCCACGCACGCTCCCGCAGGCAATCTGCAGGAGGCGGTAGGAGCCGCCGCGGAGCTCGTGCGAGCCGCCCCGGTCGACCACGACGTGGTCATCGACTTCTATGCGTCGGCCGACTCGCATCCGGCCGACCCCGACGCGGCCGCAGACCGGCTCGTCGGACTGCTCGAATCCACCGACTTCGGACGTCCTCTGCGGCGGGTCGTGTTCGCGGTGTCGGCTGCCGATCGGGGGACGGGGCTGAGCGATGTTGGCCTCTTCACACTCCGCTCCACGGCGGACGGCTATGAAGAGGAACCGGTGGTGCGCGGCCTTCATCCGATGATGGGCAAGCGCCTCGAGCTGTGGCGTCTCTCGAATTTCGAGCTCAGCCGACTCCCGGCACCCGAGGACATCTATCTCTTCCTCGGTGCCGCCCACGACAACCCGGCGGACGAGCGGTTGTTCGCCGTTGCCGAAGTGTGAGATCTCACGGCCGTACGCGACGAAGACGGCCGGCTCACCGGGCTGCCCCTGCTGGAGCGAATGTTCCGCGAGGTCTGCGCCGCCATGCGTCGTTACCAATCCACTCGTCCTCCACGGCGGCGCCTCCCGTGGAACCGGATCCTGCTGTACGTGTGGCCGGTACTCGATCTCGAGCCCGACGAGGTCGGCACGATCGTGCACAGGCTCGCCCCGGCCACGGAAGGCCTCGGCATCGAGAAGGTGGTCGTACGTGCCCGGGTGGCGGGCGCCGCGGAGGCGGTGCGAGATGTCGAGTTCGAGATCCTCAACCCGGAGGACTCGGGATTGACGATCCGTCTGCGCGAGCCGCGCTACGCCCCGCTGGAGCCCCTCGATGCCTACACCCAGAAGGTGGTCGGGCTGCGCCGCCGCGGGTTGGTGTACCCGTATGAACTGCTGAAGATGCTCTCACCCGTGGTGGAGCAAACGACGGACTTTCCGAGGGGCGAGTTCATCGAGTACGACTTCGATGATGGCGGTCGGCTGGGGCCCGTGGAGCGGCCTCCGGGTGGTAACCACGCCAACGTCGTCATCGGCGAGATCACCAACTTCACGGCGCGTTACCCCGAGGGCATGCGCCGTATCGTCATCGCCGGCGACCCGTCGCGGGGGATGGGCACACTGGCCGAGTCCGAGTGCCGCCGCATCATCGCAGCCCTCGACCTGGCTCAGGAGGGCAGCGTGCCGGTGGAGTGGTACGCCGTATCCGCCGGCGCCCTGATCTCCATGGACAGCGGCACCGAGAACATGGACTGGATCGCTCTGGTCCTGCGGCGCATCGTCGAGTTCACCCAAGCTGGGGGTGAGATCAACGTGATCGTCGCCGGTGTCAACGTCGGGGCACAGCCCTACTGGAACGCAGAGGCGACGATGCTCATGCACACCAAGGGCATCCTCGTGATGACCCCGCAGTCGGCGATGGTGCTCACCGGCAAGAAGGCGCTGGACTACAGCGGCGGCGTGTCGGCCGAGGACAACCTAGGCATCGGCGGGTACGAACAGATCATGGGCCCCAACGGCGAGGCGCAATACCTCGCAGACGACGTGTCGGCGGCGTGTCAGATCCTGCTGCGCCACTACGAGCACTCCTATGTGTTGCCAGGCGAGCGTTTCCCCCGGCGCGCCCTCACCACCGACCACCGGAATCGTGACATCAGGTCCAGCCCGCATGGCGGCCGGTTCGACACCGTCGGGGCGGTGTTCTCTGATGCCACCAACCCGGGAAGGAAGGCGCCATTCGAGATCCGTCGGGTGATGGAGGCGGTCGTGGACGCCGACCACGTGCCCCTGGAGCGCTGGCTGGGCATGGCCGACGCCGAGATCGCAGTCACCTGGGACGCCCATCTCGGTGGTATCCCCGTTGCGTTGCTCGGGATCGAGTCCAAACCGCTGCCTCGCTTCGGTCCGATCCCGGCCGACGGTCCGACCCAGTGGACTGCAGGCACGCTCTTCCCGCAATCCTCCCGCAAGATCGCCCGGTTCATCAACGCCGCCAGCGGCAACCGGCCATTGGTGGTGTTGGCCAATCTGTCGGGGTTCGACGGCTCGCCCGAGTCGCTGCGGAAGTGGCAGCTCGAGTACGGAGCAGAGATCGGTCGGTCTGTGGTCAACTTCGACGGACCGATCGTGTTCTGTGTGGTGTCTCGCTACCACGGTGGTGCATTTGTGGTCTTCTCCAACACGCTCAACGATCACATGGAGGTGGCGGCGCTCGAGGGGTCCCACGCCAGTGTCATCGGAGGAGCACCGGCGGCGGCGGTGGTCTTCGCGAGAGAAGTGCAGCGGCGCACCGACGATGACGACCGTGTGGTCATGCTTCGGGCCAAACACGAAGCCGCCGACGGAGCCGAGCGGGCCCGGCTGCGTTCCCAGCTCGAGCGAGTGCGCACCGAGGTTCAAGCGGAGAAGCTGGGGGAGGTCGCCGAAGAGTTCGACACCATCCACAGTGTTCACCGAGCGCGAGAGGTCGGCTCGATCAATGAGATCATCGCGGCCGCCGAGCTGCGGCCGTATTTGATCGACGCACTCGAGCGGGGAATGAAGCGCTACTTGGCCGCCCATGAATGAGCCCGGGATCCGTTGGTTGTCTGCCGGCCTGGCCGCGGTTCCAGCCCACGACGAGTGGCTCGCCGCCACCGAGTCGGCGTGGGCGCAGAGAATGCGTTTCGAGAAGCGACGCCGCGAGTACCGGCTCGCCCGCTGGTGCGCCAAGACAGCGGTTGCGGCGATGCTCGACGATCCGCCCCCACCAGACCTCATCGCGATCGGCCATCTGCCCGAGGGGGCACCTGCCGCTTTCGTGGCCGACGAACCGTTCCCGTTGCGGATCTCGATGACCGACCGCGCCGACTGGGCGGTCTGTGTCATCGGCCCGTCGGGTGTCGAGGTGGGGTGCGATCTCGAGCTGGTCGAGCCTCGGAGCGCTGCATTCGTACGGGACTACTTCGTGCCCGCGGAACAGCAGGTGGCGCTCCACGAGGGGATGGCGGATCCGGTGCTCACGAACGTCATCTGGTCGGCAAAGGAGAGCGCCCTCAAGGTGTTGCGGACCGGGCTGCGTCGTGACACACGGTCGGTAGTCGTCGAGTTGGAGCACCGTGATCCGGCCGGATGGTCACCGTTGACCGTGCGCACCAGCGAAGGTGACCTCTTCGCCGGATGGTGGCGTCGTTTCGGAGAGTTCGTGCTCACGATCGCCGCCGACGAACCGACCGGACCTCCCGAGGCCCTGGACGATCCGATCGCGCTGGCATCGGCAACGCCGGGCCACAGTTGGATGGAGTCAGTCGGCCGCTCGTCGTCGTAGACCCGTCCGCACCAACACGGCCACGAGGGCCGCGCCGATCGGAGGGACACCAAGGCAGGTTGCCCCGTTCGAGCCCCGGTGGGCTCGAACAGGGACATCCAGGGCCTCAGGCGTCGGTTCCTCCGACCAGGTTTCGTGGCGCGAAGCTCATGAGGAACGCGTCCTTGAACTCGGAGGGGCCGATCCTCTCGAGCTTCCCGCGACCCACCTTGAAGTTGTACCGCAGGTTCAGCGGCTGCAAAGTGGTGTCGGCCGACGTCAGGTTGTTCGCCGGCTGGCCCGGGTAGTTGAAGTACGTGTACACGACACCCGGCGGAACCGCATCGGTGACGTAGGCCACCACCGTGATCTCGGCGCTCATCTCCTCGCCGAGCTGGTCGATCACCCGGTCGCTCCACAGTCGCACCCAGTCGCCTGATTCGACACCGGCGCGAGCCGCATCTTCATCCGAGATCTCGAGGAAGTTCGCCGGCCACCGATCGATGTGGTACACCATCCGGAGCTGGTCACCCACGTTGTTCCACAGCTCGTTGACCCGCCCGTTGAGCACGTACACCTCGTCGCCGGATGGCCCGATGATGTCCATCCGTGACGCCACGGCATCCCAATCGGGCAGCGTGAAGTTGGCCTTTCCCGAGTCCGACTTGAACGTCAGGTCGGCATGGAGCCGTTCGGTGCCCTTGATGGTGTCGCCGTCCCGTTGGATGGGGCATTGGATGCCGCTCGCTTCGGCGTACGAACCCTCGGCTGCGGTCACATCCGAGTAGCTCTTGAGCAGGTCGTGCGCCCGGATGCCGCGCTCCTGGGCCAGGATCACGAGCTCGTTGTAGGCCTTACGACCGCCGGAGGCGGGACCACCCTCTTCGAAGATGGCGTTGGTATCGGGCCAGTCGAAGCCGTCGAATCCCATCCGCTGCGCTATGGTCGCGGCGATCTTCCAGTCCGGCATCGCCTCGCCCGGGGGATCGGCGACCTTCTCGTACAGGTAGAGGCGGCGCTCCGCACTCATCCGCGCCGTCGTCTCCTCACCCCAGCCGGCTGCGGGCAGCACCAGGTCGGCATACTCGGTGGTGGCGTTCGGATAGAGCTCTTGGTGGACGAGGACGGTTCCTCCGGCGTCCACTCGGCTGGTGAGCGCACTGATGGCATCTTGCGTGTTGGAGCTGGTGAGTTGCGGGCCCGTGCGTCGGGTCAACTCTTCCAGCCGTTCCCGCAGCCGCTCCGTTGCCGCCATGGCGCCGACCCAGTTGGTGCCGATGACCCACATGAACCGGGTGTTGCCCTCGACGAACCACCGATCGGTGTCCATCTCGATCTTGTTGCCGAGGTAGTCGTGTGGCGACTTGTCCTTGGGGTATGAGCCCCCGCTGAGGCCGCCTCGCTGATGGCCCCCCAAACGCGACGTGCTCTGTCCGGGACGCCCGGCGGCGCCGAGGAGCACCCCGAGGCTTCCGATCGCCGCGGTGTTCTCGTAGTTGTGTGACCAGTAGAGACCCTTCTCGAACCGCACGCTCGTCTTCTTGCGGGTCCCGTCCGAGTTGGGTGCGGCGAGCATCTCTGCCGCGGCGCGGATCTTGTCGGCCGGCACCCGGGTGATTGCCGCGGCGCCCTCCGGCGTGAACTCGGGCTTCGAGAACAGGTAGGTCCGGTACTCGTCGAAGGTGAGGCCGAACATCTTGCGACGCCACCCGCCTTCGGCGTCGAGCTCGGCGCGGGACGCCGTGTACGAGTCGATGAACTCGGTGTCCTCCCAGCCCTTGTCGATGATCTCCCGGGCGATGGCGTTGAGCAGCGCCGTGTCGGTGCCGGGCCACAGCTGGAGGTGCAATCCGCCCATCTTCTCCACCAGTCGCGACGTGAATCCCTTGCGCGGGTTGACGTCGACGGTGGGCGTCGACTGCATCCACTGCGTGTAGCGCGCCGTCCTGGTCTCGTACGGATCGGTGCCGACCAGGAGCATGACGTCGGCCTCCTTGTCGTCGGCGTATGCCGACGAGAACGCGTCGATGCCGCAGTCGGACAGGCCGGGAGTGTCATCGCCCTCGGCGGGCCCGTGGTGCGGAGCCCAGTTGGGCGTGCCGATCATGCCGCGCGCCAGCTTCGAGATGGCGTACGTGTTCTCGAAGTACTGGTACGAGTAGACCTTGACACCCCACGCCAGCTCATCGTATGTGTCCAGCACATGCTCGGAGACTCGGGCGAAGATCTCGACGGCGGCGTCCCACGAGATCGGCACGAGCTGATCCCGCACCCGGAGCAGGGGCGTCGTGAACCGCTCCGCGGTGGGCGTGCCCGGGTTGTAGAGCTTGCGGGCCAGGACACCTCCGCGAACGCTGTGATCCCCGCCAACGTTGCCGACGTCGGTGTTGGGATCGGGTTGGACGATCACGTTCACGAGCCGGCCGTCGAAGGTGACGACGTTGTGCATGTTGGGAGACACCCACTGGCCGATTCCGGCAGGGAGATCCACGCCGAGCGCGTTGTCGGCCGCCGCCGGCCCTCCTTCCCTGCCGACCGGCCACCGGATGACCCGATAGCGGCACGCCACCGGACAGAACTCGCACGCGGTGTACGCCACCTGGGCGTCAGGCGGCGGAATGGGTACCGATTGCTGGACGTCGGTGGTCATGTCTGCACCTCCACCGGGGTTCCGTCGAGGAGGTTCTGCCGGTAGCCGTAGATCAGCCCGAGCACCCCCTCGGCATAGATCGCGTCACCTTCGATGGCCAGGACGATCTGCGGCAGTCGTTGGGTTGCCTGGCCGAGTGTCACCTGGCCGCCGACCGCCGCATCGAACGTCGTGAAGTGACCGGGGCACGGACCGAAGACGCAGGTCGCAGGGTCGAACGTGCCGTCGAGCGGCCACCCCATGTGGGTGCAAATGGTCGAGAACGCCACGATGTCGGCGTCGGCGCCGAGCCCGTACTGAGCAGGTTTGCCCAACTTCACCAGCTGGGCACGCTGTCCCACGAGGGGGTATTCGAAAGGGATCGGCGTCCCCTCTTCGAGATCTGCCAGATCGGCGACCTTGACGCGGGGATAGAAGATGAGCGTGTCGGCGCCTTCGGTCGGCGGCGTCACGATCGCTACGTCATCACTGGGCTGCGGCGTGGCGATCACGACGTCGTCTTCTTGATCCGCCAACCAGTGCCCGATGCCGATTCCGGCGAGGCCACCGGCTGCCAGGCCGCCGGTGAGGCCGGTGACGAAGCCGATGAAACTGCGTCGATCAATGCCCCCCTGCTCGGAGGTGCCGGTCGCCGCGGCTTCGGCGAACTCGTGCGCTCTCTGTTCGGGTGTGGGCGCGCCGCGCGGAACTTCGTCGGACATGACACTTACCTCCTGACCTGCGACGGGGGCAGCATATCCGCTGACTGCTCCCGGACCAGGGGTCTAACGGCTCTATCCCGGCTCTCGGCTCGTCTCTTCGTGGGCCCGACGTGCCGCGCGCGACCTCAACCGTGCAGGGCTTGGATCGTCCGGTTGGCGTGACTCACCCGGGCCGCCAGGGTGCGGGCCACGAATGCGTGCAAGTCCGCGGCGGTGCTCGGGTCGTTCTGGCAGAGATCGTTGAAGGCATCGGGCGTCAGGTGCAGCACCTTGCACACAGTGTCCGCCACCACGCTGGCGGTGCACGGTTCGCCCATGTACAGCCCGATCTCGCCGAGCACCGTCCCCTCACGCAGGGTCCTGAGCCGCACCGTGGTGCCGTCACGGTGATGCAGCAGCACCGTCGCCCGCCCGGAAGTGATCAGGAAGATGCCGGGCGTCGGATCCCCCTGCGTCATGAGGTGCTCTCCGGCGTCGATGGTCCGGGCTCGGAGGAACGCCCCGAGGCGCATCGTCAGATCCTCGGGGAGGCTGCGACCACCGGTGTCGTCCACGGCGAGGTCTTGGAGGAGCTGGTCTTCGCACCACGCCATGCCGTGATCCAGGTCCGAGGCGTCGACGAGGATGTCGCCGTAGGTGTCTGCGAACTGGGCGAACTGGGCCCGAGCGGATGGCCGGAGGCCGCTGAGCACCAGCTGGAAACCGTGCTCCCGCGCCAGCGCCGCGATGCGCTCGAACAGCGCCACGGCCGAGGAGTCGACGCCGGTGACCAACCGGAAGTCGAAGACGATGTGCCGCACGTTCCCCGACGATTGCAGGTGGCGCTTCACGGTGTCGACGATCTGATTGGCTGTACCGAAGAAGATGAAGCCTTGGAGTTCGAGAATGAGCACGGCCTCTCCGACTTCGTTGAGGTACTCCGACTCGTGGATGGGCCGCTCGATGTTGCTGCGATGCTCGCGAGCGGTGAGCTGATGTTTGACCACGTCGATACGGCTGTAGCGGTACACGAAGAGCACGATGGCGGCGCCGACGCCGGCTGCCACGCCCTCGAGGAACCCGACGGTGGCGATGGTGGCCACGATGCCGACCATGAGCACGTAGTCGAGCCGAGACATGCGATGCCGGGATCTCCACAGCCAGTCGAGCAGGAAGTCGATCCCGACGAACACGAGGAGGCCGCCGATGACGAACTGCGGCAGGAACTCCAGCACCGTGCTGCCCACCAACGTGAGCCCGACCAAACTGAGCGAGGCCACGATCACGGCTCCCCGCCGTGCTCCGCCCAGCCGGTGGGCGAACAGCGTGTCGGACAGATACACGAACCCCGGTGGGCCGCCGAGCGCACCGGCGGCCAGGTTGGCCCACCCGGTCGCACGGAGCTCCGCGCTGGTGTCGAGGTCGCTGTTGGTGCCGACCTCCACGGCGCTCAGATACAGAAGAAACGTGAGCGGAGCCAGCACCAGGATCGTTCCCAAGTTGGCGGCCTCTCCCGCAACGGCTCCCCAGTCGGCGCCGGCCAAGGCGTCGACAGCCAATCCCGGCCACAGTCCTCCTTCGGGGAACGGTCCCAGCATCCAGCCCCGGTCGAGTGCGGCAGCCTGGCCGACTCCAGCCAGCCGGCTGATGACATGGAACGCGGCGATGGCCGACACGAGCATCAGGAGGTAGGTCCGCGACGACCAATGCAGCAGGGTGGCGAGTAGGAAGGCACCGGCCAAAGCCAGACCCGCCCACAGCACGGCCACGCCGTCGGCCGCCAAGGGGTCATCGACGTTGGCCTGAAGCAGGCCGAAGCCGCCTCGCAGGATCAGGAAGCCGGTGCCTGCGAGAAGTCCCCCCACCACCGGGAAGGGTACGTAGCGGGCGATCTCGCCGAGGTGGAAACGCCCCATCACCAAGAAGAGCACGCCGGCGCCGAGGGACACCGTCGCCATCATGGCGATGACCGAGTCGACGGCATCAGGGCCCACCACCGCCGTGGCGATCGAGGCGCCGGCGAGGGTCAGGATGGCGGCGCTGTTGTCCTGGATGCCGCCGTACATTCCCGGGAACCGGCTCATCGTGCCGATCACCAGGGCGAGCGCCGCCGACGCGGTGAGACCCACGCCGATACCCAACGGCAAGGCGTCTCTCAGGTCTCCGGAGAAGATCAATGACATGAGCGCCACGCTGAACAGCCCGTTGACGAAACCGAAGACGAGTCCGATGGCAACGGTGGCCGGGAGGCGCGAGCCGGTGAGATCGCCCGCGATCTCTGCCATGCCGCTGCGTGCGGACACCGCGCGCTCTCTCATCCGTCGAGTATGCCAGTCGAGTCGGTCGCTGTGGGAGCGTTCACGGAAGTGGCGGCGCCGTGGGCGGCCTTGCGCTCAGCTCTCAGGGAACCAGCGGCTCACCCCTGGCCGATGGTGGCGACACACTCGGCGTGTCCGCATTTGCACGCTTCGCCGGTGTCGCTGGTGTCGATGCCCATCCGACAGGAAGGCCCGCAGTATTCGAGACCGTCTTCGACGGCGCAAGTGCAGGCATCATGCGCGCAGATCATCGGAGGCTCCTTTCGCTCGCCCCTCCATTCTGTACCCGAGGAAGGGACGATGGGAAACGTCGACCCGACTCGCGCCCGCACAGCCATACTGATGGCAGATGGTCGAGCTCCCTTCCGACGGCGGCATCACGTGGCGGTCGATGACCCTCGACGATGCCGTTGCTTACCACGCTCTGCATGAGGGCTTCGAAACGGGTAACGGTCTGTCGTACCGGACGTCACTCGGCGAGGTGCGGCACGAGCTGGAGGACCCCAAGGTCGACCTCGCCGCCGACACGCTCGTTGCCGTCGATCGTGAGGGTGTCATGCAGGCGTCGTGCGTCGTGCGTGTCTCCTCACAGGAGGGCGTCATGCATCGCGGCTTCGTCCTCACGCTGGCGCTGCCCGGCGCCGAGCACCTCGAGGAGTTCGGCGTGTGGTGGGGCGAGGCGCGGGTCCGGGAGAAGATGGCGGAGCGCGACGACGACACCCCCCGGGTGATTCGGGGGTGGGCAGAGGCCGTCATGCCTGCCCGCATCGGGATGTATGAACGGCTCGGGTTCGAGGTGCGGCGGTACTTCGTCGAGATGGCGCGAGCGCTCGCCGACCCGATTCCACCGATCGAGCTGCCGCCGGGTGTCGACGTGCTGCCGTGGGATGATCGGTGGGCCTACAGCACGTGGCAGGCGCGGCGCGAGGCGTTCGTGGACCACTGGGGATCGGTCACGAGTCCGTTCGAGGAATGGAAGCGCCTGCTGGACGAGCCGGGGACGCGCCTCGACCTGTCCGCGGTGGCGGTGGCCGACGACGAGGTTGTGGCGTTGTCGGTGGCGGGTGTCTTTCCCCACGATTGGGAGATCCGGGGTCGAAGGGAGGGCTGGATCTTGACGCTGGGCACGCGGCGGGCGTGGCGCAGAAGGGGCTTGGCCAGCGCGCTGTTGGTGGATGCCATGCAGCGCTTTGGGGCCGAGGGTCTGACCCATGCGACGCTCGCCGTCGATGCGGAAAGCCCGACGGGGGCGTTCGGGCTCTACACGCGGCTCGGCTTCGTCGAGACGGCGCGGTCTGTGGCGCTGGTGAAGGACTGGTGACGAGCGGTTCCGCTCCCGGCGGATCGTCTGGAGCTCAGCAGAGCGTGGCCGCATGGCACTCGTCCCGGGCGAGGCCTCGAACTTGCCGCATCGGTAGAGTCCCCTCCGTGTGGGAGTGGGTCAGGTCGTGCCATGAGTGACGCCTCGTTCAGGGCGCTCACCCACCTTCGCGACGGACTGGTGTTCAGCAACCTCGCCGACGAGCAGCTGCAGGCGCTCGCCGCCTGCCTCATTCCCGTGGACATCGCCCGTGGCGAGATCCTGATGTCGGAAGGCGATCCTCCCGGTGACGCCTGGATCGTGGTGACCGGTCGTCTCGAAGTGTCTACCCACAGCGGCGGAAGGACCACCACGATCGCCGAGCTCGGTCCCGGCAGTGTCGTCGGCGAGATGGCATTGTTGAGCGGCTCGCGCCGGTCGGCGTCCGTACGTGCAGTGCGCAACTGCCGTCTGCTCCGCCTCAACGCGAGCGACTTCCACCGTGTCGCCCTGCAGGACCCGCAGGTGGTGCTCGGCATGGCTCGCACGGTGGTGCAGCGGTTGGAACAGTCGATCCATGACCACAAACCCCGGCCCCGTCCCAGCGTCGCTGCGATCATCCCGGCGGGCACCGAACCAGATCACGAGGAATTCGCCGCCCGCTTTGCCGAAGTCCCGGGTCCGTTCGAACGGGTGGTCGTCGTCCGACACGGCGACGTGGCTTCCGATGCCGCCGGCTTGCCGCGCGAAGCCGAGCTGACCGAGTTTCTCCACCGGATCGAGGCGGACCACGACCTCACCGTGCTCGTCGCCGAGGCCGCCGACTCCGACTGGACCCGCCGGTGCGTCCGCCATGCCGACGCCACGCTGGTGGTGGGTCGGGCGTCGGGTCTCCGGGAACGGGGGCCGGCCGAGGTGGCCGCAGTGGAAGAGCGGTCCGAACACGGCTACGCCGAGCGCCATCTGGTGGTGCTCCACTCCGACGGGCAGCCAAGAGGAACCCGTGCATATCTACGACCGCGGGACGTCGACCGCCATCACCACGTGACGACTTGGTCGACGGCCGACCTCCAGCGCGTGAGCCGCATCGTCGGAGGCGCCACCGTCGGCATGGTGCTCGGTGGCGGTGGCGCCAAGGGCTTCGCCCACCTCGGTGTGCTGAAGGCGCTCATCGAGGCGGGGATCCCGATCGACCACGTGGGCGGGGCCAGCATCGGTGCCGTGGTGGCAGGCATCTATGCGAGCGGCTGGGATTGGGAGGAGATGGCCGCCAAGGCTCGGATGGTCACCGTCGACCGCGGGTCACTGATCGATCCCGTGTTCCCGGCGGTTGCCCTCGCCAGTGGACAGCGGCTGAAGCGTGCCATCCAGGACCTCTACCACGACTCGGATATCGAGGACATGCGCACCGACTTCTTCTGCGTCTCGACCGACCTCACGAACGGTGCGCTCCAGGTGCACTCGGTCGGGCCCATGTGGCGGGCGATCCGTGCCAGCGTCGCCATCCCCGGCGTGTTTCCACCGATGCGTGGCTCGGCACGGCAGGTGCTGGTGGACGGGGGCGTGCTCAACAACCTGCCCGCAGACGTCATGCGCGAGTTGTTCGACCCGGCAACGGTCATCGCCTCCGACGTGCAGGGGTCGTCGCAGCTGCCTGTTGAGGACCTCGGTTCCGACGGCGTGGTCTCGGGGTGGACCGTGCTGGGTCGTCGATACGCCCCCCGCAAAGAGCCGATGCAACTCCCGCGGATGATCGACCTGCTCACGAGTGCGACGGCCGCCACCGGCCGCCACGGAGCCACCTACGCCGATCTCGTGTTCCAACCCCCGGTCGGGCGATACGCCATCCTCGACTTCCAGTCCCATGCCGCGATTCTCGAGGCGGGGTATCGGCATGCAGTGGCGACTCTCGAGGAGTGGTCGCGTCCGGCCTCATGCGAGCCTCCGGTGCCTCCTGACGAGATCAAGCGGCGACTCGGCGAATGAGCCGACGATCGGCGGGTCCCGTCAGGTGACGAGGTCGCGAATCTGGCGCATCGCCACGATCACCGGAGCAAGGTCCGTCACGCCCTCTGCGGTCAGTGCCCGCATGAGCCGGACGAGCTGCCCCAGCTCGTTGGTGCGGGCGACCAGATAGTGCTCGAGGGCCGCCTGCGGGTCGATGGCGTCGGAGTCGGCGAGGATGCTCTCGACGAGCTGGCGTCGTAGCCGCACCAAGTCGTCTTCTACCGTTTGGATGGCGCGACGTTGCAACCGATTACCCGTCGGGATGGCTTCCACCTGGGCTTCGAGCCAGTCCAACTCGAACGCCGGTCCGGAGAGCATGAACAGGTCGGCGACGTGACGCACCGAACGGCCGGAGACACGGGCAACCTCGATGATGTCAGGAGCGTGGATCAGCTCCTCCTGGTACACGTGGCGGCGGGCGATCTCGCGCGGTACGCCGCGGTCGGTCCAGCGGGTGACGACCGCCTCACGTGCCTCGCGCCACTGGGCCGGGCCGCTCTCGGTGATCGTGGTGGAGAGCTCTTGGAACGCAGGCTTGGCTGCCTTGATCACCTCGCTCATGATGTCGGTGCCGGGGTTGGCCAGGTACCAGCGAGCCACGGACTCGACCAGCTCGTCGATGCCGGCCAGCAGCTCTCGGACGACTTCCGTGGGAAGCTCGCCGACCAGCTGCTCGACATCGTGCCAGCGCTCCGCGGCGTCCGTCACGTTCCTCGCGATGTGGTAGGCCCGAACCACCTGGTCGGCCGTTGCGCCGGTCTCGCTGCGGAGTCGCGTGACGAACGTGACTCCTTCGGAGTTGACCACTCGGTTGGCCACGATGGTGGCCACGAGCTCACGGCGGAGCGGATGCTCCGGTATCAGATGCACGAACCGGGTAGCCACCTTCTCGGGGAAGTAGTCGTCGACCACTCCCGCAAAACCTGGCCAATCGGGGAGGTCGGATTCGAGCAGCCATCGGCGCAGGCTGCGTTTGGCGTACGCCAGCAGCACGGAGAGCTCGGGAGCGGTCATTCCTTCGCCGGTGCGGGCCCGCTCGTACATGGCGTCGGCGTCCGGGAGGTGCTCGTTGGCGCGGTCGAGGGTGCCTTCGCCCTCGAGGGCCAGCATGAGCTCTTCGTAATCCTCGATGTGCGCCGCAGAACGGTCCACGTCTTGCGCCAGGATCTGTGCCTGGAGGAAGTTGTCATAGAGGATGGCGGCCACCACGTCGTCGACCACTTCCTCCACCAGATGGTCACGCTCCTCTCGGCTGAGCTCGCCCCGGGCCTCGGCAAGGCCCAGGAGGATCTTGAGGTTGACTTCGCGATCGGAGCAGTGCACGCCGCCGGCGTTGTCGATGAAGTCCGTGAACACTCGTCCTCCGCCCCTCGCAAACTCGATCCGTGCCGGTTGGGTGAGGCCGAGGTTGCCCCCCTCTCCGACCACCTTGCAGCGCAGCTGGGTGGCGTTCACCCTGCGCGCGTCGTTGGCACGATCCCCGACCTGCTCGTTGCCCTCGGTGGACGCCTTGACGAACGTCCCGATGCCACCGTTCCAGAAGAGGTCGACCGGAGCACGGAGGATGGCGCGGATCACCTCGTCCGGCGTCAATTCCCGAGCCTCCACGTCCAGCGCCCGGCACGCCTCCTCGGACAGTTCGATGCGTTTGGCGCTTCGTGGGTACACCCCGCCTCCGGCGGAGATCAGCGAGGCGTCGTAGTCGCCCCAGCACGACCCGGGTTGGGCGAACAGGCGCTGCCGCTCTGCGAAGGAGGTGGTCGGATCCGGGTTCGGGTCGATGAAGATGTGGCGATGGTCGAAGGCCGCCACGAGGCGGAGAAGTGGGGACAGCAGCATCCCATTGCCGAACACGTCGCCAGACATGTCACCGACGCCCACCACGGTCACCGGTTCCTCCATGATGTCGACACCGAGCTCACGGAAGTGCCACTTGACCGATTCCCATGCCCCTCGCGCCGTGATTCCGAGGGCCTTGTGGTCGTACCCGGCAGAACCGCCACTGGCGAACGCGTCGCCCAGCCAGAATCCATACTCTGCCGCCAACTGGTTGGCGGTGTCCGAGAACGAGGCGGTGCCCTTGTCGGCGGCCACCACCAGATACGGGTCCGGCCCGTCGTACACGCGGATCCCGTCCGGATGCACGACGGTTCCGTCGACCAGGTTGTCCGTCACGTCGAGCAGTGCCCGAATGAACGTCTTGTAGCCCTCCCGCACTGCGTTCGGCAGCTCGGCAGGATCGTTTGGTGATTGGCGGAGCACGAAGCCGCCTTTGGCCCCGGTCGGCACGATCACGGCGTTCTTGGTCATTTGGGCCTTCATCAGGCCGAGTACCTCGGTGCGGTAGTCCTCCCTCCGAGTCGACCAGCGGATACCACCGCGGGCCACGGGGCCGCCGCGCAGATGGATGCCCTCGATGTCGTGGGCGTACACGAAGATCTCGTGTTCGGGCGCGGGCTCCGGCATGTCCGGCACCTGATCCGACTTGAACTTGAAAGCAAGGCGATCCGGGCCGTCCCGGTAGGCGTTGGTGCGTTCGGTGGCCAGGATCAGACCGAGGAAGCCTCGGAGGATGCGGTCCTCATCGAGGCTGGCAACGGCGTCGAGAGCCAGATGGATCCGGGCCAGCAGCAGCGTCTCCTCGGCATCGGTCAGCTCAGGGTCGAACCGATCGGCGAACAGCTCGAGGAGGTCGGTGGCGATGCTCGGATGGGCGGCGAAGGTGTCGTTGATGTACCCCACCGTGAAACCGGGGCTCACGCGTTGCCAGTACGTGCGGTAGGCGCGAAGGATCCGGACCTGCTCATGCGTCAGGCCGGCGGAGAGAATCAACCGGTTCAACGAATCGGACTCGGCGCCATCGGCGAGCACCGCCACGATCGTCGCAGCCACCCGCTCGCCCACTTCGTCGATGTCGAGCATCTGCCCGTCCAAGTCGACGACGCCGAAGTCGTGAATGAAGGTCTCGCCGCTTCCCCCGCTGAGCCGGGTGGGCACTTCTTCCACGACGCGGAGTCCCAGTGCCTCCAACGTGGGCATGATGGCCGACAGCTCCAGCTTTCCGTCCGAGCGGTACACGGCCAGACGGGTGAGCCGTTCACCGTCGGCGCTCTCGTTCTGCAGGCCCACCACGGGTCGCCCGTCGGCGGCTCTGGTGAGCTGATCGAGCATGGTGATGTCGCCCACGGTGATGTCGACCGGTGTGGATGATCGGTAGTAGCCCGGGAACCGGCCGGCCCACTCCTCGACGAGCGCTCGCCCGACTTCGCGTCCGTAGCGTGAGAGGAGCCCCTCGGCGAGTCGCTCCTCCCATGTCTGTGCCGCCGCGATGACCTCGGCCTCGAGTGCCTCGAACGAGACGCTCGGCATGGAGCGTGCGCTGACCCAGACCGTGAAATGGAGGCGGGCCATGGCGGACTCGTCCAGCGCAAGCCGGTAGTCGATGGAGGTGCCGCCGAAACGCTCCAGGAACAACTCTTGCAACGTCTTGCGGAGCGGCGCATTGAACCGATCGCGGTGCATCACGACGAGGACGGAGACGTTCCGCTGCAACAGGTCGCGTCGGATGAAGAGGCGCACCTGTTGGCGCTCCTCGAGGTCGAGGATCCCGAGGAGGCTCTCCCGGATGGCCTCGGTCGGCGTTGCGAACAACTCGTCGGTGGGGAAGCTGTTGAACAGCTGTACCAGCTCCTTGTAGAGATGGCTGCCCTCGATGAGGTCTTCGGCTTCGATGATCTGCTGCAGTTTCCGCTGCAGCATCGGAATCGTGTCCGCCATCACCATGTACGCCTTCGAGGTGAACAGTCCGAGCAGGCGTGCCTCGCCGATGACCGCTCCGTCCGGTCCGATGTGCCGGACGCCGATGTAGTCCATCTTGGCGCGACGGTGTACGCGAGATGTCGAGTTGGTCTTCGTGATGACGAGGAGATCGCCGGACTCGTACCTGGCACGTAGCGAGGGGCGGAGCGCCGAGAGAGCCACCGGCGTGACGTACGCCGACTCCTTGTCGGCCTGCAGGATGCCGAGCCCTGATCCGGGGACCACCGACAGCATGCGCTCACCCCCTTCCTCGGTGATCTGGTACTCCCGATAGCCGAGGAACACGAAGTTCAGGTCGAGCAGCCATTCCAGGAAGGCCACTGCCTCGTCGATGTCCTCCGTGCTGTAGCGGTGCGAGCCGGCTCGGGCGACCTTCGCCATTCGGTACACGGCACCCTGCATCGCCTCGAAGTCGCTGACGGCGCGCCGCACGTCCTGCAGCGCCTGTTCGAGTCCGGCCTGGAGCTCGGCCGCCTCGTCCGCATCGAGCCGGCGGCTCAGCTCGTAGTGCTGTATCGACTCGCGGCGGCTGGCCGTGCGTGCCGGCACCACCGCGGTGATCGTGCCGTCCGCGTCACGCGTGGTGCCCACGACCGGGTGCAGCACGCGGACGATGGTGTGACCCTGGCCCTCGATCTCGTTGGTGATCGAGTCGACCAAGAACTCCATGTCCGGCGCCGCCACCTCCACCACGCTGCCGGGCACCTCGTACCCGTGCGTGGACAACTCGGGTTGAAAGACCCGTAGCGCGGGCTCGTTGTCGTGGCGGGCGTTGGCGAACCGGAACACATCCTCGACCTCGGCCTGCAGGCTGTCCATGCTGCGCGAGGCCACATGCTCGGGGGAGATCCGCCGGAGATAGGCACGGGCGAACGGGAGGACGGCGTCCGATGCCCCGTCGGTATCCAGGTGGTCGACGAGCCGGTCGATGATCGCGCTCTGGCCCCGAGCCGCGCCGTCAGTGCTCACAAACCAGAAAGATACCGCACCACGACCGAACCGTGTGTTCGGGGTCGCCCATTTCACTCGCGCACGTACCTGGTTCCGCCGTCCCTGGGGTTGCGGCGGCTACACCCGACGCACTCGAAAGAGCCGCGCCACGTGGGTGGACCAAGCCGTACGCTTTGGTCTGAGGGCCCGAGAGGAAGGGAGTTTGCCGGAACTTCGATCGAGAGAATCGGGTGTGGGCGGGCATACCAAGAGAGGGGACACACAATGAGAACCCGCTTCGCGCTGCTGCTTGCCGCAGCGACGATGATGGTGTCGGTAGTGGCGCTACCGGTGCAGGCGGCGCCACCTGTGGAGGAAGACATACCGCTCCTGCTCGTCTTCCCGGATTTCGAGAACGGGAAGGTGGTCTTCTGGAACACCACGCGTGATGACGTGTGTGCGTGGGCGGAGGGCGGCTTCATCGGACCGCCACCGGTCATCGAGCTCGTTCCTGTCACGTTCAACGAGACCGGCCAAGGGGCCGTGGTCTTTTCGTACAAGGCGACACGACCTATCGAGCTCTGGAACATGGACGATCCTGACGACCCGGTGAACGCGTGTGTCGATACCGATGCACAGGACGGTCCGTGGGCGACGGGTGAACTGAAGGTGAGCGGGCACGACAACGATCTCGACGTCTCGTTGACTCGCACCAATGCCTTTGGGGATCAGGGGCAGGGAACCGTCTACGAATCGGACGGATCCGCCTGGCACTACTCGTGGACGTTCGTGGCCCAGATCGACCAGAACGGCGACTTCCGAGTCGTGAACGAGAACTTCAACCTGAATAAGAAGGGCAAGTAGCACGCGCAGGACCCCCGGGCCCGACGCCGGGGGTCCTGGCGCGTCCGCCGCGAGGGCGCACCC